>NZ_JCACKA010000077.1:0-43762 GCF_059505145.1 Mojavia sp.
AGACTCGTTCATCCACCTCAAAGACTCATTCACGAGTATCAAAGACTCGTTCATCTACCTCAAAGACTCGTTGACGAGTATCAAAGACTCGTTCATCCACCTCAAAGACTCATTCATATCATGTCCGGCAAATCACCCTTAATGTCATTGCGAGTGGAACGAAGTGAAACGACGCAATCGCAATGTTTTTGGGATTGCTTCCCTACAGTCGCAATGACGGTTATTTGAATGGACATGATATCACGAGTATCAAAGACTCATTTCCTGGTTTCCTGTCTTTGAAAATGATGCTACAGCGTTTTTCCTTTGCATGGAATACACGCTCTAAACACTAAATTAGGACTTACGCACCCAAGTCTGAAACCCTGATCCCCCCTAACCCCCCTTCAAAAAGGGGGGAACGTCTAAAGCCCCCTTTTTAAGGGGGGTTGGGGGATCTGAGTGCGTAAGTTCTGTAAATTATCATAAGGGCACAACATTGTTGTGCTTCTACTGTGGTCTATTAATCTGCAAAATACTGTAAGTTTTATACGAGAACTTTCATCAAATACTGTGTCAATGTAAATGCGTCTACGCCTAATTCTGTCCGTTCTTCGGCTGCTAAAATTCCTGCTTGAGAATGCCACCAGGAAGCAGTTGCTACCATATCTTCAACAGCTATTTGCTTAGTTGCGGCTTGCGCCAACAATCCACCCAGTAGCCCAGTTAACACATCACCGCTACCACCACGGGCTAAAGCTGGGGTACTTTTGGGATTCAACCAAACAGCACCTTGAGAGTTAGCGATCGCAGTTCTTGCTCCTTTCAACAATACTATTGCTCCGCTTTGCATTGCAGCTTCCCGCACGGCTTTAACTCTATCTTGATTAGCGTTAGGAATATCAGGAAATAACCGCTTAAATTCACCAGCGTGGGGTGTAAGTACCGTTGGCGCTTGGCGTTTTTGTAACGTGGGGATAGTTCCCATCTGTGCCAAGACGTTCAACCCATCAGCATCGAGAAGTAAAGGGCGATTGCTTGCTATTACCTCTTGCACAATCGGAGTGCTATCGATTGTTAAACCAGGGCCAATTGCGATCGCATCAAAGGAACTCAAATCGGTTTTTTCTGGTAATTGTAAGTGAGCGATCGCTCCGGTTTCTGTTTCTGGACAACCAATAATCAGCGCTTCTGGTAAATGCGAAACTAAAAGCGGTTTAAGATATTCTGGCACAGCAATTGAGAGCATCCCCACACCACTAGCACGGGAACCCAAACCAGTTAAAATTGCACCACCAGCATAGCGACGCGAACCGCAAATTAACAGTAAATGCCCTTCCTTATATTTGTGCGTGACTGGTGGACGAGGTAAAGGCAGATTCTTGATGGCGCTTGCTGTCGTAATGCGTGTAATTTTCGGTGCATCCTTGAGTACAGCTTGCACATCAGCCACAGGAATATCAAAATCAATTAACTCAGCTTCGCCGATATAATCTAAAGCTTGATCCTGCAAAAAACCAAGCTTCCACAAACCCAAGCAAAATGTATGGGTAGCACGAATTGCAATTCCTAAAACTTCACCAGTATCAGTGTGCAAACCTGAAGGCAAATCAATACTAAAAATTGGCTGATTCCATGTGTTTAGCTGATTAATTGCAGAAGCGATCGGATCGGTGAGCGTTCTTTCTAAGCCAAATCCAAACAACCCATCAACTAATAAATCACAATCTGGCAACTGCTCAATTGTTTGATAACAAGGAATACCTACGCTTTGGGCATATTGCAAATGCTGTGTAGTTAATTCTTTCAGCTTCGAGAAAGGATTATATATCCAAACTTCATACCCACAAAAATGTAGTTCACGGGCTACTACCAAAGCATCTCCGCCATTATGACCAGGGCCTACCAAAATCCCAACACGAGATTTATCAGGAATCATTACCTGAATGCGACGGGCAATTAATCCAGCCACCTTTTCCATTAAAGCCGCTACAGGCATTCCGGCTGCAAAGATACGCTCTTCAATATCCCGCATCTGCCCAGCGGTAACTACGATTTGGGAAATTTGTTCTTGCCGATTGTGCATCAGTCCTGATTGCTGAGTTGTAACTAATGAGATCCGCCTTAACTTCTCATTCTTTACTTTTAACATCAGGTGCGGGGAGTCAGACAGAACCAATGCAGAAATATTGAGGCGTAATTCTTTTTAGTAAACATAGAAACAAACAGGACTTACGCACTCAGATCCCCCAACCCCTTTAAAAAGGGGCAGCCCTGCGCCCTTGCGGGTTCCTCGAGTCCCTCAGTGGCGTGGGGCTTTAGACTTTCCCCCTTTTTAAGGCTACGGTGTACACACATCTGTGTACTAAACCGAAATCATTGTAGATCCGTCATTATCCTCCGATAAATTGGAGGACTTTGAGGGATTTTAGCCCCCCTTTTTAAGGGGGGTTGGGGGGATCAAAAGCCTGTGGGACAACTCTCAAAGACTTGTGTGTACACGGTAGCTTTTTAAGGGGGGCTAGGGGGGATCAGGGTTTCAGGCTTCAGTGCGTAAGTCCTACAAAAAAGGGTAAAGGCTGAAATCATTCTTTGCCCTTTACCCTTTTCCTTTTCGCCAACTCCAAAAGTTGTATTGCATTCAACCTACAACCGCTAGATTATCTGCCGTAATAAACTCTGGCGTTACCATATCCTAATTTTCGTATATAGTCATTCCATTGCTCTGCATCTGAGCGCCGGGTAAAAGGCCCAACTGCTACGTGTGGCCCTAATGGTTTTGCTCTTTCGACTACAATGTCATAGCGTCCTGAATTCTGCCGAATTCGGCTGGCGATAGAAGATAATGCTTCTGATTTAGCAGGAACAGTTACATAGTAAAAATCAGATTTTTTTTGCCTAGAATTTCCTCCGGTGTTAGCAGAATATCCTATTTCCTGACCATTAGTGGATTTGACAATTCTTGCCCCACTGATGCCATTTAACTCCAGTTCTCTAACTCGTTGTTGGGCGTTAGCTGCTTTACTAAAAGCTCCTGATTGGATAACGGAACGTCCATTGTAATTTCGGATATAAGCGCTACCTTCAATCTGGCGTATGCGTTCCAGTTGCTGATAACTATTGCCTTCAACATACACTAAATAGCGTTCATAATTCCAACTATATGAATTAGCTTGCGCTGATTTATAAGGCTGAAAGTTTTGATTAGTTTGATTATATTGATTGCCCCTCACTCTTTGGTATGGTTGAAAGTTTTGATTATATGAGTTCCACGGTACTTGTCGTATTGGTTGCCTTTGTGGTGATTTTAATCGTTGTTGTTTATAGGGAGTTAATTGGAAATTTGGCGGTGGGGGTAAACTGTCAACCACCGTTCGTTGTGCCAATAAAATACCACCATTGGCGGTTTGTGCTTGTGCTGGGGTAGAGTCGGGGATCAACGCCAAGTATCCTCCCAAGAACAAAGGCAGCATTGGAAATGTTATCAGTCTATCTGGTATTGTTTTGGACATAGTAGTAACAGGATTTCTCGAAAATTTCCTCAAGGAACTAATTGAGGCTGTCTGTTGTAGCACCTATATCAGTGTTAACTTAGATTTGCTTGATTTGTGTGGTAATGCATAGGTCTTGATAAAATCTCTACCTTACTAGTAATAGATTAAATATCTATGTGATTTGTTTACATAAGAAAGTAGTATAAATCCTTAATTATGTTGATTTTTATCTTATTCTTAAAGTGAAAGTTCATTAATTTTACGGTTATTATTATTGATTAATTTCACAGTTATCTTTTATATATTTACCAAAAACGGAAGTGCTTTACTCGTAAGGCTTTGAAGGATGTATGCTACAATTAAACAATCTCGCAACTCTCTATTGTGCTTGTATAAATAGCCTGTACTCACACATTGAGTAAAGGGCTACTATTATCAGTACAGCACAGAAGCAAGTAGTTTCAAGAGTGTGGGTTGTCATTAGTTGCAATCATGATACCCAAAAACACGGTGTCAAGTTGATTGTATAAAATTTACAATTTGCAAGTTGAACAAAGTTTATATTTTGCCATAGGGCTGCATGGCATAGGTTTTAACCCCTAAAAACCTGCGTTTTATGTTTAGCATTAGCGTTAGTAGCAGTCACTAGCTTAACAAGATTTAAGGACATGAAAAAAGTCGTCGTTGGTCTTTCCGGTGGCGTAGACAGTTCCACCGCTGCTGCAATCCTGCACAATCAGGGCTATGAAGTTGTTGGTTTAACGCTTTGGCTAATGAAAGGCAAAGGTCAGTGTTGCTCTGAAGGAATGATCGACGCGGCTAATATCTGCGAACAACTCGGCATTCCTCATCAAGTTGTTGATATTCGAGATGTCTTTCAGACTAATATTGTCGATTATTTAGTGGCTGGTTACAGCGCTGGGATCACCCCTCTGCCTTGCTCGCAGTGCAATAAAACTGTAAAATTTGGCCCAATGGTGCAGTATGCCCGTGAGCAACTAGGATGCGATCGCATCGCTACTGGTCATTATGCCCAAATTAACTATGACGAAGCTACTGGGCGTTACCAGCTACTAAGAGCAGTTGACCGCAACAAAGACCAATCATACTTCCTCTATGACTTGTCTCAAGATTTACTAGCAGCTACAGTATTTCCTCTAGGAGAAATGCAAAAAGCCGACACGCGCCGCATTGCTGCTGAATACAAACTCGCAACCGCCGATAAGCCAGAAAGCCAAGACTTGTGCTTGGTAGAAAGTAATGGTTCCATGCGGGCATTTCTTGATAAGTATTTAGCCCCGAAAAAAGGCGATATTGTAGATACATCCGGTAAAATTTTAGGACAACACGATGGTGTCCATCATTACACCATTGGACAGCGTAAAGGATTGGGTATTGCTGCACCTGAACCGCTGTATGTGATTGAATTAGATGCGATGAATAATAAAGTAATTGTAGGCGATCGGACTAAGGCAACTCAGCCAGAATGCACTGTAAACCGGGTAAATTGGGTTTCCATCGCTGAACCATCCACCCCAATTCGTGCAGAAGTGCAAATTCGTTATCGTTCCCATCCCACACCAGTAACGGTGATTCCTCTGGAAAACTCCCGCGTCCGCTTAGTGTTTGATGAACCCCAATTCAGCATCACCCCCGGCCAAGCTGCGGTGTGGTATGACAATGATAAAGTCTTAGGCGGCGGAATTATTGAACAGTTTAGTTAGTTAACGCGCATGTAGGGACATTGTAATCCAGTGTCTCTACGCGATCACCAATACCTTATATCTAGCTAGCATCAACCATAGATGTAAACATGGCGATCGCACTTAGTTCACTCTACTCTGAGGTTGAAGAAGTCAGGGCGATCGCTCCAAATTCACAGACAGTAGCTTGTGAAGAATTCTTTCAACTCTGTCTTACGATCTTGAGTAAAGGGATTATAAAATACCTCATCACTATTACCCTGACTCCAAAAACGCAAAATTCTAGGATAGTCAGCATAACGAACGTAAATTAGAGGGGTTTTTGTAGAGGCAATAATATCAAATTTGGTATGATCGCGCCGTTGAGTATCTTCCAGGTCATGCCAGGGAGACTGACATTCCAACATTAGACAAGCTTTACGGCAGTTTTCACCCAAATGAGGGTTCATCACAATTATGTCTACCCTAGAGTTAACCCAGAACTGCCACAAGGTTTTATCCTCTAGGTAAACCCCTTCGCTTTTAGGGCAGGCTATTTGCAAAGGAAATTCGGTGAAGTACCAGTAGTTTTCGCCCAAAATACCACGCACCAATTCCAAGATAGACAGAGCGTAACCACTTATCAGTTCTCCTCGCTCAAAGTCGGCAGTGAAGAAATGCGTATCTTGCTCAAAAAATTCAGATTGGTGAAAATTTGCCTGGATGGATGTTGTATGGCTAGTGTAGACTGCGTTGTGATTATAAGCTGTCATTTAACTCTCTCCAGATTCGTTGATTTATTTGTTTACAAGCTATCTGGAAAACTCCAACTAAGTCTCTACACAAGCGTAGGCAATTTTGTGGGTGATTTTGTGGGTAGTCTATCACCCAAAGCAATTGATAACCTTGAGCAGTAAAGACAAAGACATTGAACCGATGCCAAATTTTACAGATAAGTTAAACGAAGACTTCTCAGAAGTTGACCAATTATGCGATTGGAATAAATTTTACCTGGATCTATTGAAGTGCAATGGTGGAGATGGGTTGAATCCCCAAGAGCAGAGATGTTTAAAAGCTATTGCTATTGACTTACCTCGCGATCAGATTGCTAAAAAACTAAACATTACAACTGATACAGTAAATAGCTATTTAAAGAAGCCTTACGAACTTATTAAAATGCTTTTCCCGGATGAAACGACAGAGGGAAAAATGACAGAGAGAAAAGCTCGTTATCTAATCTTAAGAAATTATAAAAAAATCTCTCAAGCAAATGTTCCTAATTTTGGGCAAGAAAATGAACAAAATTATCAAGCTAACAAAAATAAAAATACAGAACTTACAAGCATAATTAAAGAGTATGCATGGCAGACAATTGAGCAAGTTCAACCCTATATTGATAAATTCAACAATCTGTGTGATTCTAAAAAATATACAAAAGCCTTTTACACAATTTTTGATACTGATGATTATGAAAATTGTGTTTATAACTTCTTAAGTTCGCATGGCTACTTGAATATCGTAATTGCTCTTTATGAGCGATTAATAGAATTTTGGATTCCCGGAAAAGTCGAAAAATGGGAATTTATAACTACACTTACTTGTTTGGGTGATGCTCATGATCGAATGGGAAATCACGAAATAGCCATTGGATATTATCAAAATTGCTTACAAATTGCCGAGGAAATTAATGATAGAGACAACATCGGTGGTTCTCTTGTAAATTTGGGTCTCGCCTACTTTTATTTAGAAAACTATGAAGAAGCACTGGACTATAGCCGACGTGGCTTAGAAATCGTCAGAGAAATTGGGAATACAGAGTTTGAGGCTCACGCATTAAATAACTTAGGCATGATTTACAGTGATCTTGAAGAGTACCAATTAGCTATTGATTATTATCATTTTTCGTTAGAAGTTAAATCAAAGCTTAATGATCCTCAAGGAGCAGCAGGGTCATTAATTAATATAGGCAACACATACCGCCAGCTAGAAAAGTATGAACAAGCTATTTCTTACCTTCAACGCGGAATAGAAGCTGCTCACCATAGTCATCATAATCAATTTGAAGCTAATGGCTGGTTTAATTTAGCATTGGCTCTAGATTCTCTATACCATTATTCAGATGCTATTTCTGCCTATGAAGAAGCTTTTAAGCTGTATCAGCAAATGGAGATGATTGAAAATGCAAAAGACTGTACAAAAGCGATTATCCAGATGAACAAAGCCATTCAAGACGACATTGGTGATTTCATGTGCAATGGCTGCAATACAGACGATTGTGGGAACATTGATTTTAAAGACGATTTTGGTGCAGAAACCAGCGATAAATTGGACAATGAGGTATATGCTGATTGAGCAAGAAAATATTTGGCAACATCATGACAATTAAGCATACTTGTTCCCGAAATTAATATAGTATTTTTGTACTATAGAAAATTGTTTCTGAATTTGTAAGTCATAGCCAAACTCTTTTTCTCTACGTATCAGCATTTTGATAAAGTTAATACATACTTTGAAACAATAACAGTTAACTCAAAGAGGGGATTACATTGAGTCACCATCCAGATGCCATTGCCCCCCACGGTGGACAGTTGGTTAATCGCATCGCCACACCAGAACAAAGGGCAGAATTTCTCTCAAAAGCAGAGTTTTTGCCACGAGTGCAACTTGACGAGCGAGCCGTTTCTGATTTAGAGATGATTGCGATCGGCGGTTTTAGTCCACTCACAGGTTTTATGAACCAAGAGGACTACGATCGCGTGGTTACAGAAATGCGGCTAGCTAACGGTCTTGTGTGGTCAATTCCAATTACACTGTCGGTAGCAGAAGAAGTAGCTGCTCCTTTGCAGGAAGGCGGCTTTGTCCGTCTGGATAACCCCAGAGGTGAGTACATTGGGGTTTTGCAACTGACGCAAAAGTATCATTACGACAAAACCCGCGAAGTCGTCAATGTTTACCGCACTGATGACGCTAAACATCCTGGAGTGCAGGTAGTCTATAAGCAAGGTTCTGTCAATCTTGCTGGTGATATTTGGCTATTGCAACGTGATTCTCATCCTCAGTTTCCCGCTTGCCAAATCGATCCAGCCGAGTCTCGGCAAATGTTTAAAACCAAAGGCTGGAAAACAATTGTTGGGTTTCAAACTCGTAACCCCATCCACCGCGCCCATGAATATATTCAAAAGTGCGCTTTAGAAACCGTCGATGGTTTATTTTTGCACCCATTAGTAGGGGCGACAAAAGAAGATGACATCCCTGCTGATGTGCGGATGCGCTGTTATGAAATTTTGCTAGAACACTACTATCCCCAAGACCGGGTAATTTTGGCAATTAATCCAGCGGCAATGCGTTATGCTGGCCCTCGTGAGGCAATTTTCCATGCTTTAGTTCGCAAGAACTACGGCTGCACTCACTTTATTGTCGGGCGAGATCATGCAGGCGTAGGTGACTACTACGGTACTTACGATGCTCAGTACATCTTTGATGAATTTGCAGCCCATGAATTGGGCATTGTGCCGATGAAATTTGAACACGCGTTCTACTGCACTCGCACTAAACAGATGGCAACGACTAAAACTAGTCCTAGTAGACCAGAAGAGCGCGTTCACCTCTCAGGAACTAAGGTGAGAGAAATGCTGCGTCGAGGTGAATTACCACCGCCAGAATTTTCTCGTCCTGAAGTAGCCGCAGAATTGGCACGGGCAATGCGAGTACAAGCATTGGCTTAGGGTAGTCTATTAACAGACAAACAGTATTAACTTTACACAGCAGACTTCAGCCCTTTAAGCTGTTAGCTGACGGGCTGATGGCTAATTTATGAAGCGTCGGACTTTTTTACAACGGATTGGCTCAATACTCGCGGTATTGGGTATAACTGAAACTGAGTGGTTGACTTTGGGCGATGCCTTCGGCGGGCAAAGCCTACGCTATTACCAAGCTTTGGCACAACCCAGTCCGCGTAAACTGGCTTTACTTATAGGCATAAATCAATACCAAAAAAGCCCCTCTCTTAGCGGTTGTTTAACCGATGTGGAACTACAAAAAGAACTGTTAATTTATCGCTTTGGCTTCTCTGCTTCAGATATCCTCACCTTAACTGAGGAACAAGCTAGCCGAGAATTTATTGAAGCGGCTTTTTTAGATCATCTCGGTAAGCAAACTAAACCAGGCGATGCCGTTATTTTTCACTTTAGCGGTTACGGTACTCGCATCAAAACAGAAACCGATACTGTACAAAACGCTCTAGTACCAATCGATGAGAGCAAGAATCCACAAAATACTAATATTGTCAATTATTTATTAGAAGAAAGCTTACTTTCATTGTTGCGATCGCTTCCTACAGATCGTGTCACAGCAGTATTTGATACTAGCTACTACGCTCCTAATACAATCCAGCCAACGGGATTGCGAATTCGCGCCCGCCCAGAAATAATAGATGCCCAGCTAGCAACAGAAGAACTGGAATTTCTCAAACAACTCAAAACGCAAAATTCACTCAGTAAGGGCGAAGTGACTCCGCCTCTGCTGCTGACAGCGACCTCAGAATCAAAGCAATCGGCGAGAGAAGTTTTGCTGTCCGGTTTTAGTGCGGGATTATTTACCTACGCCTTAACACAATATTTATGGGAAGCCAGCCCAGCCAAGACAATTCAAGTCAGCCTCTCCCATGTGGAAACTTCTATGCACAAGCTGGGTAGCACACAGCAGCCAGCGTTATTAAGTAGTAAGAAAAATCCCCAAGCAATTTTACTTGCAGATAATTTTCTGCCCAACAGTACTATAGGGGCCGAGGGAGTAATCACAGCCACGGAAGAAGATGGCAAAACAGTTAATCTGTGGTTAGGAGGAATACCGCCACAAGTACTAGAAAATTACGGAATTAACTCTCGATTTAGCTTAGTCACAGGAGAGCAGTTAGTATTGCGATCGCGCACTGGATTAACTGCAAAAGCACAAATCCCCATTTTTGATAATACTAATTCTTTACAAGTCGGACAACTTGTCCAGGAAGCAGTCCGAGTTTTACCCCGCAATATTAATTTAATAGTTGGCTTAGATACTGGACTCGAAAGAATTGAGCGAGTAGATGCTACCAGCGCTTTTGCCACTGTTACTCGTGTATCCACTGTAGTAGCAGGAGAACAACCAGCTGATTATTTATTTGCTAAGCTATTGCAACCTCCCACTCGTTATGGTCTATTTTCTGTTGGCGGCGAGCTAATTCTCAACACTGCTGAGGAAGTAGGCGAAGCAGTAAAAATGGCAGTGCAGCGATTAGCACCAAAATTAACAACTTTACTAGCAGCAAAATTATGGCGTCTTACAGAAAATGAAGGTTCTTCGCGCTTGGCAATCAAGGCATCTTTAGAGATTATTAACAGCATATCGCCTCGTGTTGTCATGCAACGAGAAACAATGCGATCTCTCGGTTCTGAAACTTCAATGAGCAAGCCACTTAGAACTCCTGTTGTGCCTATTGGGAGCCGAATGCAGTACAAGGTGCAAAATCTAAGCGATCGCCCAGTATATTTAATACTGCTGGGATTAAAGAATAGTAGGAGTGCGATCGCATTCTACCCCTGGGAAATCCCCGCAGAATCTGACATCTCGGAAACCAAACCTCTACTTAAACCAATAGTCATCGCTCCAGGTGAGACTATTAGCCTACCACAAGCTGCGGCTACCTCTGGATGGGTGATTCCAGGGCCGGCTTATGAATGCGAACACCAACTAATTTTAAGCACCTACCCTTTCAGCGAAACCCTAACTAATTTGGAAACTGCTAAAAATCTCACCACAGATCAACAACCCATAGGCCCATTGTTGAATCCCTTAGAAGTTGCCCAAGCGCTACTACAAGATTTACACAACGCCAGCCCAGTTAAAGCTGAGATAAATAGCACCGTTACTGACTCCTACGCCTTGGACGTAAATAATTGGGCAAGCCTCAGCTTTAGTTTTCAAGTAGCGTGAAGTACCCACGCATTGCTCTTAAGCACTCAGCACTTTCCTATGTTATTCAGTCACAATATTAAAGAAGCCTAAGTTTGAGTTTCATGAAATGCCTGCTAAACACACACATAATAGAAGCCCTATCGCAGCTTGTGACTGGCCGATTGAGCAATTACCTGGATTGAGCCAAGAAGAACAATTGCAACTGCAAAACTGTGGAATTAAAACTACAGGAGTACTAGTTAAACAAGGAAAAAATCTAGAGTCAAAGTTAGCCTTAGCAAATAAATTGCAAGTGCATTTGCAATATGTAAATAAATGGATAGCTTTGGCAGATTTGGCGCGTATTCCCAGCGTAGGGCCGCAATATTGTGGTTTATTACTGCACGCGGGTATTGGCTCTGTAGCGCAGTTGGCTCAGACTCCTACTCACAGATTGCATCAACAAATTATGCGCCTACAAGTAGCAACATTGCAACGACGAGATTTATGTCCAGCGATTGAGCAAGTGCAGCAATGGAGTCAACAAGCGAAAATAGTGCTGAGTGCTGAGTGCTGAGTTAATAATGCCTCATTCTTTAGCTAGCACACCATTGAGGAAGATATCAGCAAGTCCTTCTGCCATTTGCTGCATTTCTTGAGGGGAGGCGTTTGGTTCCATGAGGGTATTGTCGGAGAAGCCTGCGATCGCAAACATTCCCAAGAAAACCTTGGCGACAAGTTTGGCGTCTGTCTGGCGATAAATGCCTTTATCCATAGCGGTTTGGAAGAAAGCTTCAGCCACATCGGTCATTTTAGTAATGACATCTAATTGAATGCGATCGCGCAAGTCTGGGTGAAACTGCACTTCCATAAAACAAACTCGCATTAGATCAACATTTTTGTGCAAATTCCACATCCGGCGGCGCATCACCTGAGCTACAGCTTTATAACTGCCCATTTCGCTCAATTCTGTGAGCAAATCAGTCAGAATGTCGATCCAGCCATTAGTTGCCACCTCAACCAAAATAGCCTTTTTGTTGGGAAAATGACGAAACAACGTGCCCTCAGCTACACCTGCTGCCTGTGCTAAGTCCCGCGTGGTAGTACCATCAAAACCTTGGGAGGCAAATAATTTTTGTGCCGCCTGTAAAATGCGGGTACGCGTCTGTGCCTCTGAGGGGGGAGTAGAATTAAAAACTCGCATAGCAGTTACTGTGAGATCTTCGGAACACGACTTGTAGCATTATTGTCTAACGTCAAGTACAAAAAGCACAGAAAGCTTAATACAAGATTAACGCTCTGCTTACCAAATCGCCTGTCTCTTAGGTAGTGAAAATTTAGTTTAATTGTCGCTTATGAATCAGCTCAATTGCTTCCGAGCATTTTTAGATTGGTTAAGCCAAGTACCAGCTATACTGTATCGGCTAGTTGTAACTTTGTTAGCACTGACGATTTTCAGCTGGGGGTTATTACCAGAAGTCGCTCTAGCTCAAACTCAGACCGCACCTCCTCCTCAAAGAGTACAGCCATCTCCCAAAACTCAAACTTCGATTCAACCTTATTTGGATCGGGTAATTCAACAGTTGACAGAGTTTCGGCTTGACAATGGTTTGAAGTTCATTGTTTTAGAACGGCATCAAGCACCAATAGTCTCCTTTGTTACCTATGCAGATGTAGGTGGAGTGGATGAGCCAGATAAAAAAACAGGTGTAGCACACTTTCTTGAGCATTTGGCTTTCAAAGGTACAAAGCGCATTGGTACAACAAACTACATTGCTGAAAAACCTTTACTAGAACGCTTGCAACAGTTAGATAACCAAATTCAAACAGCAAAAGCTAGTGGCAAAAAAGATGAAGTTGCCAAATTACAAGCCCAGTTTCAGCAAGTGGAATCACAAGCAGCCAAGCTAGTCAAGCAAAATGAACTAGGACGAATTGTAGAACAAGCAGGAGGCGTTGGCTTAAATGCTACTACTTCTACGGAAGCTACGCGTTATTTTTACAGCTTTCCTGCTAATAAATTAGAACTGTGGATGTCGCTGGAATCAGAGCGATTTTTAGAACCTGTGTTTCGGGAGTTTTACAAAGAAAGAGATGTGATTTTAGAAGAACGGCGTCTGCGGGTAGAAAATTCCCCGATTGGCTTGATGGTAGAGAAGTTTATCGATACAGCTTTTAAAGTTCATCCTTACAGGCGTCCAGTAATTGGTTATGACGAAGATATCCGCAACCTAACACCTGAAGATGTGCAGAAGTTTTTTGACACCTATTATGCACCAAGCAATTTAACGATCGCTATTGTCGGCGATGTTAACCCGACTGAAGTTAAAAGGCTAGCGCAGACTTACTTTGGACGCTTTAAGTCCAGGCCAAAAGCTGTTGCATCAATCCCGGTGGAACCCAAACAGACACAAACACGGGAAATTACTGTACAGCTACCTTCTCAACCTTTGTATTTAGAAGGTTATCATCGTCCGGCGCTGACTCATCCAGATGATGCAGTTTACGAAATTATTAGCAGATTGTTGAGTAATGGGCGCACGTCACGGCTGTATAAGTCTTTGGTAGAACAGCAGCGTTTGGCACTCAATGCCCAAGGTTTCAGTGGATTTCCTGGAGATAAGTACCCAAATCTCATGTTATTTTATGCTCTCACGGCTCCCGGCCACACAGTTGATGAGTTGGCGGTGGCTTTGCGTAAGGAAATTGACAGATTAAAAACTGAGCCAGTTGCTGCGGTTGAATTACAACGAGTCAAGACACAAGCAAGGGCAGATTTATTGCGTACTCTCGATTCCAATATGGGGATGGCACAGCAGTTATTGGAATATGAGGTAAAAACTAGCTCTTGGCGGAATTTGTTTAAGCAGTTGGATGAAATTGCCGCAGTGAATGCTGCTGATATTCAGCGAGTGGCAAAAGCATCATTTACGCCTGAGAACCGCACGATTGGCAAGCTGTTGTCGAAACAGGGTTAAGCAATTCAAAATTCACTCATTCACAGTTCAAAATTTTAACACCCAATGTTGACAGCAAAAAGATATGCAGAGGTACAAGGTGAAGAGTAAAAGGCAGATGGGATTCAAAATTCACAAGAGTAAAAGGCTAATTTATGCATTAGTTGCGGCTTGTGCCTTTTTACTTTTTTCTTTTAACTTTTCTCTGGCGGCGACAGCAGAGGCAAAGCATTACACAGAGTTGCAGTTGCCACCGTTACCTGAAGTTAAAGTACCCAAGTATGAGCGGTTTGTGCTTCAAAATGGCTTGGTTGTATATTTAATGGAGGATCACGAGCTACCGTTGGTAAATGGTATAGCTTTATTGCGTACAGGAAGTCGCTTGGAGCCAGCAGAGAAGGTTGGTTTAGCTGGTTTTACAAGTGCGGTGATGCGAACAGGGGGAACTAAAAAGCACTCGCCTGACGAAATCAACGAGATATTAGAGCAGCGGGCGGCGGCGGTGGAAACTAGTATTGGTGAAACTGCTGGTAATGCTAGTTTTGATGCACTCAGCGAAGATATAGAAACAGTTTTGGGGCTGTTTGCTGAAGTTTTGCGCGAACCTGTGTTTGCTCAGGAAAAGCTGGATTTGGCAAAGACACAAGGCAGGGGTAGTATTGCCCGTCGTAATGATAATCCAGATAGTATTGCTGGGCGGGAATTTCGGAAATTGATCTACGGACAAGATAGCCCTTATGCCCGCATAATGGAGTATGCGACATTGGATCGAATTTCCCGTGAAGATTTGCTCAAATTCTATCAGCAGTATTTTTACCCCAATAATATGATTTTGGGGGTTGTGGGAGATTTTGAACCCAAGAAAATGCGATCGCTCATTCAAGCTAAGTTTGGCGATTGGCAACCTAATCCGAAGCTGGCTAAACCCCAACTGCCAGAGGTTGCCCAAGCTAAAACCGGCGGTGTGTTTTTTGTGAATCAGCCGCAACTGACTCAAAGTAATATTCTCATTGGGCATTTGGGCGGAAGGTTAGATAGTCCTGATTATGCAGCGCTCGATGTGTTGAATGGGGTGTTAAATGGATTTGGTGGACGCTTGTTTAATGAGGTGCGATCGCGCCAAGGTTTAGCTTACTCTGTATATGGTCAATGGAGTCCCCGCTTCGATTATCCGGGAATGTTCATTGCTGGGGGACAAACGCGATCGCAAACAACTGTACAGTTTGTCAAAGCCTTGCAAGACCAAATTAAGCGTATCCAGACTCAAAGAGTGACACCACAAGAACTCGCTTTTGCTAAAGAGTCTACGCTCAACTCGTTTGTTTTTAATTTTCAAGACCCTGGCCAAACTCTATCACGCTTGATGCGATACGAATATTATGGCTACCCTGCCGACTTCTTGTTTCGCTACCAAAAAGCTGTAGCAGCAACGACAGCAGCCGATGTGCAGCGAGTAGCACGACAATACCTCAAGCCAGAAAATATCGTGACTTTGGTAGTGGGAAATCAAAACGCTATCCAACCACCACTGACACAATTAGCAGCGCAAGTAACGCCAATAGATGTGACGATTCCTCCTCCACAACCACAAGCTAAAAATTAAGCCATATTTCAATAATTTGACAAAGTAGAGATAATTGATGAATTATCTCTACTTTTTTTAGTGGCTCTCATTCCCTAACTCTCTCTCTTGCTCAAGTGAAAACTAGGCTGGGAGTTAGATTGCAAGTCGCAAATTGTAATGCCAGCATTCTTTAAACAATTAGTTTGTTGTTGGTAAGAGGATTTTCGCTTGGTTGAAAGCCCCATTTGTTTTAGTAGGCGATTAATATGGCGATCGCTGATTTCAATGCCAAATTCTTTAGCAAGATGTTTGCTTAACCATTGAGCTGTCCAACAACTAAATCCATAACCATATTCACGAGGGCTACAACTCACCAATTCTTTCAATCTTTCCAAATATTGATGATTAACAGTCTTAGGTCTACCTATCGGTCGCTCGTTCCATTTATGTGCTAGACCTGCTTGTGCTACAGCAATCCAGTATCGTGCCATTTCTTGCGAACAACCTAATATTTCACAGATATGCGTTTGAGATTTACCGCTGTCTGCTAGCAACATAATTTCAATCCGACGACGATATTCTGGCTGCAAATCAGCTTGCAAATTCTTGAGCAGAACCTTCCTTTGAAAAGAAGTTAAAAATCTGCTTTCTTGCGTGTAGATAGTATCAAAAATCTTGTCTTGACTAGAATAGTATGACATAATAAATGTCCAGTTGCAGTCAACTGTAAAAGTGTGGGTCAATCCGTCCGCAGCAGCTGTGATTTGATACTTATAGCTAAGGTTTCACAACTGCGAAATTTATTAGCCCTGCAAGGCTAATTCATTTCTTTATTATTGATATGCAACTAAAAGCCGGGTTTATTCCCCTAGGTTTTCGGAAGTCTAGGGGATGGTTCCCGGTTGGCTTAGTTTCAAGTCCCGACTTCTGAGCTTAACGAAATAAGCCAAAAAAATCATAGTCAATTGCATATTTTGTGAATCATATAAAATCCTCACTAAAAACTTATCTAGCAATTTTCAAAGTGTAGATAGCTTTCAAGCAGAAGAAAGAGCACTTGGTAACATATGCAGACAACATATCTTTTGAGTCTTTCATAAACAACAGTTTCTTAACAAAACACCAAAAACCAGTTCGCTGATCGATGATGAAATCATGAATTTCTAATTATTGACTGTTGCTTTATACCAAAGTCGAGTTTCAATGTCAGGCTGCTTATAGCCCTAGATTAACAAATTTTTTCATCCAGTATATTTTTTTAATTTGAACTCATTAAAGAGCTATGTCTACGATAAAGAAATAAAACTTTACGCAGTACATAAACATACTACATTACTAGTATTTAGTAAATTTACTTTATTTAGTCAAGCCTAATCTTGAAATAGCGATGAATATTTTATGCTAGCTTTATAATAAATTTATTAACTTTTTAATTTTTAACTTTTTCTAAATTTTGTATACTAAACCTTTACTCAATATGTTTAATAGACTCTGAACGGAAAAATCAACATTTTTCTGAATACTAGTTTTTTATGCATCTATCTTAAGTCTGAAAATTTAATTACGCCATGAAATTATGATTATATATGATCATATATGATTATATAGCTCTCTGTAAGAGATTTCTAAGAGGATGTCCGCCTAATCCCTTATCGGAAGAACTCTCCGGGTTCCCGCATCAGTTCTGATAATAAATATTCAACCAGACTCGACATTACTTTCTGCTAACATCCAGCCTGTCAATTTTATTTATATTGTTCTGTATAAGGAAATACTAAAAACTGAACTTTACCAAAAACAAGCACCTTTAGCGCACCTTTAATAAACACCCACGCTTGAAAGAAAGCAATTTCTTAGATTATTAAGCTGTACCATTTTGATTTTAGATTTAAAATTAGAAGTCGTATTGGTGCGCCTGAGTTTTGTAAATATATCTGTATTGAAGCAATTGAAAAGCTATCACAATAGGTAGAGAAAGGGTAAAGATTAAGGCACAGGGTAATCAAATTCCTTTCACCCTTCTCCTTGTCCCTCATCCCTACTTTATAGTGACTCCGAGTTTTCCTTAGCCTAACTTGTGTAAGAAGCCTACTTATATTTAATTAATAAAAATATTAACTAAATTTCATTATTCTAAGGAAAAACCTTGAATGCTTTCTAGCTTCAATTCAGATTTTACTAGTTAATAGTCTTGAACTTACTTTTTCAACCACTGATCCATACTACCGCCACGAATTTCTGCTTTTTGCTTGCCAACTACCTCAAGATAAGCTAAATCTTTAATTTTGCTTAAGCATGTTGGTGAAACATTCGTATCAGGTCTTAAATCAGGAGATTTTTTGGCAATGTTCGGGTTTGAGTTTTGCTGATGGTTGGATCTACTAATGTGCGAGTTTTCTTTGAGTAAGCGATTATAGGTGCGGTAGGGAATGTAGTGTAAAGGATTGTAGCCAGCAAAACGTAGCATTAAAACACATGCCCAGGAATACTTTCCAGAAAGAATTGCCTCAACTACTTGGTCAAACTCTTCAGGATGAATTGATTTATTGAAGTTGCTACTTATGCCAGGAATATCTTGATTCATAGTGTTAGTTGTCTTCGATGAAGTAAACCAATCCAGTTTCTTTGGCTGTTGGTATTTAAATTGAGGTTGACAAACTGCTTTGGCCTATTGGCGGTTGCTTAATTAGTTCAAAGCTGGGCAAGGCAGCTAGCGGTAGATGGTTAACAAAGGTAAAAAATTACTTTTGTTATGTCAGATGACTGGCTGAAAAAGTCTCCGTCTGGCTCTTGGTAGATGCAGTTTCGTCCTCTTGAACTTCCCAACTCCTAAGTCAATTACTTTTCCCTGATAAATTTTTCGTATAATATGATGCCAAAATTTTAGGAGTAATTCAGCAAAATCCTTTGTATTTTACCCAAGGAAAGAAAAAGTCTTCAACCTTGATCATTAATAACAACATTTTTATTTATACTATTTTTTGCTGTTAATGTCATCTGCCAAATTTGTGGCTAATAAGTTAAATTTACTGATTTTGTAGGAATATTTACTTGTGTATGTGCAAGTTTGGATTTTGTCCCCTATTTTACTAATTAGTGGGGGGTAATACCCCTCATTTAGTATTCTTTGAAAGTTCTTCCATTTGTCAGTTAACTAGGAAATACTACCATTAACTTTGTTGCTAAACAAGCGATTAAGTTAGCAATATAAACAGCATTTAATAAAAAGGAATTAATCCTAACTATTGAAAATTATTTTTATCAATAATGTATTGTATGCTGTTGCTCAAGTTGGATATATTGCTTGTCGTGCATAGGCTACGGTTATTAAAGCCTTAGTAAAATTAAAAAAAAAATTTAGCAATATTGTATAGCAGCTAGCAATTAATTAGCTATAGAATTTTGTTAAAAATAAAGTTTTATGCTATGATAAATAAACTGTATTAATCAGAGCGATCGCGCTCTAATAAATCATCGACTATTTTTTTTAATAAAAAGGATGTGCAGAATTAACCTGCTACATCCTGATAAAAAGTCAGCACTAAAATAAATGTAGTTTACGTACAAATATGTTAAGTTTATACAAAAAATATTTGCTGCCTGATTAATATTTAAATCATTAATTTAAATGTCATTATTATGAAATTGCATTTGGATTAAGTGGTAGTGAAAACTGCTAGTTGCTATTAATGTCTCATGAATCGCTTGTTCAAAAAGGATACATCGGTCTAGAACAAGTATGCATTCAGCATCGCGGACATTGGAGAGACGACGATGGGAAATGATAAAGGTGGTGCGGTCTTGGCTCTTCTGGGCTAAATTCTGTTGAAATTACCGCTCTGACTTGGCATCTAGGGTACTAGTCGCTTCGTCCAAAATCAGATTTGTGGATTCTTAACCAATGCGCGATCGCTAGCTATTTTTTTGGTTTGGATCATTCCAACAGCCTCTGCAAAACGCAATTACTCGTAGTATTAATCGCCAATTGCTTACCTATCATTTTTCAGTGGCTTCTCTAAGTGAAAGTTAAAAAAGAACATTTGATTAGCAAAACCCAACTTATGATTCCATCATGATAGGAACCAAGTACTGATGCATTCTTGTAAAACTTTGATTGTGTTCTTCAATTCTCACCTCATAATTTTGTCAAATTTTACTCCTGCCTAAAATAGTATTTACTTGTTTCAATATATTTTTATGTAGTAAAAAACACTTGGAATAAATTATAAAATCATACTTTTACTAAAAATACTTTATGATTAGCAACTTAATTGAGGTAGTTTTTTTTACAAAACTTACTTTTCAAAAATGAATTTTTCCTTAAGCAAAAATTGTTATTGGTGAACATAATCTTTGTAATAGTAAGAGTTTGGATGACTAAAGATAGCAATGTGGGACTTTTTTAAACTTGTAGTCCTGAGTGCCAGTTTTTTAATTATTTCTGAGTGTTACTTATCTTTTCCTTGAGTTCTTAGAACACCCGGAAAATAAAACCACTAGTTATATAGACACTTAATGTCTCATCAGTAGAGTACACTCCAAAACGCACATAATAAAACATCTATTTCTATGTTTATGTATATTTGGTTGCAAATTCTAGATTGACTGCTCAAAAAGCAATCACACCAACGACAAGGTAGCGATCGCAAAATATAAAACTTACGCATCTTGTCCCTTGAGACTTGGTATAAGGCTTTTGAAGCCCTACACCTTCATCCCTTCCCTCACTACCCAGTCCCTAGCGGTTAGTGGCTAATAACTAAGTAAATTGCCCAAATAGCCATTGCCCGCAGATAAGTACTTGCACGAAAAGTACCAGATGCAGTTATGGCTTCAGGCGTGCGGAACTGTAAGCCGTTATCGTAAATTTGCTGCACTACAGCTTGTGTCAACCTCAATGCTTCATCCTTCATTCCCATCTGCACTAGAAAAGCTGCTAGTCCAAAGTTGATACCTGTCCAGACTTCCAAAGGATGAGTAGCCTTGGGGTTTTCTGGTGAACCGTCAGGAAGAACACCATTGGCTGCACCGAACTGACCATTTTGAAACTTGAGGAAGCAAGCATCATAAACAGTTTTCAACGCAGATAAAGCGCGATCGCTCGCTACAATATCCGGTAATCCCAGCAAGCGCGCATAAAATTGCCCACACAACTGATCCGCCATCACCACATCAGAACCACTTTTACTATCCAGGCGATAATATTGCCCATTCCAGAGTTTTTCTTCGTAGATGGGGCGAGATTGGGCTAACCATTTTTCATAGATGGATTTTTGAACCTTTAACTCCTCTGTGTTCTCTGCGTCTTGGCGGTTCGTTAATAAAACATCACTAATGGCGATCGCAGCTGACAAAGCCGCCAACCACAACCCGCCACAATAAGCACTTACCCCTTGCAACCGCCAATCATCAAAAGTTTGATCGGGCGCACCAGAATTTTCGGGAATTCCATCATCATCTTGATCAAATGTTTTCAAATAGTTGAGAGTTTGGACAATTGCAGACCAGCAGTCTGCCAAGAATTGCACATCATCAGCACCCGTGAGCAGAAAATCCCGATATACTTGCAATACAAAATCGCTGCCTAAATCTTTCCACAAATTGCAATCTTGGTAGCAAGTGTAGTTAGTTTTTTCCCAAACGTGTTCATTGGGTGCGCCTAAATCATGGGGTGTTGCGCCTGCAACTTTACGGACAGCCGTTGTCGTATCTGCGCCAATTGTATAGTAATAACCAATTACTCGGTAATGATCGTCACTTTGGGGAATTGCCCGTGCAAATGCCCGCATGACTGATTTTTCCAGTTCTGGGAACAATATCAGCAGCGCAAAAGAACCATACAACCGCACATCTAAACTTTCATACCAGCGATAATCTAAGCACTCCAAAACTGCAAACTGACCGCTGTGATCAAGTTCTGATGCGGCACTCCAGAGAGTACCACCGCTGGTGAGGTCATAAAGTTCATTAAATAAAGCCATTTTCAACCAAGAAGGTAAATCTTCTCGGTCAAGAATGGGTTGTTGCCAACTTTGAATCTGCGATCGCCAACTTTGGTATTCTTTTAAAGCAGTAGATGCGATCGCCCAAGCATTCTCACCACTTTGATCAAAAAAGTCTGTATATCTGCGGTAGTAGTTGATTCCGGCTGCAAATTCTGTTACCGGGAAATCCCAAGCCAAGACAAAGGGAATTTCTAGAGTTTCCCCTGGTTGCAGAGTGAAACGAACTGCGATCGCTGCACCTATTTGTGTATTCTCTGTTGCCGGAGTTGCATCTATATAATTAGGCAAAGAACCATCCTCAGCAAAGCTCTGCCATAATTCTTCACCAGTACCGACCGGATTCCAGCGGGTATGCTGAAATACTTCCACTTGAGAATGTTTCAGTGTGGCAATGCACCAGCTACCATCTCCTTCTTGCACAGATGCATCGCTACCAACCCCAGATAAAAAGCAACCAAAGTGTTGGTTATTTTCCACTATTTGATTGTAATTACCTTGACTTTCGCCCCAGCGTGGCTGATATTCATAAACCGGGCTGCCATCATCCCTGATTTTCACTTCAGGTGATTTCAAAGCATTTGTGAACCAACCCACCATATTTTCCCAGGTAAGCATAATGCTGAGAGTGATAGGTGCATTGGTGGGATTATGAGCATTCCAGACAAACACCGCCACAGGGTAACTAGTTTCTTGATAATTGTTTGCCCAAATCGGGGAAAATTGCTCACAGGTTAACTGTGCTTGAAATACATTTTCGTAAACAAACCAACTGCGAGGGTATAGCGCGTGATACGTACCTGTATTCACAATCCCCCCTGCTTCACTCGCCGGATACCATTGCCAACCTTTCAAGCTTCCATCTTCAGGCGATTGGGTAGATAAAGCATAAGCTTGAGAAGATGTACCAGTAGATTCAAATACACTGAATTGACAGGCGGGATTATTTTTGAAAGTATGCTCTCCCCCGTCAATGTGCCACAGATTAAAGTCTCCCCCTGAAGAACGGCCGATACAACCCGCACCAAAGCCACCTAAAGGCATACCGTGCCAAGGGCCATCATCAATATTACTAGCGTAGCGAACAGTATAAGGTTTGTCCCAACCTAAACCGATGGGACGACTCCAATTACAAGAAGGAATTTGCGGGGAGATTTGATTTGTCGTCATCGCTTGATATCACAGCGTGCAGTTTTGCTAATGAAGACTAGCGCGATGTGCGATTTTTCTCAAGTAAAACGTGGTACTGGCTTAACAATGAACAATGTTGTTAGCTTGCAATACAAATTGGTCTGGGCGGAAGCTGTCGAGATAGCATTAAATTAAGTGCAAGTTTAATGCCTAATCAACTCCATGCTAAACATTAGTCGAGACATCCATTCACTCTCTAGCTTTAAGCGCAATACGTTGGAATTCATACAGCAGATGAAGCAGACAGGTAAACCCGTAGTGCTGACAGTTAATGGTAAAGCCGAGCTTGTGGTTCAAGATGCAGAGTCTTACCAAAAACTTTTGGATACGTTAGAAAGATTAGAAGCGATCGCCGGAATTAAGCAGGGGCTTGAAGATGTAGAAGCTGGTAGAACTACTACCCTGAGCGAATTTGAGCAAGAAATGCAGCAAAAGTATGGCATTTCAAGTTAGGGTGACTCAAACTGCAAGAGCTGAAATTGATACTGCTTACTCTTGGTTGAGACAGCGCAACCCAGTTTACGCGGATAAATGGTTTCGGGAGTTAATGGATACTATTGCTACTCTGCAAGAAAAGCCTCTACGTTGCGCTTTAGCTCCAGAAAATGATGCGCTTACGGAAGAAATCCGTCAACTTATTTACGGTAAGTCAAGAAATAAGTACCGTATTTTGTTCGCTATTCGGGAAGATACTGTTTTTGTGCTTCATGTCCGTCATAGCTCACAAGCGCCACTAATAAGCGAGGAAGTTGACGAGGAAGAAGAATTTTGATTTTTAACAGCGTAGTGATCGCTCTCCCTTTGAACTCGGAATGTTTATTAGTGCGTATTGAAATTCAACTTGTATATGTGGGCACTCTAAAATTAATAAACATACGGGAGACTAATTCCTATGTCCACAGCCCCAATTAGTGCAACACTAAAGCAATCAGACAGAGATGCTGTGTTGCAAGCGATCGCCACCATTAAAGACAAGCTACCATTTTTGATTGATTTAAGTAACGAAGAGCGTAAAGCTTTACCCAAGATGGGAGATAAAAGCCGCGCCTTTGTCAGCAAAGCATTGGAGGTAGCCACACAGAACCCAGAGTTTTTACCGCGATCGTTTGACCTCGATGAAATGCGGAAAGACGTACAATTGTTTGAAGCTTTGTATCCAGTATTGCTATCGCTGTCACAATTACAAGAATTGGTGGATGATACTTCGCTAGCTGTGGGTAGTGAAGCCTATGCAGCCGCCTTGCAGGTGTATACTTATGCCAAAGCTAGTGGACAAGGTGCTGGTTTAGAGACAGTAGTTGAGGAAATGGGGCAAAGATTTGCTCGTAAATCTAAGAAGTCCAAGCCTCAAGAAACAGCGTTGTAAAAAATAACTCGGCGATTGCACTTCAAAGGTGCAACGTTGCAGATCGGAACTCGGATGTTGGAGTAAATTACTCGGCGTTGCGAGTTCGGAACTCGGAATTTCGCCTTCCGAACATGAAATTTTGAGCTCCGATGGTGAATGATGGTGAAAAAAAGGCGATCGCTCATCCTGGTAACTCGGAACTTCATGCTTAGAACTGCAACCACCACGATTCAAGCATGAATGATGGTAAAAAAAAGGCGTAGGCGTAGCCCGTCGGAGACATCGCTTGCATACAGCATTGCTTCAGGCACAATTGTACAGGAATTAAACAAGCTTCAGGTGTAGATCAAGTAATACCCGTGGTAACTCCTGTGGAGGACACATCATTGGCTTGATAGCTGAAATGCGATCGCTCAGTAAAAATAATGGTTCTGCAACAGAAATTTAGTTTATGTTGGAGAAATGAGCCAATTTACCGTTTAAGAGTTCCGGGAAATGCTAAATCAGAACAAACCATTGAGTATAAAAATCCTAGGTGTCATTTTTGCCGCTATTAACTTAATATCAATTTCTCTAGGATTAATCAGCTGCTCTAATGAAGTACAGAACCCACTAAATCGAACTGAGCAACAAAACGAACGGTACAAGAATCAATCTAACCAAGAATCTGAATCAGAGCAAGAGAATGACGGCGATGAAGATGATGATGAAAAAAAGAATAGGAAAGATAAAAAAGAAGAAGATGATGACGATTAAAACTAATTAAAAATTCCTGCACTTACTCGATGAACAAAGTTTCAGTTTTTCTATATAGGATTCATACTTGATTTTTGCGGGTTTCGGTGGGCATTGCCCACCCTACAGATACTTCAGCATTCGGAATTAGCTCTCCATTACTGCCATCACTCACCAATCCAACTCCTCATCACATTCTTGGATTGGGGTTGCTAATCCTTCTTTGATAGATTCTCGCATTCCAGGTATAGATAGCAAGTAAAGAGTTTCCTGAATTGCAGACCAGTCTTTTTCTGCAAGCAGAATCGCATTACCGCGTTCACCCTGAACTATCACAGGTTTACCTTGTTCTGCCAATTGGTCTATCAGCTGTTGTAAATTCTTTTGAGCGTCGTTGACAGGAAGCGAAGACATGATCTTTTTTTTAGCTCACGATAACTTTACTTTAGTTTATCTACGAACTTATGCAAGCAAGTAAGTAGAGAGCGTCGTGAACTACAATTACTACCGTAGCGAAAGGTGCTAACTCAGCCAAAATCAACCTCCGATCAGCAAGTTTTAAGTTGGGAACTCAAAACTTTGAGAGCAGAACTTGAAACTTCGAGCTTTTAACACCAGTTTTCGCCATCAGAATTCGGAACTTCAGGTTTTTAACACCAGTTTTCACCATCAGAACTCGGAACTTCAGGCTCAAAACTCGGAACTTCATGCTCAGAACTCGAAACTTCGTGTTCCAAACTCGAAACTTCGTGTTCAGAACAGCAACATCCGAGATCCAAGGGAGAATGATGGTGGTTAAAGAACGAATATTTTCCTTATTATTCCATCTTTACAAATCTGCAACCTCAAGTTACCACAAATATCTTCTGTAGGGACACAACAATGTTGTGCCCTGAGAGAAATTTTCACCGCAGTCAAGAATTTATTTGTAATTTCCCGCATAGGAATTGGCATCATTCAAATGTAATAGGCATTGTGCAAAAAGAATAATGTTTATCGTAGAGATGCCATATCGTTTGGGGGCACGGCATTGCCGTGCCCCTACATTTTATATATGGATAAAGACAAAAATCAGCAGTTAAGATAAAGACAAATTGCTAATAATTGGATATACAAATTAATGCCCTATGATCCACAAAAACATCACCGTCATTCTCTCCGCTTAAAAGGATACGATTACATCCAAACTGGTGCATATTTCATCACCATTTGCACTCAAGGACGGCAATGTTTATTCGGTAATGTGGTTAATGGCGAAATGCAATTAAATTGTTTAGGTAATATTGCCTTAAATTGCTGGCAAACAATACCCGCTCATTTTCCCCACATTGAATTAGATACCTTTGTAGTCATGCCTAACCATCTACACGGCATCTTAATCATCACCGACAACCCTGTAGGGGCAAGGCAATGCCTTGCCCTCAATCAACATCCCGAACGCAACACAGAAAAATTTGGTCAACCTGTAAGTGGTTCTATTTCTACAGTTATTGGTAGTTATAAAAGCGTTGTCAGCAAACGCATTAATATCATTTGGCAGACTAAAGGACAATCAATCTGGCAACGCAATTTTTCCGAACACATTGGTAGAGAACAAAAATCTATAGATAACATCCGAGAATATATTGTCAATAATCCTCAGCTTTGGGCAGATGATCCAGAAAACCCGCAACATAATTTTGATGATCAAGGTTTCCTGTTTGATATCCCATTTTGATTCACAAGTCTGTGTTATGTCATAAATAACAATTCGCTTTGGGATGCAATACATGGTAAGGGCACAACATTGTTGTGCCCCTACAATGACTGTGACGAAATTAAGAAAAAAATAGGGGTACGCCTCGTAAAAATAAATGTTGAAGCATTTTGGAACTCAAAACTTCGAGTTCATAACTTGAAACTTGAAGCGCGGAGATAAATATTAGTTGTTTAAAATAAGTAACGAATTAGTCAAATAGAAATAGGTATACTATAATACTTACTTGCTAATCTTTTTGTTAACTGAAACTTAAAGTTTTATATTGGCGATCGCCTTAAAAGGCTATCTTGCTGTTATTAAAAAAATTAGTTACAGCACAAGTAAATAGCTAACACAACATCACATACTTTTATTGACTGGCGCTAATTTATGCAACCGCTGCTAAACAACCGCTATCGAGTTATTCAGACATTGGGAAGCGGGGGATTTGGTGAAACTTTTCTAGCAGAAGATACCCAAATGCCCTCAAAGCGCCACTGTGTCATTAAACAGCTAAGACCAATTCAAAATAACCTCCAGATATATCAACTGGTGCAAGAACGTTTTCAACGGGAAGCAGCAATTTTAGAAGATTTGGGTGGTTCTACTGACCAAATTCCCACGTTATATGCATACTTTCAATCAGAAGGGCAATTTTATGTAGTTCAGGAGTTGGTTGAAGGTCAAACTCTCACAGCAAAAGTGCAACAGCAGGGATTATTAAGCGAAAGTTCCGTTCGGGAAATCTTAGTAAATCTGTTGCCAGTTCTAGAGTACGTTCATAGTAAGCGCATCATTCACCGTGATATCAAACCGGATAACATTATCTTGCGTCATCGTGATGGTAAACCAGTATTAATTGATTTCGGTGCTGTGCGTGAATCAATGGGAACGGTGGTAAATTCTCAAGGCAATCCTACCAGCTCGATTGTGATTGGTACGCCAGGATATATGTCCAGCGAGCAAGCAGCAGGCAGACCAGTTTATTCGAGTGATTTATACAGTTTAGGAATGACAGCAATTTATTTGCTAACTGGTAAACAACCACAAGAATTAGAGTCAGATCCACGTACAGGAGAAATTATTTGGCAAAACCACGCTTTGAATGTAAGTCCTACATTTGCAGGGGTGATTGATCGAGCGATCGCCTATCATCCACGCGATCGCTTTCCTACCGCCCAAGAAATGCTAGAAGCCTTGCAAGTTGGGGCAGGTAATTTTCCGCCAACGATGCCTTATGTTCGTCCACCGATAGTTAATACACCGCCTCCGGCAATACCTCAAAATACAATTTCTGTTAGTCCAGCGCCAACCCACCAACCTACCAATTCAGGGAATACTGGGCAAAAAGGAATAGTTGTTGCCAGTTTAATCGCAGGTGGATTGATCAGCGCTTCGATCATCATTGGTTTTGCCCTCAACAACAAGCAACAACCCCAGCCGATAGCACAGTCAACAACCTCTGCCACACTCAATAGTGAATCACAAGACAATACACCAGAACTGCACCAAGGGCGATCGCAACTTCCCAACAATTCTACATCCAGTACAATCCCCAACGAACCACAGGATGTTCTTCCGTCTGCACAACCAATAATTCCTCCCCCTCGCCTTCCTAATTTTTCTCCTCCACCGATTCCTAGCCCTTCACAAGTTGATCGACCATCGCCAGAACAAGCTGTGCAAAACTATTATGCAAATATTAATCAGGGGCAATATCAAACTGCATGGAATCAGCTATCTCCTACTTACCAAAGTAATAAACGTCTCCACCCCAAAGGTTATCTTTCTTATATAGATTGGTGGGGAGGTAGGGTACAAAATGTAAGTATTGAACAAGTTAATTTAGTACAAGCAAGTGCAGAAACAGCCACAGTTGATACTCGCTTGCAATATTCAATGAAAACTGGAAAAGTAGTTCCTGCTTCTGTGCGTCTTTCTCTGTTATGGGATGCTGAAAACCGTAAATGGGTTGTTAGCGATGCCAGGTAGTTTCGGGTCTAGTTCGTAGTCAGCATGAAAGAGTTCCCAGTTGTGATACCGTGTCACTTTAAGATTGATACAAATAGGCAGCAGAGGGGCAGGGAGCAGGGAGCAGGGGGAAAGAATTAAAGAGCAATCATTTGTATCAGGCATTGCGTGAAATGGTATGAGTGCTAAGTGCTGAGTGCTAAGTAAAAAACACGAATTCCCAGTCCCCAATCCCCAGTCCCCAATCTCCAATCCCCAGTCTCTATTAAACTATCTGGTATACATTGGAAAAAGCCATGTCTAAAGACAAGCTGCTAAGTATCCACGCTGTTCACGGAGCATGACAATAACCTTACTGAACAATCGCTATCAAGTTATTCAGGTACTTGGTGCTGGTGGGTTTGGCGAAACCTTTCTGGCAGAAGATACCCATATGCCTTCTCGCCGTCGTTGTGTGATCAAACAACTTAAACCAATCAGCAATGACCCGCAAGCCTACCAAATGATTCAACAGCGGTTTGAGAGGGAAGCAACAGCTTTGGAGTATTTGGGCAAAAGTAGTGACCAAATTCCCGAACTTTACGCCTACTTTTCGGAGAACGGGCAATTTTATCTTGTTCAAGAATGGATACACGGTCAAACTTTAAGAGATATTGTTAAAGCTAAAGGATACGAAAGCGAAACTGCTGTTAGAGAAATTCTCTTAAGTTTGTTGTCTGTCTTAGAGTACATCCACAGCAAGGGTATCATTCATCGAGATATCAAGCCTGACAACATCATTCTCCGATCTCCTGATAGCAAGCCAGTTTTGATAGATTTTGGTGCAGTTAAGGAAACCATACGTTCAGTAGTGAGTTCCCCAAGATACCCAATGCAATCGATGGTAATTGGTACACCAGGATATATGCCTAGCGAACAAGCTTTAGGACGTCCTGTCTATGCCACAGATATCTACAGTTTAGGTTTGACAGCGATTTACCTGTTGACTGGTAAAGAACCACAAGAACTAGAAACTGACCAGCAAACTGGGGAAATACTTTGGCAACATCACGCCCCGCAAGTTTCGCCCAATCTGGTAACCGTACTTAATCAGGCAATTAAACCCAATGCTAGCGATCGCTACACCACTGCAAGTAAAATGCTGTATGCTTTGCAGTCCGCTAGCTATATCACGCCTCACACAGTCACGCCAAATATCACTGCTGCTTTACCAACTCGACAAACCCAGCCATTACCTTCCTCACCCAAAATTCCTGCAAGTAACTGGCAAAAGCCTGCTGTAATTGTCAGCAGTTTAGTAGTGGGTAGCTTGATTAGTGCCGTAGTCATTTCTAGCATGAGTCGTCAACCAGATTCTGAAGCACCCATTGCCCAAAACTCCACCCCCTCGCCAGAATCCTTAGCTACTAATTCCGAACCTGTTGATACACCTATTGCTTCTGAGCCATCTCCAACTGCATCCCCACGGCAAGTAATTCCTGCACCTTTCTCTACTCCCAGATCCAATGTCAACTCTAATCCCCCAGAAGCATCAACGTCACTGCCAGAAACCGATCCTATAACTGCCAATGCTCCTGCACCAAGCACACCATCAGCACCACCACCAGAACCAGAAGATCAGCCAGCTCCTACACCAGAGGCTCGTTCCGCACCCCAAAACGACGAGCCGCGCAATTCAGCAAGCAGCAACATTCCTGCATTTCCCACAGGTACACCAAGAACTCGCGTCGAAGCTGTTCTCGGCAAACCAAAAAAAGATTTAAGAGGGCTTTGGCGCAATACCCGTGCTGTCACCTATAACGTAGTGCCAAACCAAATCGACCTGGGCTATTTATTTGACCGGAACTCTGGAGCCTTACGCCAAACTGAGGCAGCTTTTGCCCAATCGGTAGACCCCCAAGTAATGCAGAGTACTTTAAATGGAATGTTAGGCGGTCAAGCAACAGCAGAAATTCAGCAGGGACTGCAACAGATACAACTTCGTCAGTCTGATAATTTCCAGTTTTCTAAAGGTTCAGTGAAAGGTCAGATTGTACGACAGAACTGTGATTTTATTTACATCAGTATTTGGGATGCAGACTTACATGATTTTGTCAGTCCGTCGGCAGCCAAAAAGTGTTCATAGTAAACACTTAAGCACTTACTATTTTTCATCAAAAAAGGAGCCTGAATTAGGCTCCTTTTCCAAAAACTGGTAATGGAATTTTGACTACTTGATAGTCACCTTACCGCCAGCTTCTTCGATCCGTTTCTTAGCGTCTTCAGCAGCATCCTTAGCAATAGCTTCCTTAACTGCCTTAGGCGCAGCTTCTACCAAGTCTTTGGCTTCCTTTAGACCCAGACCAGTAATTTCCCGTACAATCTTCAGTACGGCAATCTTCTTATCAGCTGGAACTGATTCGAGAATTACGTCAAACTCAGTTTTCTCTTCTACTGGTTCAGCAGCAGCAGCAGCACCAGGAGCAGCCATCATCATCATTCCCCCAGCAGGTGCAGCCGCACTCACGCCAAAGGCATCTTCAATTTGCTTGACTAACTCAGCAGCTTCCAGCAAAGTCAGGGATTTCAATTGATCCAAAATTTGATCGGTTGTAGCAGACATTGATATAACTCCTATGATGTTTGATTTAGTTATTAGTCATTAGTCATGAGTTATTAATCTTGACTTTTGACTGTGGGCTATAAACTGCGAAGTCTATTCGCCAGCACTTTCGGCGCTATCACCTTTTTCTCCCTCAGCCACTGCCTGCAAAGCACGAGCCAGTGAACCAGGAACTTCGTTGATACCCACGGCAATCTTGGTAGCCAAGGCATTGATAGCTCCAGCAATTTGACCCATGAGTTGTTCCTTAGATGGCAAGTCTCCCAGAGCTTTGACATCAGGTTCTTTCAATAGGCGACCTTCCATGACGCCGCCGCGAAGTTCTGTCTTCTTGGTGACTTTTTGGAAGTCTTGGTAGGCCTTAATTGCAGAAGAGAAATCCTCTTTGACCAACAAAAAGGCGGAAGAACCTTTGAGCAGTTCTGACAGTGGTTGCCATTTTTCTTCGCCTTCAATAGCAATGCCCATCAAGGTGTTCTTAGTTACCTTGCAAACAGTGCCACTCGGACGCAGCCGTCGCCGTAAGTCAGTGATTTCGGCAACTGTTAGACCCTGGTATTCAATTACCAGTGCCAAAGTTGACTCGCTCAAAGTTTCTTTGAGGTCAGCAACTATTTCTTTTTTGTTTTCTAGCGTTCTACCCATCTTTATTTCACCTCCTAAGGCAAAATCATCGATTTTCCCTACTTATGCGTCTTGTTTTCACCAACCCAAACAATAAACCCCAGCTTTCTTAGCCGGGGTTTAGTAGCAAGACTCTTGATGCCGCAGTCATTACACTATTACAGGTAATACTTCAAGCAATTTGAGCTTCCACCTCGGCAGGATATTTAAGCTATTAGCTCCTGCTGTCTCCGGCTTCGTCTATTCAATTAGGGTTGTGTATTATGTATTAAGCATTGGGTATTGGATATTGTTAATTATCCCGATTCCCTATTATGCTGCTTCAGTCACTTTCAAATCCCGTAGGGCGCTGATATCGACTTTAATCGATGGGCCCATAGTGGCAGACACGTACACAGTTCGCCAATAACGACCTTTAGCTCCAGAAGGACGATTACGATCAATTGTTTCTTGTAATGCCTTCAGGTTGACTAATAAATCTTCTGGCGAGAAAGATGCCTTACCGAACATAACATGAACAATGCCAGTCCGGTCAGCACGGAATTCTAATTTACCAGCTTTAAATTCTGCGATCGCACTTCCTATGTCAAATGTCACTGTCCCACCTTTGGGTGATGGCATCAAACCACGGGGGCCGAGTAATTTACCCAACTTTGCCACTTGAGGCATGACATCTGGTGTGGCAATTAGCTTGTCAAAGTCCATTCTACCTTTTTGGATTTCGTCAATCAGCTCTTCTGAACCGACTAGATCCGCACCGGCATTACTTGCTTCGTTGACCTTTTCACCTCTAGCAATTACTGCCACCCGCACGATTTGTCCTGTGCCTTTGGGCAGTGCTACTGTTGTCCGCAATTGTTGGTCTGTATATTTCGGGTCAATTCCCAGCCGGATATGTGCTTCTGCGGCTTCAGGGAATTTGGCTGTTGCCGTTTCTTTCAAGAGGTTTAAAGCCTCTAAGGGTATATAGTCCCTATCTTCTACTTTTGCTTGCAATGCTTGCAAGCGACGCGATATTTTTTTTGCCATTTTTCTCTCCTGGGGTACTTACGAAGCTTTGCTTCTCCCCCGATAAGTTTAGTTATGAGTGCCAGTGCTGAGTTTTTAGCTGTTTGCTAATGGCTTTTGACTTTTGACTAAATTAGTTATGAGTGTTGAGTTTTGAGTAATTACCCTTGACTCTAAAATCTTGGCTAATCGGCAATTGTTATGCCCATATTCTTGGCAGTACCTTCTACAATCTTCATCGCCGCTTCTATGTCATTGGCGTTGAGATCGGGTAGTTTAGTTTGAGCTATTTCTTGCAATTGTGCTCTTGTAATATTCCCAACTTTCTTCTTATTGGGTTCATTTGAGCCGCGCTCAACCTTTGCCGCCTTGCGAATCAGTACTGATGCTGGTGGTGTCTTGAGTACAAATGTAAAACTCCGGTCTTCAAAAACCGAAATTTCTACAGGGATTACCATCCCAGCTTGGTCAGCTGTTTTGGCATTATACTCTTTGCAGAACATCATGATGTTAACGCCATGTTGACCCAAAGCAGGGCCAACTGGTGGTGCTGGATTGGCTTTTCCAGCATTCAGGGCCAGTTTAATGACCGCTACTACTTTCTTTGCCATTTTTATTTAGCTCTGTTTCTCTACCTGATTAAATTCCAACTCTACTGGTGTATCTCGTCCGAAAATCGAGAGCAAGGCTTTAAGTTTACTCCGTTCTGGAGAAACTTCGATCACCTCGCCTTCAAAATCTTTAAACGGGCCAGAAAGCACGACTATCTTATCACCAGTAGCCATGTCAATTTTGACAACTGGCTCTTGTTCGCTAGTCTGTTTGAAGATCCGTTCGACTTCTGAATGACCTAGGGGTACTGGCTTGACATGACCGCGACCTTTGCCACTGCCACGTTTTTGTTCTGCTCCCACGAAATTAATTACATGGGAGGTGTTTCGTACCACCTGCCAGGTGTCATCATCCATGACCATTCGCACTAGTACATAACCAGGGAAAACCTTTTCCTCTGTATGCTGGCGACTGCCATCTTTACGGATTTTCACTGCTGGCGTGTGTGGAATTTCCACCTGGATAATTTTCTCAGCCACATCAAAGGTTTGAATGCGCTGTTCTAAGTTTGTCTTAACGCGCTTTTCACAGCCAGAGGCCACTTGCACCGCATACCAGCGTGCTTCATTCAGCGCTGCTTCTGTGGCTTCATCTGACTGCAACATAGGGTCGCGTGGTTCGTCTGTTGCAAAAGTCATCAGAACACCTGTTTTGCTGCCCAAGCAAACAATCCATCGACCAAATATATTAAGGATGCGGAAAGTGTCACCATTAACAAAACAGCTGCTGATTCACTCACCAGTTGTTTGCGACTAGGCCAAACTACTTTCTCAAGTTCTTCTCTAGTTCCTTGGAAGAAGTTGATTAAGTTCAAACCACTTGTGTTTTCTGGGATTTCCGCTTCATTTTTTTTGGCCACGGCCGTTTATCTCCCCGTTTTTTATACAGCTACACGCTGCTAACTTTCATCCAGGTCTACAGCTTGGCTCCATAACAATGCCTGGAAGCAAAAAGCTGCAAAAAAAACTTTACCCGAAATAATTAGCACTCACTGCTATGTTAGCAGATGTACTTTTGTTTCGGGCTATGTTTTTTGCTTTTGAGCGCGCCCTGGAGGACTTGAACCCCCGACATCAGGTTTTGGAGACCTGCGTTCTACCAACTGAACTAAGAGCGCACAAGCTGTCTTGGATTCAGTGATTGCGCTGAACTTTAATTATTTTAGTCTAACGCAATTCAGCTTTTATTTTACCTTAAATTCGCCGAGGTAACAAGATAGCGGCAGATGCCGCTTTTTGGTTGAAAGCTCTCCCATACGTGGAACAACAAATTACAAAGCGCGATCAAACCGTTGTTTGATTCGAGTAGCTTTGCCCACGCGTTGGCGGAGATAGTACAGTTTAGCACGCCGTACCTTACCACGACGCAATACTTTGATGTTGTCAATTCGGGGTGAATGCAGTAGAAAAACCCGCTCAACGCCAACACCTTGAAATACTCGGCGAACTGTAATAGTTTCGTTGATTCCACCATTGCGTTTAGCAATCACTACACCTTCGTAGGGTTGTACGCGGTATTTATCACCTTCTTTAATTCTCACGCCGACTTTAACTGTATCGCCCACATAAATTTCGGGCAGATTCGATTTTAGTTGTTCCGCTTCAATCGAGCGGATGATCTCTTGAGCGTTCATTACCTGTCTGCTTTAAAAAACTCACGATCATCAATCATAAATCTATAACCGCCTGAGAGTCCAGTGATTTAGAATTGATAATTTTTCTGTGATCAAGTTTTCACAATAAAAAAAGTTACATGAGGATGTATTAGATCCGATTTAAAAAGTGAATCCTAAATTTGTAGGGTCTATAGGATTAATACTCCAAACCTCACCTTTTATTGGAGATAGTGCGTTACAGAGTAATAACTGTTGTACTTAGTGACGATCTAAAGGGCTGGGCTTGGCAGTGCCTAATGCATCCTACAGCAATTTGCTTTTTACGTAAACATGACCCTTCACAGGTTTCAAACTTATGAAATTTAGTGTCGTCATTACCACTTATAATCGCTTAGACTTACTGCAACGAGCAATTAATTCGGTTTTCAAGCAGACGATGCCCTGTGAGGTAGTAGTTGCTGATGACTGTTCATCTGATGAAACCGAAACTTATGTCAAAAGTTTAGGTAACTCTGTTGTTTATCATCGTAACGAGGTTAACAAGGGTCATGCAGCTACGGTAAATGCTGGAGTAGAAAAAGCTAGTGGCGATTGGATCAAGTTTTTGGATGATGACGACTACTTAGCACCCAATTGTTTAGAAGAGATGGCAAGAGCGATCGCACTTCATCAAGACGCTGTTATTTGCTCTTGCATAGCTGCACAAGTGGATAGTAATGAGGTTGAACTGAGTCAGACTCCGCAATTTGGGCCAGGGTTAGCTTTTTATATTCCCCAGGCAGATATTCACTACGGTATGCTGTTAGAGCTTGTGCCTTTTGGTACTCCTGTTCAAGTAGCTTGCTGTCGTAAGACTTTCTTGCAAACTGGTGGTTGGAATTCTCAACTAGATGCTAATTGTGATGACATTGATTCTTGGATTCGCATTGCTGAGTTTGGCGATGCTATCTTTATCAATCAGTGCCTTGCTTACCGTACAATTTGGTCTGGTGCTTATAATCAAAAATTTTCGTTAGCTCGACGACTGGCAATGAATATTTTGATGAAGGAGAAAATTTACTCTTTGATTGATAAAAAGCACCTTTCTTATGTACCTACACTTCAGCAAACTAGAAATTACGTAAAGCTACATTGGTCTTTAGTCGCACTAAAAGATGGCAAGCTGAAGGGTTTTCTGACTATGGTATATCCAGTTATTTTTTCTCGTGTTGCTTGGTGGCTTTTGCTCACTGCTACCGTCTCACGCAGAACAAATCTTCGTAATGCTCACCTGAATAAAATTGTGTTGATTGATACTCATATACCATTGCAGATGTTGACAGAGGCGTGGGGAAGTAGCGAAGCCTAATACTAATTGTGGATTTGAGATTTTGGGTTAAAACTATTGACTAGAAGTTTTTTTCAAATATCCAACAATACTACCTATGCGAATTGACATAGGTAGTATGGATTGCCACAAACCAGGAAGACGTAAATTACACTTAGTAAAACTTTTTCTGCCATGCCTCCAACTGAATTAAAATCGGCTTCATCCAACCCCAACTGAAAAGATCGTGTAGCAGCGAATAAAAACAGGGGATAATAAACAGTGTCAGTAGTGTTGCTAAGGAAAGCCCCGAAAACACTACCACACCTAATGGTTGTAAAAATTCTGAGCCTTCACCAATTCCCAATGCTAAGGGAAACATACCCAACACTGTAGTAATTGTGGTCATTAATACTGGACGTAAACGTTGCGGAGCAGCTTTCAAAATCGCTGTTTTCCGGTCAACTTTTTCCCGTTCCCTAATTTGATTTGCTAGTTCTACCATGATGATGGCATTGTTCACCACAATACCCACCAATAAAACTGCACCAACTATCACAGTTGCACCAATCGCTGTCTTGGTAATGTAAAGCCCGAAAATACCCCCAGCTAACGCCAGCGGAATGGTAAACATAATTACCAGCGGGTCAATGAGGGAGTTGTATTGCACAGCCATGACGACAAAGACTAAAAAGGCAGCTAATCCCCCTAACAGCTTTAATGAGTCTTGTAGTTGCTGATTAGATTCAGCTGCCGAACTAGGCAATAAGCTAACTCCTTCAGGCAAATCTATACTATTGACTACCCTGTTTACTTGTGCTAAAGCATCACTGAGGCTGGCTCCCTCAGCCAAATTGCCAGCAATTAAGAAAACCTGGCGCTGGTTAATTCGCTGAACTTCTCCAGGAGCTTGACCTTCAACAATTTTGGCAACATCGCTCAAGCGGACTTGGCGATTATTGTCCACAAACAAAGGTAACCTTTCTAATTGAGAAGCTGCTTGCACCGATGATTCATCTAACTGCACCCGAACATCTACCAAACGGTTGCCGCGTTGTAGCTGAGTTGGTACGCTGCCTTCGAGTGCGGTCTGAATTGTTTCTCCAATATCGGTGGTAGTTAACCCTAAAGCTGAAACCCTCTCCCAATCTGGAAGAATCTGAATTTCTGGTTGCCGCTCATCTGCATCAGGACGGAACCGTGCTAGGGTAGCTTGCTCTTCCAGGGCTGATAGTACCTGACTACCAGCTTGTTGTAAAACATCTGCATCGTTACCCTGAAGAATCAAATCAACATCAGCGCCACGTACAGGAGAGTTGCTAAGAATCAAACCCCGCACTTGACCAGGGGAAAGCCGCAAGCGAATTCCTGCTAGATTTAGCTTGTTAAATTCTTGGGTGACTCGTTCTACATAAGCTTCCACATCTGTACCCGGTTTTAGGGTAATATTACTAGTACCTCTTAGGGGATTAGCATTGGTAGCATTTCCAAAGAGAGCACCACCAATTGTAGTGAAAACATATTCTGTTTCTGGTTGGTTGCGGATAATTTCATTCACCGCAGTCATGACTTTTTGGTTTGTTTCTAGAGGTGTACCGGGAGGAAACTGGGCATTTAAGTTGGCTTGTCCGGTATTGATGCGGGGCAGTATTTCTTGAGGAATTTGCGGAGCCATCCACAAACTGCCACCGCCGAATAGGAGAATAGCGATCGCTACTGTTATTAGCCGCCAGCGCAATATACCTGCCAAAAAACGCCCATATCCTCCGGTAGCAGCTTCAAAACTGCGATTGAACTGGCGTAGTAGCCAAAATTCACTCAAACGGCTAGAAAATCGCCATGCTAACATGCGCGAAGCGAGCATTGGCACAATTGTCACAGCAATCAAGATTGAGGCCGCTACGGAAAAGGTGATAGTAAGAATTAACTCATTGAACAATAAGGCGATAAAACCACCAATAAGCAAAAACGGCAACACTGCTACTAAGTTGGTACTGGTGGAAGCAACTAGAGCTGATTCTACTTCTTGGCTACTTTGTTCAGCTTGGGAAATTAGTTGACCTTGACTCAAGCGGGTTCTTGTATCTTTACCCGGTGTCATTCCAGCACCCTCGGCAATGTTCTCCAACATCACGATAGAGTTATCAACCACAATCCCTACACCTAGTGCCAAACCACCCAAACTAAAAACGTTGAGTGATAAGCCAAATAGCCCCATCAAGATGATGGCAGCCATAGTTGCTAAAGGGATGGCAATAACGATGATAAAAGTTTGTCTTAGGGAACCAAGGAATAGTAAAACTGCGATCGCCGCCAGTGCAGTACCAATCAAACCGGAACTGGTAACATTTGAGATGGAATTACGAATAAACCGCGATTCATCTAAGGTAGGTGTAATAATTGTCCCTTCAGGAATCACACTAGAATTGCGGAGTTCTTCCAGCCGTTTTTTTACCCCATCGACAACGTTGATGGTGTTTGCATCGGGCTGCTTTTGAATACTGACTTTGACCGCCTCTTCTCCGTTGAGTAGAACATATACCCGTTGTTGTTCTGAACCATCAATGACTTCAGCAAAGTCCCGTAAATAGACGCGGCGGTTGGGAGTTTGGGAAGTAGAGGTAGCAGAGGTAGTAGCGGGAGAAGAGACTTCAAAAGAAAGATTGCCGATTTCATTGGCATTTTGAAAACGCCCGACAGTACGGGTTAATGGCTCAGAATTCTGCCCCAGAATCCGACCGCCAGAAATATCTTGATTGCGGTCTCTCAGCTCATCTAGTACATCAGTTAAACCTACACCTAATGCTTGCAACCGATCCAAATCAATATTAACCCTGACTTCTTCTTGCACTCCTCCCGATACGTCTACCCCTGCGACCCCAGGCACAACACCTAATTCACGGGCTAGTTCTTCTTCAGCAAAAACGCGCAAATCAACGCCTGTTAAAGACGGTGAGGTTAATGCCATCTCATACACAGGTAACTGGGAGGGATCAACTTTGAATAAGCGCGGTTCTTCAATAGTGTCTGGTAATGTGCTTCTGGCTCTATTAAATGCGGCAGTGGCATCATTTAATGCTTGGTCAATATTTCCCCCTGGCTGAAAGAACAGATCCAAACTGATCTGTCCCTCACGAGTTTGGGAAAAAACCTGTACTACTCCCTCTGTGGCGGAAAAAGCTTCTTCCAAGGGTCTAGTGACTTCATCAACCGCTACCTCTGGGGACACTCCAGGAGCTTGTACGCGAATACCAATCCGGGGATAAGTAATTGATGGTAGCAAATCTACGGGTAACTTTAATATAAAAAATACACCTAGTACTATTACCGCCAAAGTCAGCATGAGTGTGCCAATGTGTTGGCGGATAGAGATAGTACTGATACTAAATCCGCTGCTCTTAGTTACCTGCTGCATTTTTCTAAGTTAAAATTTTTTAAATTACTTAATTTCTTGCAGGGGTCGACTCTGCTTTTTCTGACAGAATCGAAAGACTGACAGCTGCCCCATCTTTTAAAGGTCTACCACTGCGAACCACATAGCGTTCTCCGGGTTGTAACCCAGATAAAATTTCGACTTTGCCATCACCTCTTTTTCCTAAAGCTACAGAACGGGCTGTGGCTTTTGTTTTACCTTCTACTTCTGTAACTACGAATAAAGTTCCATTTTGATTAGCTGGCTGTTTTTGAGCTTCTCCAGACGAGGAAGCCGCTTTGTTAGTTGCTTGCTGCTGAATAGCAGTTTGCGGTACTAATACTCGCTGTGTTCCCTGAGTTTCAAAGTTGACTCTTGCCAACAGTCCGCTACCGATATTACCGTTAATGTTAGGAATTTCTACTTCTACTGGAATCAAGCGAGCTGTTGCATCAGCCGCTGGGGAAATACGTGTTACTCTCCCCTTTAATACTTGATTAGGGTAGGCATCTAAGCGGACTTGCACAGACTGTCCAACTCGAATTTGTGCTAGTTCTAATTCGGAAACTTGCACGACAACTTTTACACGGCTAAAGTCACCTATTTGCAAGACTTCACCACCTGCTTGGATCAAATTTCCTGGTTCTGTGACTTTTTCTGTTACTACGCCAGCGATGGGAGATGTTAACCGTGCGTAGGATCTGCGTTCTTTGGTTTGGGCAACTACTGCTTGTTGGGCAACTACTCTACCTTGGGCTGCGGCGACGGCTTGCTGTTCTGTACGTACTTGCTCATTAGCTGCCCGTAGCGCTTGGGCTGCTGTTTGCGCCTGAGTACGTGCTTGTTCGGCGGCTTGTTCGGCGATCGCTCCTTGTTGAAATAGTCTCTGTTGCCGTTGTGAGTCTGCTTGTGCTTGCACCACTTGTAGGCGCGCCCTTTCGACTTCGGCACGAGCATTGCTTACCTGAGTTTGTGCCCTTGCTACTTCTGATTTTAGGGCTGCTAATTCTGCTTCTGCTTGCTTTAAGTCTGTTAACAGTAGGGCGTCATCTAACTGCCCAATAATCTGCGCTTGCTTAACTCTATCTCCCACATCTACGTTCAATCCTAACAATCGCCCTTCAACTTGCGATCGCAGTGATACAGTTCGGAATGGGATGGTAGTCCCTGTATATTCTGGTTGCTTTTGCAGTAACCCAGTGCGAGCGATCGCTACATCTACAGGTGTTGCACCACCTCTTTTTTGAGCAGCATTGGGGCCTTGAGATTGCGCCCCGGCTGATTCTTTTGGAGATGAGCCACAACTTGCTGTCATGAGTCCAATACCCAAGACACAAGCAATAAATAAAGGAGACCGCCAGCCAACGCCACGGGGATACTTCTCTTTATTCTCTTTGTAAACTGTGTAATTTAACTGGGAGTTAATTCTCTGAGTTCCGACTAGGTAATCTTGCTTCTGCAATAGCTTGTGCGGCTTGTTTCTATCCAAAATCATTATTTTGCTCCTGATAGGGCGGCTTTGGGCTAGAACAGCCGTTTACTACCGACTTTTTTTGATAAAGGTGGACAAGGAAAAAGAAGAATAAAGCATAAGTTGTCTCTCAAAAATTTTTTTGTAGAAAAACTGTTGTTCTTTAATAAGAAAAGCAGAATAATTCTCAATGTAAATATAAACTTAGTATACGTATTTTTAGCTTTTCTAAGCTCTTCCCCAAGGTATAACACTGGTAACAAGTAAAAAGCCAGATTTTTCATCTTTAGCTTCTGCTTTAGGCTAGAAGCTAATCTGAATTGGGATTTTTAACATTGTAGTTAAACTATCAGTAATTCCTCTAACATCTAGTTTAAATTAAGAAAAGTAAAAAAAACTGGCATTTGAGACGGTCATAATGTAGTCATCTCAAAGCTCAACTATATATTAACTTTGCGTGAGGAAGGCATTTAGTGACATCACCATTACAACTTGCACAAACTACTGATGAATCCCAAATAGCAGAATTTTTCACTGAATCAGTGGGCAAGTGGCGATCAGAACGCCGCTACTACACCTTGCCGTCGGGAGCTACCAAAGAAATGGTGAGTATAATCAGCATCCGGTTTTTAGAACAAGGATGTGGTGAATTGCAAAAGCTTGCTCAATTGCACGGGTTACCAGATTCAATGAGTTTGATATGCGGTGCTGAAGTTATCTGGGAGAGTACAGATTCAGTTACAGGAAGGAAAGAATCTAAAGGTTCAACTTTATTTGGCGCTTTAGGAAGCACTTTGTATCGCGATCGCGGTTTTGCCACATCCAAACCAGTCACCGCCCAATATTATTTTCCCAATCCCAAAACACTGTGTTTGCGAACTGAGTATAATGACTCAGTGTTTGAAGAAGAGTTAAAGCTAGTAGGTAGTAAATACCGTACTCGCCAAACTATTATCTCTCGTGCTGGTGAGCAATTGATGATCGGTCAGTATTTAGAAAAGAGATTAGATTAATTTGTGAGGTGGGTTACAGCTATTAGTTTACCCACCCATCCCAATATCTATATAAATAAATACCCCAATGCCCAATGCCCATTTCATTCGTTCTACTAAAGACATAGCTGCACTTAGCTGTTAATGGCTAAGATGACTTTTTATAACAGCTTTACCAATTCCTCCCTACATAGCTAATTGGTATGCCATAATAGAAAGTGAGAATTAATTCGGTGATAGTGTTTTTTGTTAGTATTGACAGGCTTTTTCCTTTTGGTATTTTCAGACTCTCTCCGAAATCTAAATCTCTACACTCTTATGGTTTTGGAGACATTCTATGTCAGTTTACGTAGGTAACCTTTCTTACGAAGTTACACAAGATGCCTTGAGCGCTGTTTTTGCAGAATATGGTTCTGTAAAACGTGTTCAGCTACCTACTGACCGTGAGACAGGTCGTCTGCGCGGGTTTGCTTTTGTGGAAATGAGTTCAGAAGCTGAAGAAACAGCTGCCATTGAAGCTCTTGATGGTGCTGAGTGGATGGGCCGTGACCTTAAAGTCAATAAGGCTAAACCCAAAGAAGATAGGGGAGGTTCCTTTGGCGGTGGTAATCGTGGTGGCTACGGTGGCGGCAACCGCAATCGCTACTAAGCTACTTTGTTAGCGTAAGAAGGTAGGGGCTGTTTATTATCCCATCAGTCCCATCAACTTAATTCAATATTGTAGAGGCTCAAGCATTGTTGCTTGAGCTTTTTTGATGGAACAAACTCGGTTTGGTTATTGATACCAAGTTGCGTTCTGTTGTAGTAATCTTTCGTTAACGGAGATTGCTTCGCTCCACTTTGTTTCGCTCGCAATGACAGTTGCTACTTTTGATTGCAACTTGGTATGAAAATATTCATACCTGCAATTCCAGACCAAAAAGAACCGTTTCTCCAGAAGGCGCAAAGGCGCAAAGAGTAAGAGTTGAAGAAATACAATTTTGGAATTTCATACTCTGATTCAGCAACGCACTCCAGAAAGTAGCGCTGGAATTTGATACCGAGTTGCATTCAAAGATAGTAAATTAGGGCAGCAGAGGAGCAGGAAGAGAAGTTGCCAGGAGGGTTTCCCTCCAAGCAAACTTCGGGGAGCAGAGGGGAGGAAATCCGAATCTGTCTGATCGCAACATAGTATGAACTATCTCTAGAGGTTGTACGAAAAGCGATCGCTCCAATCTCTCAATGCCAACATTGGATAGATGTCTTGAAGCATCCCCAGAAACATCGTTTCAAACTTTACTCATAGAGATAAGCTAGAAGTAGCATCCTGTGCAGCATCATTTATCTTATGGCTGAACCCAAACTCCAGCAATATCTGCCCAATTAAGTCAGTCCGAGATCACAGCGATCGCTCTCACAATCTCATTTTTTGAGCTTGGAACACGAAACTCCGATTTCGGAACATGAAACTTTGAGCTTGGAACACGAAACTCCGAGCTTGGAACACGAAACTCCGATTTCGGAACATGAAACTTTGAGCTTGGAACAC
>NZ_JCACKA010000077.1:43862-90159 GCF_059505145.1 Mojavia sp.
GAAACTCCGAGTTCGGAACATGAAACTTCGAGTTCGGAACACGAAACTCCGAGTTCGGAACACGAAACTCCGAGTTCGGAACACGGAACTTCGAGTTCGGAACAGGGAACGACTAGCTCTGAACTCGGAACGCCGAGATTGTAAGCTGATTAATAGTGAGTTCCTGACTTGCGATGATGCACGGCTGTGACACCATCTTGATTTAACACTTTGCCATTCTCGACAGTTGCATAAACAAGCCAGTGATCGCCAGATTCCAGCCGATTTTGTACAGAACACTCCAAGTATGCCAAGGCATCATTAAGAATAGGAGAACCGTTGTCGGCTTCTTGAGTAGCGACATCAGCAAATCGGTCTTGGGCTGGGCTGAAGGGTTTGAGGAAGTGCTTCATCAAACCTAAGTGATTTCCTTCTTTGAGGATATTAAGGACAAATTTATTTCCTGTATGCGTCAAAGTTTCTACAGCACGGTCTTTGGCAACGGCTATTGTTAAACCAGGAGGATTAAAGCTGGCTTGAGAAACCCAAGAGGCTAACATAGCACTGGATATTTCCCCTTGCTTGGCTGTGACAACGCATAGAGAACCTACAATCCTTCCTACAGCTTGTTCTACAGTTGTGGCGGGAACACTCTGCGATCGCACTTTTTTAGCTTTCTTCAATGCTTGGGCAAAGTCGGTTCCGGCTTCTTCGCACAGTTGTAGGGTAACATCGTTAGGTTTGAATTTTACGCGGATGCTGTCAAACCCAAATCGATAACCAGCGTCTTTGAGTTTGCTTTCAATTAAATCTACTGCTTCACCACTCCAGCCAAAGGAACCAAATACACCTGCGAGTTGATTGTTTGTAGCAGTGGATAACACAATTCCCAAGGCTGTTTGTACGGGTGTGGGTGCATGACCACCAAGAGTCGGGGAACCGATGACAAAGCCAGCAGATTTTTCTACAGCAGCCCGGATATCTTCTGGATCGGTAAATTCGCAATTAATTGATTCTACAGCGACACCACCTTTGGTGATACCACGAGCGATCGCTTGGGCTAAAGTTGCTGTATTCCCATAAGCTGAAGCATAAATTAATGCTACTTTTAAATCGGCAGATGTCTGCTGTTGACTCCATTCCCGATACGCTTTGGTCAGTTCAATGAGGGCATAACGCACCAAAGGCCCGTGTCCGGTGGCGTACAATCTCACGGGCAAATCGGCAAGTTTATCTAAAGCTGTTTCTACTTGACGGGCATGGGGAGCCATCAAACAATCAAAATAATAGCGTCGGTCTTCGTTAATGATCTCCCAGCCTTCATCAAAGACCTGATCGCCACAAATATGCGCCCCAAAAAACTTATCTGAGTAGAGAATTTCTGTTTGGGGGTCATAGGTGCAGAGTAAATCGGCATAGCGAGGGTTAGGGGTGGGAATGAATTGCAAATCATGACCCTTGCCTAAATCAAGGGTTTCTTCCCCCCGCATGACGATGATTGGTAAATCTGGGTTTTCTAGCGCCCCGCGTAAATTGATCGCCCCTGGATTAGAACATACAAAGGTAATCTGCGGTGCAACTTCCAACAAAGCTTTTAAAGTAGCGGCGCGGTTGGGATTGACATGACCCAAAATTACGTAATCGATGGCTTTGACATCAAATCTTTGCTGCAATGCATCAAGGTAGATTTGCGTAAATGTTTCCCCTGGCGGGTCAATCAGGGCGAGTTTATCTCCTTGAATCACATAAGAATTAGCAGTTGTACCCTTGGCCAAAGCATATTCAATTTCAAACCTCAACCTTGACCAACTGCGCGATCGCAGTACTGTTGTATCCGTAGCTATGGGGAGTATTTGAACGTCACGGGGTTTGGTTGTTGACATGGCGGTTTGGGGGATGGGGAATTGGGCATGGGGCATTGGGCATTGGGCATTGGGCATTGGGTGAAGAGGACAAGGAGCATGGGGGATGGGGAGACAAGGAGCAAGAGTTATTCATAGTTCTTTCCCTTTGTCCCCTTGTCCCCCAGTCCCCTTGTCCCCAATCCCCAGTCCCTTGTCCCTAACCCTTAGTAGTGATTACCAACTTTACGGTGATGCACAGCAGTCAAGGCATCTGGTTTAGATACTCGTCCGGCATAGACGGTGCTGTAGACTGCCCAGTGATCGCCACAATCCATCCGGCTGACGACTTCGCACTCGATGTATGCCAAAGCATCGGTAAGGATAGGTGCGCCATTTTCGGCTGGCTGAGTTTTTACGCCTTCAAAGCGATCTGCACCAGGGGCGAATCGCTTCAAAAAGTGTTTCATGAGTGGCTGATAATTGCCTTCTTCTAAGACGTTGAGAACAAAGCGATCGCCTACTTGCATCAGTGATTCAATTGCCCTATCTTTGGCAACTGCAATGGAGAATCCCAACGGTTTGAAGCTTGCTTGACTCACCCAGGAGGCTAACATTGCACTGGAGACATCACCTTTTTTGGCAGTGATAATGTATAGTCCACCGCTGAGTCTGCCTAGTGCTTTGTCCAGATCAGCACCCAAAGATTTCATCGCTTTGATGCTGCGATCGCGTGTTACCCATTGCCCCAAGTCGGTTCCTGCTTCTTCACACAGCTTGTAAGTATTTTCTGTAGGAGTTTGTTTGATCCGAATTGCTGGGAAAACTGTTGTCAGACCTAAATTGCGGAATTTACTCACTAAAGGATCTATTGGTTCGTCATCACCACCACCAGTTTCAAATATGCCGATGGCTTGTTTTTCTTTGGCAGATCCTAAAACAGTACTCAGCGCTGCTTGAGTATTTGCAGAACTAGAAACTGGAGGCACACCAACGACAAGTCCAGCACAACGACCAACCAATTCCCGCAGTTCTTGTAAATCAACTCCCGAACTCAAGTCTACCCATTCTACGGCAACTCCAGTTTTGCTGATACCGTTGGCAATTGCTTGGGCGAGGCGATCGCTATAACCGTATTCGGAAACGTAAAATATACCAACGGCTGTTTCTGCCTTCGTTTGTTTTTGACTCCAAGTGCGGTAACGTCCGGTTAGTTCTTCAACGTTGTGGTAAAGTAGCGGCCCGTGACCGGTGGCAATCATTTTTACAGTAGGTAGTTCTCCCATGCGCTTGAGGGCAGACAGCACTGAACGCGCATTCGGCCCCATCAAGCATTCATAGTAATATTTAAAATCTGCTTCAATAGTTTTTAAGTCTTCGTCAAAGGTGCTATCAGAGCAATAGTGCATCCCGAAAGCGTCACAGGTGTAGAGAATTTGGTTTTTGTGGTCGAAGCTGAAGATAGTATCAGGCCAGTGTAGGTTTGGGGCGATGACAAATTCTAGTTCGTGCCCGTTACCTAAATCTAAGCGATCGCCATTTTTCACAATCCGGCGCTTAAATGGCTGATGCACAAAATCTTCTAGAAACTGGATTGCTACTTTCGAGGCGACAACAGTGATTTCTGGAGCCATTTGTAGCAATTCTTTAACTAGACCACTGTGGTCTGGCTCGGTGTGGCTGATAATTAAATAATCAATCTCTGTAGGATTGATCAGTCCTGTTAGGGTGTCAAAATACAGCTGGCGAAACTTTTCGTGGGAAGTATCAACTAAAGCAGTCTGCTCACCGCGAATGAGAAATGAGTTGTAGGTAGTACCGTTTTGCAGACCAAATTCAATATCGAAGCGATCGCGATCCCAGTCCAAAGAGCGAATTGCTGTAGTATCTTGAGCAATTTCCACAGTCTGTATGGTGAGCCTTTTTTCAACTTTTTCGGTGAGCGCTACCATAACTCCCCTCCTTGACAAAATGAGTATTTTTCCTCTGACTTTTATTGTTACACGTGTTTATTGTTAATTTTTATTAAAAAAACTATGAATAACTTAAGAAAGTTAAAACTGTGAAATTACAGAGGTACACAGAGAATACTTGGCTAGCTTTGGAAATTGGCAATTCTCGGCTACATTGGGCGTTATTTGCTGGTCAAACCCTTGACTGTACCTGGGATACTGATTATTTACCTGAGTTAGTCATACAGCAGTTGGCTAACTCTAAAACCTTAGATGATTTGCCACCAGAAATTTTCCCACCTCAGAAGAGGAATAGAAAACGCGGAAATACCAAAGATATTTTCCCCTTGTCCCCCCCTCCCCTTGTCCCCCCCTCCCCTTGTCCCCCCCTCCCCCTCGCCATCGCTTCTGTAGTTCCTAGCCAAACAGCACTTTGGCAAACTTACCCCTATGTTGAGGTGATTACCTTAGAGCAAGTATCGCTGAAGAATGTATATCCTACATTAGGAATTGACCGTGCTTTGGCTTTGTGGGGTGCTGGTAAAACTTGGGGTTTTCCGATGCTGGTAATTGATGCTGGAACTGCACTAACTTTTACAGGCGCAGATGTTAACCACTGTCTGGTTGGCGGCGCAATTTTACCAGGATTAGGTTTGCAGTTTGCGACTCTTGGTCAAAAAACAGGACAGTTACCACAATTAGAAACGCAAGCTATATCGTATCTACCTCCACGTTTTGCTTTAAATACAACAGAGGCAATTCAAAGTGGAGTAATTTACACTTTATTAGCGGGAATAAAAGATTTTATTGAAGCATGGTGGCAATTATTTCCTGATGGAAATGTTGCGATTAAAGGAGGCGATCGCACAATTCTATTAAACTATTTTCAAGAATTATATCCTGCGATCGCAACGCGATTAATTGTAGAACCGAATTTAACTTTTTGGGGAATGCAAAAAATAGTGATTAGCCTTGAGCGCTAAATTAGTAGTTAACAACTTGAAATTTACTACTTCTCACCTTTGATAAAGTCTTTAACATCTCCAGCTACAACCCCAGCACAAGATTCTGGTAGGTCATTTCCTGCGTGAGCAATCATTTTTAAATCAACGTTAGAAATTAGCTGAGTGTAAGCCTGACTTTTAGCTAAAGCTGCTGCTGTGTCTTTGCCACCTTGTAAAATCAAAACTGGGGCTTCTATCAGGTGCAATCTATCTTGCAATAATTCAGCCTCAATTTCTGGCTGTTGCCTTTGAAATAATAATTGGCAGCCTATGGGGTATTGCAATAGCACTTGACGCAGTTGTAAATCGTGTTGAATTTTTTCATGCAAACCCAGAATTTTAGCCAAAGGATGAAGCAGTCGTAATAGTTTAACTATCAAGGGCGAATAGCCCACTAACCGCTGCATTTTTTGCCATTGCTTCTTTTGCCCTTCTATTTTTACACCCTCTGGCGACAGCAGTACTAGGCCATAAACTTGTTCTGGATATTTTAAAGCGTAGCTAGCAGCAATCCAACCACCCAAGGAGTGTCCTACTAAATATACTTTTTCTAGTTTTAAAGCTTGCAATAACTCAGCTAGACACTCCACTTCTAAATCAATCGAGTAGTGGATATTAGGATTTTCGGACTCACCAAAACCTAATAAATCAGGTGCAAAGCAATGAAAATCCCGCGACAGGGATTCCATTACTTTTACCCATTGACTGCTTTCGTTCCAAGCGCCATGTAATAAAATTACTGGAGTTCCTTTACCCACCTCACGCCAGAATAATAGTCCTTGAGAGAGCTTTCTCCGGGAGTTATGAAATAGCGCATCCATTTGAATTTAAGAGTTAATTTTTAGCATATTAGTCAATAGTCATCGTTCACTGAATTGGAACAAATGACTATTGACTAAGAAGTAAATAGTGTTATGCCACTGTTGTCAAGCCATTTAAATAGTCTTGTAACTGCTGAGAGTGATCGTGAGACATTGGCCCTGAAGGTAGGGAGTCGGGAGCAAAAGCTTGGATGTCTATAACTTCCAATTTATCTCGAATCTCCATTGCTCCTTGTACTTCTGCTTCCACAGCAACACAAATCGAATGGATTCTGGGATCTCGCTCTGGTGAGGAATAAACCCCAACCAAACGCCGAATTTGCACTAATTCTAGTCCTGTTTCCTCCAGCAACTCTCGGCGGACTGTACTAGGAATATCTTCTCCCCAGTCCACCATACCTCCAGGCAATGCCCAGCGACCATTATCACTCCGCCGAATCAACACAATCCGACCATCAGGTAAAATCGGGATGATGCTGGTGCCAGTAATCGGATGACGGAATATAATACCGAGTACCGTTTGTCCAAAGCGCCATAAGCTACGGGTGGACTGTACAGCTACCGTGAAAAAAGCAAGAACGTTCAATCTTCAAATGTTTGTGTTGTATTCTATGATTCCTTACTACTTAACAGCAAATCTCAAATACTAAAGTATTGAGTTTTGTGTTATACAAATCTGTTTGTAGCTTGGAGTTTTATTCTAACGCGTGCGTAGAACATCCTAATTTTATCATTTGATTTTAAAAAGTTAGCGTATGTTTTTATACAAAATTGAATAATTAATTAAAAATATTTATAAGTTTTTATTCAAATTCAGTTGAATATAATTAGCTAGCTGATAATAGCTTTAAAAACAAATTTAAAACATAAAAAATGGCTAGGTGTTAATTTTACTAATTAAGCTTGCATAATTTATTGATTGTTAGCAATTTTTTAATAGTATTCAATTCCAACTAATTTCATTAAATATTATTTTTTGATAATGTTTAATCAATATCTATTTTATGTTGAGGTGGATAATATCCTGAAAATTTTTCTCGTTTCTTTATCTATTAATTAAGTACAAACATCTTAAAATATTTAGGATAGATGATTTGTTCCTTACTGGAATTTTACGCAAAGAGAATTCAGAATTACTCTTGACATAACAAGAGTGATTGCGCTATAATTGTATGCTGTTCAAAGAATGTTAACAGCTAGACTAGGCTAAAATTATATCAGTAACATCAGTAGCTAATATTGCCTAGTAGCTCTTTTTTGTTGTTTATTAATGAGGTGAACATGGCTAAGCGCCGCAATCCGAAAAAAGAAAAGGCGCTACGGAACCAGGCATATGCCAGAAAGTTTCGTAAACGAACTACCACAGGAAGAATGCAGAGAAGGTTCCAACAAAGACCACCTAAGAGTGAGGAAGATGAGGGCGCAGCAGCAGTTGATGCTGAGTAAGTCACCTAATAAAATTCTTACTCTTTGAGTCTTTGAATTTTTAGGGCGTACATTTACATTTGTACGCCCTAATTTATTGGGATTGGCTATCAGATATTAGCGAAATTTCTCAATCGCCAGCCGCCAGTTTCTTTATTTTTTAATTTGAACACGAGCAGCAAGGAGTGCGTTACGTACTTGTGCAAAGCCAGTACCGCCATAACTATTACGGGCAGCCACAACTTGGCGAGGGGATATCACTTCATAAATATCGGCGGCAAATGCTGGATGAATTTGTTGCCACTCTTCCAACTTTAAATCTTTAAGAAGTTTACCTGCGACAATGCTGGTTTTTACCACTTTACCCACGAGATTGTAGGCTTCTCGGAAGGGGACACCTCGCGCTGCTAAATAATCTGCTACATCGGTAGCGTTAGAAAAGTCTTCTGTCACTGCTTGTGCTAAACGCTGAGTGCGAAATTCTAAACCTTCTTTGAGCAAAATTGTTATTGCTTCTAGGCAAGCTTTGACTGTGTTAACGCTGTCAAACAAACCTTCTTTGTCTTCTTGCAAATCTTTGTTATACGCCAGAGGTAGCCCTTTCATCATCACCAACATTGCTTGCAGATGACCAAATACACGCCCTGTTTTTCCCCGCACGAGTTCTGGCACATCGGGGTTTTTCTTTTGGGGCATAATGCTGGAACCAGTGGCGCAGCTATCTTTGAGGGTGACGAAGCGAAATTCTTCTGATGACCAAAGAATCACTTCTTCTGAGAGGCGGCTGAGGTGAACCATAATGAGACTGGCAGCACAAAGAAACTCGATTGCAAAGTCGCGATCGCTCACTCCATCAAGGCTGTTAGCATAAATGTTCTCAAAATCTAAGAGTTCGGCTGTGTAGTGGCGGTCAATGGGGAAAGTCGTTCCGGCTAAAGCACCACACCCCAAGGGCGAGATATTAACTCGGCGATAAACATCTACTAAACGTTCCCAGTCGCGTTGCGCCATGTGAAAGTATGCCAAGAGATGGTGAGCCAAACTTAAAGGCTGGGCGCGTTGCAGGTGGGTATAGCCAGGAATTAGAGTTTCAATGTTTTTTTCAGCTAAATCTAATAAAACAGCTTGAAATTCCCGTAATTGGTTTTTGATTTTTTGGATTTGGTCGCGGAGGTAGAGTCTGGTATCAGTGCCAACTTGGTCATTGCGCGATCGCGCGGTGTGCAGCTTTTTACCCACATCACCAACAATTTCTGTCAATCGCCGTTCTACAGCAAAGTGTACATCTTCGGCATCGATTCCAGGATTAAATGTTCCTTGGCGATATTCCTGACGAATTTGTTCTAAACCTGTAACCAGAAGATTTCCTTCCTCTGGGGAAATAATGCCCGTGTGAGCCAACATTTTGGCATGAGCTTGGGAGCCAGTCAGGTCATATTCGATTAATTCTATGTCAAAACCTATACTGGCATTAAAACGGGCGATCGCCGGATGTAGCGCTGATTCAAACCGTTGGCTCCAAGTTTGTTGTTCGGTCATAGATACAAATGGATTGGGTATTGGGTACTGGGTACTGGGTATTGGGTATTAGGAAAACTCTTCCCAGTCCCTAATCCCTAATCCCTAGTCCCTAGTCCCTATGAGTGTCAACCGTAGCTAGTTAGACTCCGAATCATATAGCCAATGACCAAACCAATCAACAGCGCCCAGATTTGACCGGTCTTCACAAAATGGTTCCAACTATGCTGCATTTGACCAATTACATTGGGATCGGTAACGGTTTGGGCTAGCGTTGACGTCACAGGCAAATGCCAAAATGCCTCAGATATCGAATCACTGAAGTAGTTCATATTTACTCATTAATAATTTATTAACTGCATTTATCAGCTGCCAGAAATTTAGTGATATTTACTGACTACTGATAATCTACTGAGGTGGTGCATAACTTTAATGTCATAACCTCAAGATGCAGATAATGCCAACCGCAATTTCTCGGCTGTTCGCAAAATTTGCCCTGCTAAAACTGCTGCGCCAAAGCCATTATCAATATTCACTACGCCTACTCCAGGCGCACAAGAGTTGAGCATTGTCAATAGAGGTGCTAACCCACCAAAACTAGCTCCGTAACCTATGCTGGTAGGCACTGCAACCACAGGACAATCTGCCAAACCTGCAACAACGCTTGGTAATGCGCCTTCCATCCCCGCCACAACAATCAAAACTGATGCTGACTCAATCAAGTGGCGATTACTTAGTAAACGATGAATTCCAGCCACCCCAACATCCCAGAGGCGCTGTACCCGAAAACCAGAGAGTTCTGCTGTCACAGCTGCTTCTTCTGCAACGGGTAAATCAGCAGTACCAGCAGAAAGAATACTGATGATGCCCTGAAATTGTGGTTCGATGTTAGAGGGAGCGATCGCACAAATTCGCGCCAACTCGTAGTATTGCAAACCTCTGACTTTCGATTGCAATGCAGCGTAAATTGCCGGTTCAATCCGAGTTGCCATTACCACCGGACTACGGTGGCGCATTACCTCCATAATTTGAGCAATTTGATCGGGAGTCTTACCTAAACCCCAGATGACTTCAGGGAAACCAGTTCTCAAGCTGCGATGGTGGTCAATTTTGGCGAACTCACCTACTGGTTCATAAGCTAAGTCTTTGAGGTTGTCGAGTGCCCTATCTGGGGTAACGTTACCATTAGCAACCGCTTCTAGGAGCGATCGCAAAGATTTTTCAGTCGTCATTGATAATTAGTCCTCTGTCAGTTGTCAATTGCCAATTGTCAGTGGTTAGCTGTTAGATACTACTAATCACTAACGAATAACTAATGACTAATGACTAATCAGTGATTTTGATTTCATGAATATTCCAGAATGCGCCACCTATTGCAGAATAATTAATACCTTCAAAGCGATTACGTACTGCTGACATTGACAACTGATTAACTAGGTAAATAAAGGGTAAATATTCTTGACTAATCCGCTGAGTTTCACCGTAAATTTCTTTTACCTTTGCTTCATCAAATTCCTGTGCAGCTTGAATATATAGCTTACCTATTTCTGCTTCCCAAGGGGCTACTTCTCTACCCTCAATCGGTTTTTGCCCAGGTTGTGGTTTTTGATTGAACATATGTAATCCCCCATCAGGTGACCAGACATTAGAACCATCGTTTGGTTCTAAACCACCAGTCAAACCTAGCATAGAAGCTTCCCAGTCTAAGGTATTAGACAGCTTATCTGTATAAGTATTCCATGCCAATGGAGCGAAATCGACTTGCATACCTATTTTATTCAAGTCTTGTTTAATCTGTGATCCTATTGCCTCGCGGATTTTATTTCCAGAGTTAGTGAGCAAACTAAAGCGAACACGGTTTCCCTGAGCATCTAGTAACTGGCCTTGTTGGTTGTATTTAAATCCAGCTTTGATTAGCAGTTGCTTTGCTTTTTCACGATTATAATCATACACTTTTAGCCCTTCTTGAGGCGAAAGGTAATAAGGGCTTTGTACTGTAACTGGTGAGTTTTGTGGTACACCTAAGCCGCGATAAGTGTTATTAATCATCGTTTGGCGATCGATAGCATAAGCTACTGCTTGCCTAAATTCAACTGTATTGAACCAGCGCGATTTTACTGGATCTACCAGTGGCTTTCCATTTCTTTTACCTTTATTTAAATTAAAAAAAACAAACGTTGTACCTGTGCCAGGTTCATTTCCATAAATTTTGAAATTTCCTTGCTTTTCTTGGACTTTTAGCAAAGAAAAATATTCAGGTGTGACTGTTACAGTATCTAGTCCAGCAGACCGAAATTGTAGCAAAGAAGTATCCGTATTTTCGACTATTTGCCAAACTATACGTTCAATATAAGGTTGGGCTTTACCTTGAGTGTCTTTGCGCCAGTAGTAAGGATTACGCCGAAACACCACACGTTCACTTGTGTCATAGCGCTCAAGTTTGTATGGGCCGTTAACAACAATTTGCTCTGGAGGAGTATCTACACCCCACTTGCTCAAGAAAGTTGGCTTTCCTTCTGCATCTTTCTGTTTCACAGATTCTCGCAGTGCATGGGCAGGTAAGATAGAAGTGCCTGTATTCAGTAAAAAAGGTCTAAAAGGTTCCGGTAGAATAAATTCAACTCGGCGTTCATCAAGTTTTTGTACCTTAGGTAGCTTCCGACTCAGACCGATTCTGAAACCGTCTCTAACATCTGTAGGAATCGCTTCATTGAAGTAGAGATCGTTATAAGTAAATACAACATCTTCAGCTGTGAGTGGCTGCCCATCAGACCATTTCAATCCTTCACGTAAAGTAAAAGTAAATCGCAATTTGTCTTCGGAAATTTGCCATGATTCCGCTAAATCTGGCTCAACTTTACCGGTAATTGGATTTTGGGTAATTAATCCTGCGTAAGTTAAACCAAATATATTTGGTGATTCTTGGCTGAGAGCCAAGTTAAATGTTTTAGGATCACTAAGAATAGTGGTTACTAATTGTGGTACTTGAGCAGAAGCTTTTTTCAAGTTAGATGGATTGCAAGCAGCAATTGTTATTGCTGTGGCTAAAGCCAAAATTATTAGCAACCAAAAATGCTGAAATTTAGTAATGAGTTTCCTATAAAATTTCATAATTTCAATAATTGATTAGTGAAGTTAACTGGACTTTCACTTCAACCAATAAAACGATTTGCTCATCCTTATCTAAGACAACAATATCAGCAAGATAATTAGTAATTTGAAATTTTGCAGCTTCCATTGTGCTAGGTCTCCCAAATAGCTGAATAATTCTTGACCAAATCTTGCTCGTATATCCCTATGCTAGCCATTGACGACTCCTTGACCAAAATTTAAGTTAATCAGCACCTACCAGTAAGACAACAGCATAAGCACATATACCTTCTTCTCGTCCCACAGGGCCTAATTTTTCGTTAGTAGTAGCTTTGATACCAATTTGATTTGGTTGTAATTCTAAAACCGCCGCTAGTTTGTCGCGCATCTTCTCAATATGAGGTTTTAGTTTTGGTCGTTCTGCTACCACCACAGAGTCAATATTTCCTATTTGCCAACCGCGATCGCGGATTAGTTGATGTACTTGAGTTAATAGCACCAAACTATCAGATCCAGCCCATTGAGGATCAGTAGGTGGAAAATAATGACCAATATCTCCTAAAGATAGTGCCCCCAGCATGGCATCCATAATTGCATGGGTTAATACATCAGCATCACTGTGTCCCAGCAAACCAAGTTCATGGGGAATTTTCACTCCTCCTAAAATTAAGGAGCGATCGCTTACCAATCGGTGGATATCGTAGCCGTTACCAATACGTATGTTTGTCATTTGTTATTGTGAATAGGGCATTGGGCATTGGGCATTGGGTGAAGAGGACAAGGAGCATGGGGGATGGGGAGACAAGGAGCAAGAGTTATTCATAGTTCTTTCCCCTTGTCCCCAGCCCCCAGTCCCCAGTCCTTAGCCTGCTGTTGCTTCCATTTTTCCAGTAAATCGGGGCGGCGATCGCCTGTTCTTTTAATCTGTTGTTCGTAACGCCATCGGGCAATTTCTGCGTGATTACCAGAAAGTAAGACATCAGGCACTTTCCACCCACGAAAATTTGCGGGACGAGTGTATTGGGGATAGTCCAATAACCCCTCCTCAAAACTTTCTGCTGTGAGCGATTCTACTTTGCCCACAGTTCCCGGTATTAGCCGTACTACACCATTGAGCAAAGCCATCGCAGGTATTTCGCCACCAGTCAGAATAAAATCGCCCAACGATACTTCACGAGTAACTAAATGCAGTACCCTGTCATCCACTCCTTCGTAATGACCGCAAATTACTACTAATTGGTTGTAATTTGTGGCCAATTCTCTCAAAAGAGGCTGATTCATGGTTTGTCCTTGAGGGCTCATCAAAATCACTTCTCTTTGAGGTAAAATCGGCAGCGACTCCACAGCAGCAAAAATGGGTTCCGGCTTCATCAGCATCCCCACACCACCCCCGTAGGGTTCATCATCTACTTTCCGGTGCTTATCAGTGGTAAAATCCCGTGGATTAACCAAATTTACTTGAGCAATCTGTTTGGCTAAGGCTTTAGCCAGCAGTCCAGAACTCAAAACAGAGGTAAAACAATCAGGAAAAAGCGTAACTATATCAAAGCGCACAGTTATTCGTATTCAAGAACACTAATCTTAAATTTGAATGTCTAGCAAAAACAAGAAGCTAATGGCGAGTAAAACTACAGATAAACCTTGTCAATAGTAACTAAAAGTACCAGAAAAGTTAGATCTTCGTGGGATCAAAAGATTTTCTAATAACTTAATTTATGTTTAAATATTGTCACAACTACATTTAAATTAATAATCTGACCAAGTTAACAACTTCCAGGATGCATCGAGCCAGCCTCAGAACAAAGCTTGTCAAGACCTGCACTCCCCACTCTAGGGTGCAGCCTAGCCCCCAAACCCAGAGGTCAGCCCTAGCGACCCAAGCACTGTTTTGCCAGTCTGGAATAAAGTGGACAGGTGAAAAACAAGGTGCTGGCTTTGAAGAACGGCAACGGACATATGCAGATTAAGGCTTAATGTGGGTTAAGCAGTGTCCTCCCAAAAAGCAAAGCGCGAACATAATCAGGCTACTGAACCTTGTTAAATTCACACGCCATTCGCCACAAGCCGGGAAACCCGTCCAAGGCGATGGCTCCTGAAGTTGTTGACAGGAGAAACACAATGCCGCAATTACAAGCTAAATCGCTGGAAATGAGGACACCCCAAGCAACTAAAACCGCCGTTCTGGTTATCGGAGGCGCAGAAGACAAAGTTCATGGACGCGATATCCTGCGGACTTTTTTTGGTCGTGCCGGTGCTAGTAAGGCGTATATTACAATTATTCCATCTGCCTCCCGCGAACCAGCCATCATCGGTGGTCGGTATATTCGCATATTTGAAGAAATGGGTGCTGAGAAAGTTGAGATTTTAGACATCCGCGAACGAGAACAGTGTGAAGCCCCTCAAATTAAAGCATCCTTAGAAGCCTGTAGTGGAGTTTTTTTGACTGGAGGGGATCAGTTGCGTCTATGTGGTGTTTTGGCAGATACACCAGCGATGGAAATTGTTCGGCAGCGAGTCAGGGCAGGGCAGCTTACCCTAGCAGGCACTAGTGCGGGGGCAGCAGTGATGGGGCATCATATGATTGCTGGTGGTGGTAGCGGGGAGTCACCAAACCGTTCTCTGGTAGATATGGCAACAGGTTTAGGATTTATTCCCGAAGTGATTGTAGACCAACACTTTCACAATCGAAATCGCATGGGACGGTTAATTAGTGCGATCGCCGCCCACCCGGATCGCTTAGGTATTGGGATTGATGAAGATACTTGTGCTGTGTTTGAACGTGATGGTTGGCTCCAAGTTATGGGCAAAGGCAGCGTCACAATTGTTGATCCCACAGAAGTAACTCACACCAACGAACCCCATGTAGGTGCTAATGAACCACTAACTGTACATAATTTACGTCTACATATCCTCAGCTATGGCGATCGCTTCCACCTGTACCAACGCACTGTACTGCCTGCTGTACACCGCATCTCCAGCTGACGGAATAGAGTATCTGAGGTTACACTGAGTAGATCGCGTATTTATTTATTGCTGTAGAAAAATTTAGATAAATACCATGTAAAAAGAAAAAACTGTTCATCACAAACAGTTTAGCGGTCAAATTCAGTAAGAAACTAGAATTTTGGTTCCGAATCTCCATCTACCTATTCCCATGAGAATCCTCAAGATCCAGACATTACGCGGCCCAAACTATTGGAGCATTCGACGCCACAAGCTGATCGTCATGCGCCTCGATTTAGAAAACCTTGCCGAGACGCCCTCGAATGAAATCCCTGGTTTTTATGAAGGATTAGTTGAGGCGCTGCCAAGTCTGGAAGGACACTATTGCTCCCCTGGCTGTCGTGGTGGTTTTCTAATGCGGGTGCGAGAAGGCACCATGATAGGTCATATAGTGGAACACGTAGCCTTGGAACTCCAGGAATTAGCTGGAATGCATGTAGGCTTTGGTCGTACCCGTGAAACCGCTACACCTGGAATTTTTCAGGTAGTGATCGAGTACCTAAATGAGGAAGCGGGACGCTACGCCGGACGAGCAGCAGTGCGGTTATGCCAAAGTATCGTTGATCGAGGCCGTTATCCAAAAGCAGAACTAGACCAAGATATCCAAGACCTCAAAGACTTTTGCCGAGATGCTTCTTTAGGGCCTTCAACAGAAGCAATTGTTAAAGAAGCAGAAAAAAGAGGCATTCCTTGGATGCAACTGGAAGCACGCTTTTTGATTCAGTTAGGCTACGGCGTGAATCAGAAGCGGATGCAAGCAACCATGACCGACAACACCAGCATTTTGGGAGTAGAATTAGCTTGCGACAAAGAAGCTACCAAGCGCATTCTCGCTGCTGCTGGCGTGCCAGTACCGAAAGGTACAGTAATTAACTTTTTGGACGATTTAGAAGAAGCTATTGAATACGTAGGTGGTTATCCTATCGTCATCAAGCCATTAGATGGCAATCATGGACGCGGTATTACCATCGATATCAGAACTTGGGAAGAAGCAGAGGCGGCTTATGAGGCTGCTAGACAGGTTTCGCGGTCAATCATTGTTGAGCGGTATTATGTCGGGCGAGACCATAGAGTGCTGGTAGTAGATGGCAAAGTAGTAGCAGTGGCGGAACGCGTCCCTGCTCATGTGGTTGGTAATGGTAGATCTAGCATTGCAGAACTGATCGAAGAAACCAATCAAGACCCAAATCGTGGCGAAGGGCATGACAAAGTTCTCACAAAAATTGAACTAGACCGTACTAGCTACCAACTTCTAGAAAGGCAGGGCTACACCCTCAATAGCGTTATACCCAAAGGTATAATTTGTTATCTGCGAGCCACCGCTAACTTAAGTACAGGAGGCAGTGCCGTAGACCGCACCGATGAAATCCATCCAGAAAATATTTGGCTCGCCCAAAGAGTCGTGAAAATTATCGGCTTGGATATTGCTGGACTTGATATTGTCACTACCGATATTAGCCGCCCCTTGCGGGAAGTCGATGGCGTGATTGTAGAAGTTAACGCCGCCCCAGGCTTTAGGATGCACGTTGCACCGAGTCAGGGTATTCCCCGTAACGTTGCGGGAGCAGTCATGGATATGCTGTTTCCCAATGAACAATCCAGCCAAATTCCGATTTTGAGCATAACGGGCACTAATGGCAAAACCACTACTACCCGACTCATAGCACACATATACAAACAGACGGGTAAAGTAGTAGGTTATACAACTACAGATGGAACTTATATCGGTGATTATTTAGTAGAAGCTGGAGATAATACTGGGCCTCAAAGCGCTCATGTCATATTGCAAGATCCCACAGTTGAGATAGCGGTATTAGAAACTGCTCGTGGCGGCATTCTCCGTTCGGGGCTGGGCTTTGAAGCTGCAAATGTCGGTGTAGTATTAAATGTTGCCGCCGATCATTTAGGAATAGGCGATATAGATACTATTGAGCAATTAGCTAACCTCAAAAGTGTAGTCGCAGAAGCTGTATTGCCAGATGGCTATGCAGTACTCAACGCCGACGATCGCCGCGTTGCTGCCATGGCAGAGAAAACTAAAGCGAATGTTGCCTACTTCACAATGAACCCTGACTCAGAATTAGTGCGTAAGCACATTCAAAAGGGAGGAGTAGCGGCAGTCTATGAAAATGGCTATCTATCTATTGTTAAAGGCGATTGGACACACCGGATAGAAAGAGCAGAGCAAATACCCTTGACAATGGGTGGACGTGCGCCATTTATGATTGCCAACGCTTTAGCAGCTAGTTTGGCAGCATTTGTACAAAACGTTACTATTGAGCAGATTCGTGCTGGCTTAAAGACGTTCCGCGCTTCCGTGAGTCAAACGCCAGGACGAATGAATTTATTTAATTTAGGCAACTATCATGCTTTGGTAGACTATGCTCACAACCCAGCCAGCTACGAAGCTTTAGGTGCTTTTGTGCGTAATTGGAACACAGGACAGCGGATTGGTGTAGTTGGGGGACCTGGCGATCGCCGGGACGAAGATTTTATCACCTTGGGCAAATTAGCAGCGGCAATTTTTGATTACATCATTATCAAAGAAGATGATGATACCAGGGGACGGCTAAGAGGTTCAGCCTCGGAATTAATTACCAAAGGCATTACCCAAGTAAAACCGAATTGCCGTTATGAATCGATTTTGGATGAAACCCAAGCCATAAATAAAGCCTTAGATATGGCTCCTGAGAATAGTTTAGTCGTCATTTTGCCAGAAAGCGTTAGCCGTGCTATTCGGTTAATTAGGACGCGTGGCGTTGTCAAAGAAGAAACGCATCAACAAAATGCCACTACGACTATCGTAGATTCTCAAAATGGCATTACTTCTGTAATCAATACGCTGCTTTAGTCAATAGTAGAGATGTGGTTAGTCGCATCTTTACTATTGACCGCCGCTTGGGGTAAAATTTTGAATTTTGAATTCCCTCACAAGAGACACCATGAACTAAAGTGAGTGCAAAGCGCACCAAGGCGAACACAATCAAGAATGAAAATACTCATTCCTTCTGGCTCCTAGCTTGAAAGAGTGCTGAGTTAAGAATAAGAATTTCTCACCTTGTCCCGTTATTCCCTTGTCGCCAGTCCCCAGCCCCCAGTCCCCATTTTCAAGACAAGTTAAATATTATTTTTCGTGTTCCGAATTAGTTTCTTCACTGGGAGTTTTTAGTTCCTCTTTAAAGCCTCGTAGAGTTTTACCCAGTGCATTCCCTAGTTCAGGAATTTTTTTCGGGCCGAAAATTACAATAGCGACTATGGCAATAACAGCAACTTCTGGCCATCCCAGTCCAAACATACATTTCTCCTGTAAACCATACTTAAATTAACTATAGACATTAAGAGGCTTTCTCTCCTTTTATTTCTAGACCTAGCCAATCGCTTAATTCATAAGCTAGCCATTCCAGTTCCGCTTCCGATTTAATAGCGCCACCACTCCCACCAACCTGATATTTTTGCACTCCTGCCCATATATCTAATTGGGCTGGCACCTGAGACCGATTCCCTTCAGAGTCTTTGGTAAAGTATGGTGGAGTGTAAACGAGCTTAGTAATATTGTGTCTGGACGATGAACGAGGGCGATGGAATTTCAATCCCAATATCTCGTAAGTTAAAGCAATTTGCCGCTGATCGAGGCGTAGTCGGATGCGTCCCCACACACTAAATAAAAAGTTATACATCATGAAACAACCAGCACCCCAAAAAGGCAGAGAGAACAAAGCAAAGGGGAGGTTGATGGGAAAAGGCGCAGAGAGAGCGCCAATTGTCCAAAATAGGATAAATGAATTCCAGGCGATCGCAAACAAACCTGTGAACACTATCGATGGATGAAAACCAACTGGCGGAACAATGATTTCTAGAGCATCGGAGTTTTTAGTTAGTTGAATTTTACTACCAGCTGGTTTACCAATAGTTAAAGCTGTAGTATGCAACTGCGGTTTATCTAAAGCCTTGAGTGCTTGAGCAGCAGAACTTAAACGGCGTTCTAGATTAGGTTCAATCAGCGATCGCAACCAATGACTGAAGCCGGGGTTAAGATTAGCTGCTGACTCAAACTGAATGCGAAAATCCTTTTGAGGTAAATCCGCTGGATGTATACCTGTTACCAAATAAATTAATGTCGCACCTAAACTATAAAGGTCAGAGGCGGGAACGGTACGTCCACCGAATTGCTCTGGTGGCATATAACCATATGTTCCAACTACCGTCCGAGTTGCACCTTCCGTAGCCAAGACAGTCTGCACCGAACCGAAATCTACCAGATAAACTTGACCGACGCTATTGCCAGAACGATCGCCTAACAAAATATTGCTAGGCTTAATATCACGGTGAATTACAGGTGGATGTAGCCCATGCAGGTAACAAAGAATTTCTAAAAGTGCTTTGGCTATCTGTTTGACTTCCGCTTCTGTAAAAAGATGCCCAGCTTTTAAGTATTGTTCTAGAGTTTGGGCTGAGATATAAGTTTGTACTAGGGCAAATCCTTTGATAGCAGGAGAATTTACCTCAAAATAGTCTAAATATTTGGGAATAAAGGGATGTGATAAAGATTTTAACGTTTCGGCTTCCCGCTCAAATAGCTTGAGATCATCCCATTCAAAGTCACCGCCAAAACTAAGTAACTTGATTACGACGAGTTCTTGAGTTAGCAAGTCACGGGCTAATAGCGTTCTTCGTCCTGCTTTTTTTCCTAAGTGCTGCTGCACTTCGTAGCGATCGCCTAATATTTCTTTAGTCATGATAATTACTGTTAACGCTACATTTAAAGCTTTGATCGCCTAGCTATGGCTGATCGTATGAGGAAAGCTGATAAATATCTTTAGTATAATTATGTAACTCTATGCCCTCCCAACTTTGGCCTTACACTACCCCTGGTATTCCCGATGAATTGTTCGAGCACTTACCAGGAATTCCTCTGAGCCAACGAGAAGTTAGGCTATTACTAATTTGTCAACTACGACTTCAACCCGATTCCGTGTTGTGGGATATTGGTGCAGGGACAGGTACAATTCCTGTAGAGGTAGGACTGCTGTGCCCAGGCGGACAGATAATCGCTGTGGAACGGGATGAAGAAGTAGCCAACCTCATCCGGCGCAACTGCGATCGCTTTGAAGTGAAAAATGTCGAAGTCATTGAAGGTAGCGCCCCAGATTGTTTACATGAAATCAAGGTTGCTCCTCACCGAGTTTGCATTGAGGGAGGACGGCCCATCCAAGAAATATTACAAGCCGCGTGGCATTATCTACCACCAACGGGTAGAGTTGTGGCTACAGCAACTAATTTAGAAAGTTTGTATGCTATTTCCCAAAGCTTTGCTCAATTAAGAGCAAGGAATATCGAAGTCGTCCAATCTGCGGTCAACCGCTTAGAGATGCGCGGTTTTTCTCAAACCTTTGCAGCTGTAGATCCCATTTTTATCCTTAGTGGTGAGAAACTAGACTAAATCTATAAATTTTGCACTACGGACTAGGGGCTGGAAGGGGGACAAGGAGGATAAGGGGACAAGGGGGCAAGGGGACTGTGGGACAAGGAAGGGGCTGGGCAATTTACTTAATCCCCAATGCCCAATCCCCAATGCCCAATCCCCAATGCCCAATCCCCCATGACGGCAGTTGCTACCCTGCGGGAAGCCGCTTTGCGTCTACAAGCCGGGGAACCCTTTCGGCAGTTCCTCCTGGGGGAAACCCCCTGCGTACCCGTCGCTGCCTCACCAACGCACTGCCTCCCCCATACCCCATGCCCTATGCCCAATACCTAATCCAAAATACTTCTATGCCTTGGTCTCGGATTATTAGTGGAATTGTTGCGATCGCCCTTGCTCTGTTTGCGACCCTTTTGGGTGGCTGGTATTTTACTATTATGATTGCGATTGTTGTCTTTTTGGGACAACAGGAATATTTTAATTTGGTGCGAGCTAGAGCTATAGCACCTGCTGCTAAAACCACCATGGTTGTCAGCCAAGCCTTATTGGTGATTTGTACGCTTGATGGCACATTAGCTGATGCTGTGATGCCAATAGCTGGCACATTTATTTGTTTTTACCTACTGTTTCAACCAAAAATGGCCACGATTGCGGATGTTTCCGCTTCAATCATGGGGCTATTTTATGTAGGTTATTTATCGAGTTTCTGGGTGCGGTTGCGATCGCTCGGTAGTCAAGCTATTAGCAATCTACCTTTGGGAGGTTATTGGCCTACAGGCTGGACAGATATCCTCGATCAAAGCAACCTCACCTATCTACCACAAGGTTTGACAGCGACAGTACTAACTTTTCTGTGCATTTGGGCAGCTGACATCGGCGCTTATATTATTGGCAGATTTTTCGGGAAAACTCGTCTTTCTGAGATTAGCCCGAAAAAAACTGTTGAAGGTGCCGTTTTTGGCATTAGTGCTAGTGTTGCTGTGGGTTTAGCAGGAGCGTATTATCTTCATTTGCCTAGATCCCTTTATACTGGCGCAACACTGGGTTTACTCATTGGTATTGCTAGCCTTTTAGGAGACCTTACCGAGTCTATGCTCAAACGAGATGCTGGTGTCAAGGATTCAGGACAGTTGATCCCCGGACACGGTGGCATTTTAGATCGCACAGATAGTTATATTTTTACTGCTCCCCTGGTCTACTATTTCGTGACACTTTTGTTACCTCTGCTCGCAGATAAGTGAATCAGGGGTACATATAAATATGTGCGAATAGTTTATAGGAGTTATTGGTGGAGCGTAATACAAATTGCAGCATTAGGGAAGGAAAAGCTAGGAGAAAATGGCAAGGATAAATCTCTTTTTCTTGTATCTTTTCTCTCAAGCTTAAGTTTGTCTAACTGATCCCATTAAAATCGCTGTCAATTTCCTTAGCGGACTGATTGACTTTAGTGTTACTTTTGGGAGTATTCACTCATCTTTATTGTAACAATCAGAAATAATTAGATAGGAATCTATCGATATAGCAACGATGGTAAATTACTGCGTTGCTGCTACAAATTTTCCCTTCTAACTGGAAACAGATGGTGCGAAAAACTTAATTAAAAATAAAGAATCATCATTGTTAATTTTTAATTTTTAATTCTCAAGGGTTAACGTTAATCCGCCCACGACATACTAGCTTACCTGGGATCAAGGTCAGTTCTTGAATATCCACCTCTGGGCCAAGATCCAGATTGTACTCAGGATAACTTTCTATTAGTTCTGCGATGTCGTATTTAATTTGAATAGGTGCCAGTTGTAGCTCATGGCCACTAATTAAGGTTAAGCCCATACTAACCTCCAAGAGCGTAGATTTACTTAGAGATGTTAGAATTCCACGCAGTATAATTTGGTTATTGCCAAGGATAATTTTTTCCCAAACAATTGACTTGGTTTTTCCCCAGTGTTCTGGTAAAAGTTTAACCAGTAGATCATTCAAAGCAGTCGATAATAACTCAGATGAAAGGGAATAATTGAGATCCGTCTCCTCGACGATTAACTCACCATTCACTGGTACTGTTTCTAACAGCCGCAGTGGTTGCCCTTTGATTATTGACCCGACGTTAATCTGAATTTTTTCTGCAACTAGTTGAATTTGTCCTAGATGGAGACCTTGATAAACAGCATGATCGGCAAAGACAGACACGAAGGGTATTCTTCCAGAAAGAAGTTGGCGATCGCTCGCCCTAATTTCGACTTCGATTTGCGATACTTGACTAACTTGTGCTCTCAACCATAGCTTTACAGCTGTTTTGAGCATATTAGTAATTACCCGGATTTTACCAGTAGTCTTGGCCTCTGAGTTTTGCTCTGACATCTTGCTTTTTTGTTAATGGGTATATACTCAACAAGTGGCTAAAGTTAAATAAGCCCTAAATGTAATATTTATGGCTATTAACTCCAAAATGCAAATAATATGATTTAAATGTTAGTGAAAAAATAAGCAATTTCCACATGGAGGCACGGTTACAAAAAATTCTAGCTCAATGGGGTATAGCCTCACGACGCGAAGCCGAAGAGATGATTAGGCGATCGCGTGTGCGGATAAATGGAGTATTGGCAGAATTAGGTCAAAAAGTTGACCCCCAAAGAGACACGATCACAATCGATGGCAAACCCGTAGTTAATAAGCAGCGTCCGGCTTTAATATACCTGTTGCTGCACAAACCTCCTGGAGTCGTTTCCACTTGCTACGACCCTCAGGGAAGAACAACTGTATTGGATTTACTACCAAAAGAATTACGAGAAGGTTCAGGTATTCATCCAGTTGGGCGTTTAGATACAGAATCGACAGGGGCATTAATACTTACCAACGATGGTGACCTGACATTTGGGCTAACCCACCCACGCCACAGTGTTCCTAAGACTTATCACGTATTAGTCAAAGGACATCCCCCCGAAGCAATACTGCAAATGTGGCGTCAAGGTGTGATCTTAGAAGGAAGAAAAACACGACCAGCCGAGGTGCGCCTGATAGAAAGTTCTGCTGCACACAGCAGCTTAGAAATTGTTTTACAAGAGGGACGCAATCGCCAGATTCGCCGTATAGCTCAACAGTTGGGTTACCCAGTAATCAAGCTGCATCGGACTGCTATAGGACTGATTCAATTACAAATACCAAAAAAGCCTTGTTTAAAAGAGGGTAACTATCGTTTCCTCGAAGATGATGAAATTCGCTTTTTGCAACAGCAAATAAAGCACATTGCTATTCAAGATACAGGTGAGTTAAGGAGTGTAACCAAGCATGAGATGGTTCAGTACGAAGGATAATCAGGAGCCAGCAGTTTCGCTAGAGCAACAACAGGCCGAAAAGTTGACAGAAATTGGCGCTCAACTTTGGGCATCGCGTCAAGAAAAAGGCCTGTCTTTAGAAGAAGTTGTTGTAATGACAAAGATTTCTAAGCGGCTGTTACAGGCGATTGAAGAAGGTAATTTAAATGATCTGCCAGAACCGGTTTATATTCAGGGCTTAATCAGACAATTTGCTGATGCACTGGGTTTTAATGGAACGGAATTTGCCAGCAATTTTCCTATTGGTGGTTATCAGCGCGTCAACATTGAGACTGCTAAGAAACCGATACCAATTCCCCAATTCCGTCCTCTTCATCTTTACGTAGTTTATATAGTTCTGATTGTCAGTGCTGTCAGCGGCTTGTCTCAGCTAATGGACAATTATGGCTTGCAAGCAAATAATAGCGAAACCAAGCCAACCCTAGATAAAGAGTCAGTTCCCCTAGCAGAGTTAACCAAATTACAGCAATCATCACAGTCTAAAACCGCCGTCAATGCTCTCAACACCACTCAAGATGTTCAGCCAGTGCAGATTGGCGTCACATTGAAGGCATCATCGTGGATTCGTGTAGTAGCAGATGGCAAAACAGAGTTTGAAGGGACTTTGCCACAAGGTACACATCGCACTTGGAAAGCCCAAGAGCAACTAACAGTGAAAACTGATAATGCTGGCGGTGTACTGATGAGTGTCAATCAGCAAGAAGCCAAGCAAATGGGAGAATTAGGAAAAGTTGAAGAAGTCAAAATTGCTGCTAAACCCAGGTTTTAAAGAGTGCTGAGTCTTAAGTTCTAAGTGCTGATTGCTCACAGTTACACTCAGCACTCAGAACCGATGGCTCAGGACTCTATAGGAACGCGTCCATATAATTTAGTGAGAATTCTCAGCCTCTCAATTAATTCCTTGGTCAAAGCTTCCTCAGAGTAGCGCCACTCCCAGTTACCTTCAGCAATGCTGGGAAAATTCATTCGCGCTTCGGCTCCCAATCCTAAAACATCTTGCAAAGGAATAATCGCCTGATTAGCTATAGAACTTAAAGCTAGTCGAATTACATCCCAGTGGATGCCTTCGGAACTGAAACAACCTAAATAAAGCAACAAGTCGCGCTTTTCTTGTTCATTAGCTGTCTCAAACCAACCAATGGTTGTGTTATTGTCGTGGGTTCCGGTGTAAACTACAGCGTTTCGTGGATAATTAAAAGGTAAAAATGGATTGCCAGGATCAGAACCAAATGCAAAATGCAAAACTTTCATTCCCGGAAATTCAAACTTATCGCGCAGTGCTTCTACCTCTGGCGTGATTACTCCCAAATCTTCAGCCAATACAGGTAGCTTGCCCAACTTTTGTTTAACTGCTTCAAAAAAAGCTTCTCCAGGCGCTTTCACCCATTCGCCATTAATGGCAGTTTCTTCACCTTGGGGTACAGCCCAAAAAGCTTCAAATCCGCGGAAGTGGTCAATGCGAATAATGTCTACATAATCTAACATCGCCTCAAAGCGCAGTAACCACCACTTGAAGTCTTGTTTTTGTAATTCCTTCCAGTCATAAACTGGGTTACCCCACAATTGACCCGTAGCGCTAAAGTAATCTGGTGGAACACCAGCCATTTGTGCGGCTTCTCCTGTCTCTTCATCTAGGCAAAAGATATCAGGATTTGCCCAAACGTCGGCACTATCATGAGCTACATAAATTGGAATATCCCCAATAATCTCTATGCCGCGCATATTAGCGTAGGTTTTAAGTTCTGACCATTGCTGGAAAAACGCGTATTGGACGAACTTATAATAAAAAATTTCTGTAGTTAGCTGCCGTTGCGCTTGATCTAATGCTTCAGGTTTACGCTTGGCTAGTTCTGGTTTCCAAGTATGCCAGCTAGCATTATCTTGGCTATCTTTTAGCGCCATAAATAAGGCATAATCATCTAGCCAATAAGCTTTACTATCACAAAAACCTGCAAATGCTTTCTGCTGGAAAGATGTTGCCTTGGTTTTAAAGTTCTCGCAGGCTTTTTTCAGTAACTCAATTTTTATTGGTGCAACCTGCTCAAAATCTACTTTATCTGTTGGAAATGTTGGTAAGTTTGCGAAGTCTTCTTCAGCCAAAAAACCATCATTTAGGAGTTTTTCCGGGCTAATCAACAGCGGATTTCCTGCCATTGCTGAGTAGGACATATATGGCGAGTTGCCATACCCAGTAGGGCCTAAAGGTAAAACTTGCCAATATCGTTGGTAGGTGTCTTTGAGAAAATCAATAAAGTGATAAGCTTCTAAGCCTAAATCCCCAATACCAAATCGGCTGGGAAAAGAAGTAGGATGCAGCAAAATGCCGCTGGATCTTGGAAAAGGCATATTTTACCTGATTTATGTAGGAGGAAGCGATGCCATCGAATTTATCACGGCAGAGTATGCTTTAATAGCTGCCGTTAGGCGGGTCTGTACAGAAAGTAATAAATCACTAAGAAAACTAATATTTACTACTTAATACTTAATACTGCATATGACTTACCGAAATCCCGCGCCGACAGTAGATATCATCATTGAACTGGTGGATCGGCCTCATCTACCAATAGTGTTAATTGAAAGACATAATCCGCCCTTAGGTTGGGCTATCCCCGGTGGTTTTGTAGATTACGGGGAAGCGGTGGAAGTAGCGGCGCGACGCGAAGCTGAGGAAGAAACGGGTTTGCAGGTTGAGTTAGTTGAACAATTGCTGGTGTATTCTGATCCCAGCCGCGATCCGCGTCAGCACACAATTAGTATTGTGTTTTTGGCAACGGCGAAAGGGGAACCGAAAGCGGGTGATGATGCCAAGAATATCGGGATTTTTGAGTCTTGGTGTGTGCCAGATAATTTATGTTTTGACCACAATCGCATTCTGCGGGATTATTGGCGATATCGGCATTATGGGATACGTCCCTTGTTGGGTTAGGGTAACGAACCGCAAAGGACGCAGAGGGCGCAAAGTAAGAGAAGAGAAGAATACCTGTGACACAAAATTATCGAGACTATACTGTGTCAATGGTATTTAAAGGTGCATGATGGACGCTGAGGAACTTTTAAAAAAATACGCACAAGGTCAACGGAAATTTGAGAAAGAAAATCTTAGAGGAGTCAACCTCAAAGGCGCAAATCTAAGTGGGATAGATCTAACAAGTGCAGATTTGACAGGAGCGAATTTGAATGATGCTAACCTAAGTAAGGGATTGCTTCATGGCACTAACCTTACTAGGGCATCCTTGACAGGCACAAATTTGAGTGGGTTGGTGGAAAGTTCTCATTTAAATTTGAGTTGGGCAGATTTGACTAGTGCTGATTTGAGTGGATCAACCATCAATAGCTCTAAATTCAGTAATGCCAGCCTGGATAATGCCAATCTGAGTGATACCAATTTAAACTCTAGCAATCTAACTGAAGCCTCATTAAGAGAAGCAAATCTTGTTAGAGCTAACCTGAGTGGTACTAATTTCAGTGGGGCTAACTTATTTAGATCTGATTTGAGTCAAGCAAACCTCAACAGTGTGATATTGAAAGATGCTAATCTCCAGGGAGCGAAAATTCGGGGTGTTAATTTAACTCAACAAAATTTATCTGGTATAAATCTAGCTGAGGCTGATCTGGGTGCGGCAAACCTGAGAGGTACAAATTTCAGGAAAGCTTGTTTACAAGGAACAAATTTAGAGAGAGCAGATTTACAACAAGCGGATTTGATGAAAGCAAATCTAAGTGGAGCAACCTTAAAGAAGGCTGATTTGACCTCTTCTCATGTCTACGGAGCTAATCTTCAAGATGCTGACCTAACTGGTGCGATAATGCCTGATGGAGAAATATATAAGCCGATCGCCTCTGAAGTGAAAATCGGCAAACAGCAAGCATCGTTAGAGACAGTAGTATCTATGACTCGTAAAGTAATTCATACTGATAATGCACCCGAACCAGTAGGGCCATATAATCAAGCGATCGCAGCTTCTGGCCAAATGTTATTTGTGGCTGGACAAATTGCGATCGATCCCCGGCTTGGTGATGTTGTCTACACTGATGATGTTAAAAAGCAAACTGAGCAGGTAATAGCTAATTTGGAAGCTATCTTGGCAGCAGCCGGTGCAACTTTCCAAGATGTGGTTAAAACCACTGTATTTCTGGCTGATATGAATGATTTTGCCGCCGTGAATGCGGTTTATGCTAAATATTTTCCTGAAGACACAGCGCCAGCACGTGCTTGCGTTGAGGTATCGCGTTTACCTAAGAATGTGTTGGTAGAGATTGATTGCATCGCGGTGATACCTTGAGAACGAAATTTGAGATAGTAGGGGTTTGAGGTTGTAGCAAAGAATATTTTGGGAGGTTGAGCAGTTCTCATATCTATGCCCTCAACTCCTTATGCCTTTTCTAGAATTTAGTAGTATCTGGGTAAAGCGGATTTCTAAGTTTAAGGATAAATCATGAATATTAAACTCAAACCCGAACACGAGCAATTTATCCAAGCCCAAATTGCCACTGGCAGATTTACAAATGCAGATGAAGTAATTGATATAGCATTTCAACTGCTAGAAAAATTAAATTCTGACTATGTTCAATGGGTAGAAGATACCCAGCAAAAAGTTGATGTTGCAATTGCAGAAATTGAACGTGGAGAAGGTTTGGATGGTGAAACTGTGGCGACGCAAATACTCGAAAGATTCCAAAAAGCTCGTGAGGCTGAGAGGATGTTTGAAAAGTATTAAAAAAATCTATTAAGCGAGTCTTCTCAGCATTAACCCTCAAATGGTTAAAATTACAAGGGTCAAAGAGATTAAAATTTAGGGCTTGCCCACAATTTTGGGAAAAAATTTTTGCGCCTTAAGCCCTAAATACGTTGTTTTTCTTTGCGCCTTTGCGCCTTTGCGTGAGATTATCCTCTTGACAAATCTCAAACAGCAACGAATGAAACGGCCCTGCCCTTAGAAAAGGGGGCTTAATTCCCTCCTTTTTAAGGAGGGTTAGGGAGGATCAACTCTTATCTGAATCGTATTCATTTATAGAGTTTTGGGCAACAATAAAACCTAATTCTTCATTACTGCATCAAGCAGTATCCCTGCACCAAAGCGAACTGCATCAGTACATGGTAGCCCAGTTTCTGCTGTTGTTTGTGCGATCGCCTCTTTAGCCGCAGAATCATCTAAATGAGCAGTATTTAAAGCTATAGCAACTACAGGTACTCGTGCAAAAGCACCTCCTGCACTAGCGACAGATTCATAAAGCCGAATTACTTCTGGTAAAGGGGGAATCGGTACATGAGGATTATTGCGGTTATGAGTTTGCCCCTCCCGATGTACTAGTATTAGTTGGGTTGGTTGTGAACCACGGATTAGGGGTAGCGTTGCTGTAGAACCAGGATGTAACAGTGAACCTTGTCCTTCAATATGCAAGATGTCATAGTTTTTGCCATAACGCACTAGCATCTGTTCCACAGCACCAGCAGCAAAGTCTACCCTTACTGCATCCAATGCTATGCCATCCCCTTCTAACATCACACCAGTTTGACCTGTAGCCAAGAACTTAGAACGCCAACCCCTGAGTCGTGATGCCCAATGCATCTCTAGGCTAGTCGACATTTTGCCAATTGCCATGTCCGTTCCCACAGTCAACACCCGCCGACAAGGAAGAGTTCGCGCCAAACCACTAGCAACACCTAAATTCGGCGGTTCTTTGCGTACATCCCAAATTATTTGTCCTGGTTTGAGGAGTGCATTTAACTCTGGGATGCTTGCCAATGGTGTATGCAAACCGTTAACCAACGACATTCCACCTTCTAGGGCGGTTTTGATTTCCGGCCAATAGTCATCTGGCACAACACCGCCTTTTGGGGCAATGCCGATTACTAAAACTTCAGGCTTGTATTCCAAGGCCGCGGCTACCGATGCCACAATTGGAACATTACGTTTGATACCTGTTAATTCTGGCAAGGATTTGCCAGCACATTCTCGGTCAATTACGGCAACTATTGGAGCTTCACTGTAGCGTAAAATTGACAGCCCTGTTTTGCCCTGAGTTCCAGTGGTTCCCTCATGCAGCAGGATGGCTATTCGTTGATTAAGTGGCAGACGCACTGTATTGTACCCCCAAACCAGGTAAATCATTGGGTAAAACTTTCCCCTCTTGAATCAATGCACCTGTAAATGGGTCATCGATTAAGTTGAGGTGACTGTCTAAATCTAAATAATCAGCTAGTGGCGCTAGTTGTGCCGCTGCTGTATTGGCTAGCGAACTATCAGAATAGCAACCGAACATTACTTGCAACCCATAGGCTCGCGCTGTATGTACCATTCGCATTGCCTCTGTTAAGCCTCCTGATTTCATGACTTTGATGTTAATGCCGTCCACATAGTTTGTTAATTGGGGAATATCTGCACTGGTGAAGCAACTTTCATCGACAAATATAGGCAGGGGTGTATGCTCCTTTAGCTGGGTTAAAATTTTTTCCTGTCCCCGTGGCAGCGGCTGTTCTACATACTTTATACCTAAATCAGCTAGCCAATTACACATCTCAATAGCGTGTTCTAAACTCCAACCACCGTTAGCATCAACAAATAATTCTAGATGTGGTGCTTCCTCTTTTACGGCTAATAACATTTTACGGTCTGCTTCTATACCATCCGGGCTACCTAACTTCACCTTAAACAGGCGAACATCGGTAAATTGTAACCAGTCTCGCGCCCTAGCCCTCGCCCCTTCTGGGGAATTAATGCCAATTGTCACTGAAGTTGGCACTATGGCATTACGATCTAACCCCCAGATTTGCCATAGCGGTAGTCCTACACGCTTACCTAGCCAGTCGTGCATTGCCATATCCAGTGCAGCTCTAACTGAGGAAGGAACCTGCGCTGTTTTTAACTCTTGTTCAATTTGCTGCCGCTGTAAAGGGCTAAAAACTTGCAGTCGAGGTGCAACTTGTTGCAAAGCATCCTTGATTTGCTCAGTTGCTTGCGAATAATTGCCTACCCCAAATGGTGATGCTTCCCCCCAGCCTTCAATCCCATCTTGGGAAATACTTACCCACACATTTGTTGTTTGTGCCGTTGTGCCCCGACTAATTTTTAAAGGGAATCGCTTGTTAACTGTAAATATTTTGACATCTATTTGCATAATATATGTGCTTGATTGCTTAGGCAAACAACACAGTTTAAGTTTAATTTTTAGATGCTCTTATACATCTGTTATACTTTTTTACATTCAAGTTTATTACCAAAGTTTTATACATATTGTCGTCAGATTTTACTGCATCTATGAAAAAGTTAGAGAAATGGAAAATCCGTAAATCAGTAATGGTTTTAAATCATCACTGGTGTCAGGTAAGGCAAGATGAAATCGAATTACCGAATGGAAAACTTATAGATGATTATTTTGTTAATATTAAACCGGATGTAGCTTTAATTTTACCTATAACTACTAATCAAGAAATTATTTTTGTACGTCAATATAGACACGCAGTCGGTGAATTTTTCATAGAATTACCGGCTGGTAGTTTTGACCCACATCAAGAGAGTGCTGAAGTAGCAGCAGTTAGAGAATTGGTAGAAGAAACTGGTTATGTTGCTCAACAAGTGAAAAAAATTGCCACACTTTACGATAAGCCGAGTAAAGATACCAATCAAATACATTTATTTTTAGCCGAAAATGTAATTAAAGTAGAAGAACAACAGCTAGATATCACAGAAGAAATTGAAGTATTATTAATTCCTGTAGAATCAGTTTTAGATAAAATTGCTCAGGGTGAAATCTCTGTAGCAGGTAGCGTTGCTGCTCTTTTTTTAGGATTAAATTTCCTGAAAGTTAACAAGTAATATCATGTTCAGCCGATCACTTATAAAACATCATTGCGAGTGCAACGAAGTGAAACGAAGCAATCACAAAAATTTTGTGATTGCTTCCCTTCGGTCGCAATGACAGTTATTTAAACGGACATGATATAATTTGTAAAAATTGATAACCTTAGATCCCCGACTTCTTAAAGAAGTCGGGGATCTTGTTATTCACGAAAAACTCAACGTGCCCATTGCTGCAAAATATAAGCGTAAAACGCCTCTTTATCTACCTTGTCCATCGCATAAATCTTTCGACCACTAGGCACTACTTTAGTACGCCCTTGACTAAGACCAGTAGTAATAATTTCTGTTTCCCACTCGCGTAGTTGATAAAATTCCGGGTGTCCAAGATAAGCCGTCGCCAGCACATCCCAACAATAATAATCTTGGGGAATAACTAGTGCATAGCATTGCCCTGCTAAATCAGAAACAGGATAGTGGCGTTGTCGCCCCATTTTGTAAACTATCTCCGATGTCACTGGCACATTATTAGTTAAATCTAAAGGACACATAATGATTTCAATTTGGGTTTGCCACACTCGCGCTGCTGAAACGGCATCCCAATAAACATTCCATTCAGCAGAACCATCTTGTCCAGGTTCCCAATTTTTTTCTACATTACCTGGGACATTTAAAGCACCTCCCATCCAGACTATCTTTTGAATTTTTGCTTCAATGTCCGGTGCTTTATCTAAGGCCACTGCTACTGTCGTCAACGGCCCGGTTACCATCAAAGTTACTGGTGCAGTAGCCTCACGCAGAACCCTGACCATAAAATCTTGGCCTGTTTGGGCAACTAAGGGAGTATTAACAGTTTCGCTTTGATTGAGAATTGGTAAATGGTCAACGATAAAAGAATCACGGCGATAAAGATAGGGAAAAGGGTTGATACCGCGCGCCGTGCTTTCGGCAACCGGGATATGAGAGAATCCCATCAAATCTAAGATTTTACGTGTAGCACTAGCTGCTGGTTGGATATAGCAATCAGCTGGAGTCACGACAACGCCGAGGAGTTCAACATGATCCATCGTCAACAGCAGCATAGTTGCCAAATAATCATCTATACCGCCATCGTGATCCATTAATACGAGTTGTTTTGACATACAAGGAGAATTAAACAATGGATGAATTTATGCAAGCTGCTATTCAAGAAGCAAAACAAGGCAGACAAGAAGGTGGAATTCCCATTGGTTCGGTTCTTGTCAAGGATGGCAAAATTCTCGGCAAAGGACACAACAAGCGTGTACAAGATGGCGATCCTGTCACCCACGCCGAAATTGATTGTCTCCGCAACGCTGGCAGAGTCGGGAACTACAGAGGTACAACACTCTACTCAACCTTAATGCCTTGTTACTTATGCGCTGGGGCAGTAGTGCAATTTGGCATTAAAAAAGTTATTGCCGGAGAGTCTAAAACTTTTCCTGGTGCTAAAGAATTTATGATATCTCACGGCGTGGAAGTAATTGATCTAAGTCTTGATGAATGCGAAAAAATGATGAGTGAATTTATTGAAACTAATCCAGAACTGTGGAATGAGGATATCGGCAAGTAGGCATGGGGCATGGGGCATAGGGCATTGGTTATTTTTTTCCTTCATCCCCTTTGCCTGGAAATATTAGCGTGCTATGTTAACGCATCGCAATGCAATGCGATTGTATCGAGTGACAATGCGATTGTATTGGGTAACAATGCGATTGTATCGAGTGACAATGCGATTGTATCGAGTGACAATGCGATTGTATCGAGTGACAATGCGATTGTATCGGGTGACAATGCGATTGTATTGGGTGACAATGCGATTGTATCTGATTACATTTTTTGCCTTTGGCTTGAAAGAGCCATTTTTCATTGACCATTTGTCAATAAGGCAATAAGCAAAAGTTAATAGTCTCCTCTATGTCCTTTGCGGTTCATTAAAAACCCCTTTCCTTTAGAAACGCATCAAACGTCAACCTATCAGGCAAAGAAGTTTGCGCCCCTGGTTTCGTTGCGGCTAAAGCACCCGCTGCTGCACCCCAAACAACTGCTTGATGCAGAGAAAGTCCTTCATAAAGTGCCGCTGCCAAACCGCCATTAAAGGCATCGCCAGCGGCTACTGTATCAACGGCATTAACTGAAAATGCAGGGACAAAAAAAGTTTCCTCATTTGTGGCACAGAAAACGCCCTTAGTACCAAGTTTGGCGATCGCACATTTCACACCCTTTTGTAATAAAATTGCTGCTGCTTTTGCTGCCGACTCTTCGCCATCTACAGCAAAACCTACTAATTGCCCTGCTTCAACTTCATTCGGTGTAATGATATCTACCAACGGGTAAAGTTCATCTGGGATATCAGATTGTGCGGGTGCTGGGTCGAGAATAACTTTTACTCCTGCTTTTCGTGCCGCTTTAGCAGCAGCCACCACAGCAGAAAGGGGAATTTCAAATTGTAAAAGCAGTGTTGAAGCTCTCCCTAATAAAGGAGACAATCTTTCTACATCTTCATTATTCACACGCCCATTAGCGCCAGGAATAACAATAATTTGGTTGCCGCCATTATCATCTACAGCGATAATGGCAACTCCAGAACTAACAGCTTCATCCACAACAATATTGTCAGTCTGGACACCAGATGTTTGCAAATTGTTAATCAATTCTGTACCAAAATTATCTGCCCCTACACGCCCTATCATTTGAGTAGGAATTCCCAATCGTGTTAAGGCAACCGCTTGATTTGCGCCTTTGCCTCCCGGTACTTGAAAAAAATCATGCCCTAACAGTGTTTCTCCCGTAATTGGCAACCGAGGTGTTGTTGCTACTAAGTCTATATTGATGCTGCCAAAGACAATAATACTCATGATGGCAATTTTTGCTGAGTTTAATACTACAAGAGGCGATCGCAAGGCTCCAAACAACCAAGCTTTTTTATACTTCTAGATCTGATTTTAAGCTAGTACTCTTCCCTACAAATATTTATTGTGTATTAACTATAGATTTCTATTTCGCAATAGTTCTTAGCAAAATTTAAGTGTTATTGCTTATTTTTTCGTTTATGTCATTGGGATGAATATTGGCTCTCTCTTAAAGAAGATGTTTTTTAAATATAAGATATTAAATTTCTAGCATAGCAGCTTAAAAATTGATTGATACCAGTACTAAATATTGGCATTGATGGTAAAAGATGTGTATTACCTTAAGTTTTAGATAAGTAATTAATTTAGTAATCTAAAATCAAAAATAAAATAATAGAACATTTTTCTAGGTTTATCAAAACAAAAATAATTAATAAAAAATGAGAGATTTGAGGATGAAATTTAATTTTATTTGCCAAAAATACTCAATTTTAAGCACTGTGCTATTGTTGACTGCAACAGGTTTTGCAACTCCTTCACTCGCTGTTAGTACGAGTAAAAATCAAGAAATTCAAACTTCTGCCTCAGAAAGCACATTGCAAAAAAAACAGGGTGAATATCAACTAGCGCAATATTCAAGTAACTGTCGCCGGATTATGGCAAGGAATGGCCTTTATGTCTGGCAAGGGCCATCAGTTAATAGTCGTATTGTTGGCCTTCTAGACTATGGAAGAAATGTCACAGTTGAAAATCGCGGGAAAAATGGCTGGGTAGCAATTTCCTCTCCTGTTAATGGATACATATTACATACTAATTTTCTTGCCTCATGCCAAGCCTCACAAGCCGCAACACCCCCTGAGCTAAACTTTTGTCGCAAGGTTACCGCTAATGGTGGGTTGGTGGTGCGAACAGCTCCTTCTAATAATTCAGCCAGGGTGGGAGTAGTTTCTAATGGTCAAAATGTTGTAATTGCACGAGGAAAAGGTGGTTGGGTACCAATTTCAGCTCCTTTGATGGGCTATGCACAGTCAAAATACCTTGCTTATTGCCCCAGAACACAGTGAGTGGTTGTATTCCTCATTTGCGATCGCCTCTTTATAAAAGTATAAAATTCAAAGTTGAAGCGGCTTGGGTGTTTTTACAAAAGTAATAGGGAGACAAAATTTGTTGAAGCCAGATGTAGTTGTCATTGGTAGCGGTATTGGTGGTTTAAGTTGTGCTGCACTTTTGGCGCGGTATGGTTTTGATGTCATAGTTTGCGAAAGCCACTCTATCCCCGGTGGTGCAGCCCACGCTTTTGAACGCAATGGCTTCAAATTTGACTCAGGGCCATCACTTTACTCTGGATTATCCTACAGTCCCTCTGCTAACCCCCTGCGGCAAGTACTAGACGCAATCGGTTCTCAGCTACCGTGCGTCACCTACGATACTTGGGGATGCTGTTTGCCAGAAGGTGATTTTGATACATCAGTTGGTGCTGAACAATTTTGTGAAGTGCTGATGAAATTTCGTGGTGATGATGCTGTAGCCGAATGGCAGCAACTCCAGCGTGTAATGGAACCACTAGCTAGTGCAGCAACAGCCATACCATCAGCCGCATTGCGCTTTGATTGGGGTGCAGTTAAAACTGTGAGCCGATTTGCTCCATCCCTATTTAGCCATGTTACAAATATTACCAAGCTTACCGGGCCTTTCAGCCAAATTATCGATGGCGTTGTCAAAGACCCATTTACACGTAACTGGCTCAATATGCTGTCCTTTCTACTCTCCGGGCTGCCAGCAGATGGTACGAGTGCGGCAGAGGTAGCGTTTATGTTTGCTGATTGGTATCGTCCAGGTGTCGTACTTGACTATCCCATTGGTGGTAGCGGTGCTTTAGTTGATGCCCTAGTGCAAGGGCTAAAGCGTCGCGGTGGTCAACTATTACTTGGCGCTCATGTGGAGCAAGTGCTTGTAGAAGATAACCGTGCAGTAGGTGTGCGTCTACGTGATGGTAAGGAAATCCGGGCACAGCGGGCAGTTGTTTCTGGTGCGTCGGTTTGGGATACATTGAAGCTGCTGCCAGAGAAGGCAGTGCCACAAAAGTTTCGCGCTAAAAGGCAAGCAACGCCTGAGTGCGATAGCTTCATGCATCTGCATCTTGGCATTGATGCCCAAGGATTACAATCAAATTTGGCGTGTCATTACATCGTTGTCAACAACTGGGAAATGGGAGTGACAGCACCTCAGAACGTTGTATTGATATCAATTCCTTCAATTCTCGACCCATCGCTAGCACCACCAGGCAAGCACATGATTCATGCCTACACACCTGGTAATGAGCCGTATGCTCTTTGGCAGGGAATGGACAGGAAAAGCCAAGAATATGCCCAACAAAAGCTTTTGCGTGCAGAGGTAATGTGGCAAGCTTTGGAACGCATCATTCCAGATATTCGTTCTCGTTGCGAAGTTAGTCTTGTGGGTACACCTCTGACTCATGAACGCTTTCTACGTCGCCATCGAGGTTCTTATGGCCCGGCTATTAAAGCAGGAGTTGGTATGTTTCCCGGCCCTGGTACACCTCTACCAGGGTTGATGTGCTGTGGAGATTCGACATTTCCGGGTATTGGTTTACCAGCAGCCGCTGCTAGTGGCATGATTGCCGCAAATACCATTGCACCTGTGCAGCAGCATTTAACTATGCTTCAGGATATTGGTTGTATTTAATTGTTGGCGTTGCAGAATAGCGCTTATGTAAGTTGGTATGCGATCGCCTGACTAAATTCCTATGCCAATAGCATAAGTGGTGCATTAGCAATTACACTAACGCACCATGAGAACATAGCTGTTGATTTCAGCTAAATTGTTCTTCTGCATCTAAGTTAAATAGCATTTGCAGAGTCTGCATACATCGACGTCTAGCTTCGACATCCTGTTGCGCTCGCAATTGCACCATCGGATCATGTAAAATTTTGTTAACTATTCCTCTTGTTAAAGCTTCGATTACCTCTTGATGTTTTTCTGCGAATTCCGAACCCAAGCGCGACAATGCTTTTTCCAATTCTTGTTCGCGGATGGTTTCGACTTTATTTCGCAGACAGCTAATAGTGGAGACAGTTTCTAGCGATCGCCACCAAACATCAAATGCCTCTACTTCTTCATCTAGTATTTTTTCGGCTTCTTGGGCCATCTTCCGGCGGCTTTCGTAGTTTTGCGCTACTACAGCCTTCAAATCGTCCACATTAAACGCTTGCACATTGGCTAATCCATTCACGTCTGCATGGACATTACGTGGTACGGAAATATCAAATAGCATCAGAGGCTGGTTAGGCTCTAAAACTATTTCTAACTTGGCGCGGTCAAGGATCGGATCTGTGGCCGAAGTACTTGTAAATACCAAATCGCTGTTAGCAATTACTGCCATCATTTCCGATAGTGGATGAATTTCGAGAGGCTGATCGGGGAATTGTTTGGTCAATTCTAGGGCACGTTCACGAGAGCGATTTAAAATATTAATTTGCCCAGCCCCTTTAGAAATTAGGTGCTGCACCAATAAGCGCGACATTTTACCAGCACCGAGAATTGCCACTCGACAAGCAGCTAAATTTGCCACTTTCATCTGTGCTAACTCCACTGCTGCCGAACTGATAGAGACTGCGCCAGTACCAATGCTAGTTTCAGTCCGCACCCGCTTGCCAGCTGTTAGTGCTTGCTTAAATAAGCGATTCAAAATTGTTTTTATACCGTTGTATTGCTGCCCCAGTTTGTGAGTATTCTTCACCTGAGCTAGAATTTGACCTTCTCCGAGTACCAAACTATCTAACCCAGCTGCCACCCGCATCATATGCATCACTGCATCATCATGCAACAACATAAACAGGTGATGTCGCAAAGAGATTACAGGCAATTTGCTGTATTCAGCCAGAAACTGAGTTACTTCCCGGATACCGTGTTCTGTTTCACCAGTCACGATATAAATTTCCAGACGGTTACAAGTACTCAGAATGGCAACTTCGTCAATATGGGGATAGCTGGTAAGTTGAGCGATCGCGCTTTCGGTTTGTGGTTCTGGAATACTCAGCTTTTCCCGAATTTCTACTGGGGCTGTTTTATGGCTTAACCCCACCACTGCTATATTCATCTGCTAAATGGTAATTGCTAAATGTTAATTGGTAAGTGGTGAATGGTCAGTGGGGAGTTAGGAATAGAATTCATTACTCCTAACTCCTCACTATTTATCGCAATTGCACGGTCTTAGGCTCTTCAAACATGTGAATGGTATCCACAAAACGAGCAGTTTTTGACTGGTTGGAAATAACTAAGCTTTGAGTTCTTGCTCCACCCTTGAAAAAGCGTACACCTTGCATTAAGTTACCAGAGGTAATACCGCAAGCAGCGAACAGCACGGTTTGACCAGATGCTAGTTCATGAGCATCGTAGACCTTATCGGGGTCATTGATATTCATAGACTTCAGACGATCAAGGTTGGCTTCTTTACTTTCTCCAATCAAACCTGTTTTCACTACTGCTGGATCGTAGATCAGTTGACCTTGGAAGTGTCCACCCAAAGCACGCATGGCGGCTGCGGAAATTACACCTTCAGGAGCAGCACCAATACCCATCAGCGCGTGGATGTTAGTTCCAGCAAAACCACAAGAGATGGCTGCACCCACATCACCATCGGAAATCAGTTGCACTCTCGCCCCAGCGTCGCGGATTTCTTTAATCAAATCGTTGTGGCGTTCGCGCTTCATGACAACTACCACAAGTTCTTCGATAGAGCGATCTAGACACTCGGAGAGAATCTTGAGGTTTTCTGTTGCTGACTTGTTGATGTCTACCTTGCCCTTAGCTGCTGGAGGTGCTGCTAACTTCTTCATGTAGAAGTCAGGAGCAGCAAATAATCCACCTTTTTCCGAAATTGCCAAGACAGCCATCGAACCAGGTTGTCCGTATGCTACCAGGTTTGTACCTTCACAGGGGTCAACAGCGATGTCGATTTCGACCAATTCATCTGGGTTACAGAAGTCTTTGGCATCTGGACGGGAGCAGATACCTACTTCTTCGCCAATATACAGCATAGGGGCATCGTCACGTTCGCCTTCGCCAATGACAATGCGACCACGCATATAAATTTTGTTCATCCGCTCCCGCATGGCTTCCACTGCTACTTGGTCAGCAATGTTTTTTTCGCCTTTGCCCATCCACTTTGAGGATGCGATCGCGGCTTGTTCTACTACCTCAATAATCTCTAACCCAAGTGTATTTTCCACAGAGTCGCCCTCTCAATTGCTTGACTTAGCGTCGTTTTATCTAGCTCTTCCAGTCTTCAAGTCTACCAAAGGGCGGATACACCTGGAAAATAGTCTTGATAGACACCTATGTTAAGTTTTACTGCTAAACATTTTGCAAAGTGTCTATTGTGACATCTTTTTCGGCTCATACTGCTCCTGTAAATAGTATGCTCTAGGGGAAAGCTATGCTTCTAACTGTGTGTTTTGTTCGTTTGTATTAACTTAAAATAAGCACTCGGAATATGCCAAGATCGTAACACTTAACCATCTATCAGCATAAAAAGCTGCTGTGTTCCCTCAAGAAAGCACGGCAGAGAATGAGGTAAAGTAGCTTGTACTGACGAAGCGATATTTGATACCTTAAACAATTTTTTCTTTTTACGCTTCCTAAATCAGCCTATACCTACAGCACTTAATGAGTGAAATAAAACAGTAAATCAACCTAGAAATACATTCAGACATTAATCATGTTTATCGACTACATCACACTCATGTTGATCAATATGGTAGCCGGGTTAATTTTACTGGCAGATTACGTGTATCGAGGGATAGATAACGCTAATCAGAAACAGTGGATTCCTGGCTTTGGAATTACAGGTGCGATCGCCTTAACAACTGGATTACACATGATATTTACTTGGCCAGTTGGTGGTAGTTTTAACATTGCTTTTGGTGAAACTACGGTATTGTTCGGAATTTTGTTCATTGCGTCAGCGATCGCACTTTCGTTAGGTTGGGATTTGCTGACAATTGCAATTTATGCTTTTTTTGCTGGCTTGGCTGCGATCGTGGTCGGTGTACGCATCATTAACTTGAACATGACACGGCAACCATTAATGTCAGGAATAGGTTTTATTCTCACCGGCTTGGGTGGCATTTTTGCTGCACCAACTCTCTATTGGAAAGCTAACCGAAATTGGCGCTTAATTGGTGCGGCGGTGCTGATCATAGCTGCGCTGATTTGGGCATTCACTGGTTATTTAGCTTACTGGAATCATTTAGAAGGTTTCCAAAAGTGGGTTCCGCTTCCTATGCGATGACTAATGCTAGATTTGTCAATTTAATTGTGATAAATGCGGAATTAGCCGCCAATGCTGGGCGAAAGAAATAAATCAGAAATACCTAAAGTATTAAACAAGAAAGTCTTGTCCCCAAGCGTTTTGGATGGGTGCGAACCTTCAACACTTTTGCTCTGTTGTGGCTGTAAGAGTATCGGCTTTCAAAAGATGGGCTACTTTTATAGTACGGAAAAGCTTAGGCTGCTCCAATACATACATGAAACAGCCGTTACTGCCTTCGCAATCAGTGATTTTTGTGGTTCCAATGATACAACAGCCACGTTTCTATACTGTTGGCGTTTCTTACTCTTTTCTTATTAATACTTGGATACCAAAGGCTAAACACACAAGGACTTGAGGTATTTAGCGATTCGTCAAAGGGGTGCGAGCGCACTTAGTCCAGTTCTAAACCCTATTCACAATCAGCAATTGATTATTGATAGTTATCCGGTCGCTTTTCTTCAGATGTACGACGCAAAATATCAATTGAATTAAGATAGCAAGGAATTAATTCATTTTTATATCTGTTGTAATTTTTATAAAAATTTAATATTTCTATAAGTAGCTAAAATCACATAACAAGTTAATGCTTATATATAACTATAGGCTCTATAAAAATTTTTGCAAGTTTAATTGGTGATGAGTGTTTGGATAATAAGACTTAGTTATAAACAGCCTGTTGTTTACTCTTATCCCATTTCACTTTAATAATGATACAAATACGCGGGATTTGGGTTTAGCAATGCTAAACCCCTACGAAAAATTTATGTCTATCAGGATTTTCGTGAATTGGTATTAGAGGATGTTAGGAAAGCATTAACCGAATCATTGCAACTTGCACAAATGTTTTATGTGTTTGAGGTAGAATTTCGTACTCAATCATGTTTATGTATTTTAGCAGGCAGCCTAGCTCAGACACTAAATAATTCTTTACTAGAGGCTTTCTTCAGAATTGACCTTCGTTTTCAATATAAAAACTGTATCCATCAGGAAGAACATTTAGCTAGGCTCCCCAGACTACTAATTCTCTCCCTTGCCGAGTTTGTTCTCGTCGCTGTTGCTAGCCTCACTGACATCTACAACAGTGACGGCATTTTTGCCAATGACTCTAAACTGGTTACCTTTAACTATCACAGCTGTATTCTCGTCTAGCCCCAGCCCCCACATATCCTGTTGATCAGCAAGGACTGAAAGTAAACACCCTAAGTGCCACTGTTGCTCAAATTTATAAATCTAAAGTTAACAGAATTCCATTCATACTAAGCTTTCTCTTGATAATAAAAAAGCTAGATTTGATCTGTCTCTTAATTGAATTACTAATGACTTCTGATTATCAAGTCTTAAAAATTTCAGATATCTCGGATTCAGATAGCCAGAGCATGGTTTCATAGCCGACCCTATCTATATTTTGCTTTGGTCTTAAAGGCATCTCTACCAAATAAACCCAGCTATCTGACTCTGGCCTATAATTTTTAATGATGCCTTCACCACCGACAAATACTACTTTTTGACCTTGGCTAAACTTCGGCATTGACAAAATATTTGTAATCATACTGTTCCTTTTTAAATCAATAAACTTTGCTTTATACTTTTAACTGCAAAAAATAGTTATTATCTATCGTAAATTTCAGTATTTTCTGTGTCAGGAGTATTAACTTTGAAATTTAGTCTATACATCCATAGTTAGTATTGAACCAAACAAAACGTAAATAGATTCTGCCAAAAAATCCTAATCTTCTATCTCAAAAAAAATGTCGCTTCATTTGGAATTAATAATTTTATTTAAGAGCAATTTAATTGCTCTTAAATAATGGAAATTTTCTATTTATGGCATCACACTCCAGGCTGAAACTAAATCTTCCAAGACTAATAACTTATTTGGATAATGAGCAGTTTCAGATATTAAAACTTTTAGGGTTACGGTATATACATTGTTGATAATTTCATGACCGTAACCAATAACTTTTCCCACCTGTCCAGTTTGGGGATTTAGTACATACTCATTAATGTTGAACATCATAGCAATTTTTCCATTTTTAAATCTAATGAACATGGTGCGTTCAAATGCATCTTGTTCTCAAATTTAAATAAAATAACTAGCGTTTATCTGTACGAACTCGTACAGATAAACTGAAAATAGTACTCAGGGAATATAGAGGTTATAAAGCAGTTATACTGAGGGAATAAATAATAAATTTTGGAATATAACAAGTTGTATTTCTGGTGGTGTATATCTCAGTTAATTTAGAATTGGCGGTATTATGAGCGATAAAGCCTTCTCTTGGATAGCGAGATAAACCACTGCTGACGATGATAGTGCCTCGCTTGTGTTCCATCATTGAGGGGATACAAACGAGGCAATCTAGGACATAGGCAATGAACAAAACGATGAGCGCGATCGCCAGAATCATCATTAAACCCAATTCCTGACTATCGACTTCAGCGAGCGATCGCTTGCTGAACACCTGCCAAACCCAGATAAAATAGAGCATCCTGGATAATCAGTTCGGGCAAAATCTCTGTAAACATCTGCACCGTCTGCTGAATTTGCTCGAAATCTTCGGGATTGTCTAAGAGATCGCGTACTTCTGCTTCACCGATGACAACCGCAGGACGAAGCTGACTGGCAGCATTCTCTGCTCTTTGCACAATTGCTTGCTTGAGAAGCTGATATTCCGGTCGCTCACGCCAGAGTTTGATATCCTCCCAAGCGGGAATGAAAAAGGCAGACCAACGAGCAAGAGCCTGGTAATCAGAGTTGACGAGCGGAACCCCCAGAGTTTGCTTAATGTCACGATACACACGCTGCATTTGTGCAGAAATTTCTCTTGCCTCCTGCTCCCCGGTTAATTTAATTTCTGGATGACGATAGGCATTCGGCCCCCGCCGGATATCTGCACTCCCATCTTGGCCAACGACTTCGCCTGCTAGGGTTTTACTTAAAGCGATCTGTTGAATCAGCAATTGCGGATTACCAAAGCTAAACGCATTCAATTCTCGCTGGATCTGCCGCTGCGATGCCTGATCAACATCGATTTGATAACTCGGTTGATACCAGTCATCAACATCTCGATATACCTGTTCGGTAATGGCGATCGCATTCTCTAAAAAATATTCAGTTTGTGTGGCTCCTTTGAGCCGTTGCCAAAACAACTGCATCACGGGGGGAAACATCGCGTAAGCTCGCCAGTTAGCAGGTTTCCAGGGAATCCCTAATGTATCTTGAATATCGCTTAAACAGGCTTGAACTTCAGAAGGTGCTTGGCCAGGATCGATTAATGGAAAGGCAGATTGGTTATCTTCTGCAAGGGTCGGTTTAGGGGCTTGGAGCGATAATTTGCCATCGGTTCCCACCTGTTTAACCTCGGTCGCACCTTTTGGTTCAGTTACCGGACGTTCGTTATTTCGTTGTGCGGCGCGATCGCTCAAATAAGTTAACCAAGAGGGCGACCAAGCTGAGTGGCTGTCTTTGCCAAATGCCCGCTCTTTGCCAATTCCACCCGGTTCTGGTAAAAGCTGATTTACCAAACCGAATAGATTGGTACTCAGTCCGGGGAACAGGGCATAGAATTTGACCGAGAACCAGGTTGGCAACGGCACAATGACTTCCGTAGCACCCCGGCGTAATCCAGCGATCGTGGCACGGGCAACCTTTTCTGCACTGGCAGAAATCAACGGTAGCGAATCACCAATGCTAAACCAAGCAAACTCCTTGCGGTGCTGACCTTTCATCACGGCATGATCGATCACTCCGGTGCGAATGAAACCAGGACATACGGTTGTAACGGCAATTCCATCTTTTGCTAACTCGGTTCGCATTCCTTCTGATAGCCCAACCAGGGCAAATTTGCTGGCGCAATACCCGACCATATGCGGCGATGCCAGTTTTCCCCCAATCGAGGAGATATTCACAATTCGTCCGCTCTTTTGCTGCCGCATCTCTGGCAAAACGGCATACATTGTGTAGAGCGGTGCCCAGAAATGCAGTTTCATCATATCGTCGTAGTCCTGCATAGTGAGGGTTTCTACCGGGCCTACGATGTCGGTTCCCGCATTGTTGATGAGAATGTTGATCGCTCCAAAGCGATGTTTCACCTGTTGTACCATTTGCTCAACCTGAGCTTGATCCGTCACGTCACAGGTCAAGGCGAAAACTTCACCGCCTCGTTGCTCCAGTTCATTTCGTGCCCGTTCCAGCTCTGCTTCATCCCGCGCACAGATTGCTATGCGTGCGTCTGCATCAATCAACTGGCGTGCCATCACCAGTCCCAATCCGCGTGAACCACCTGTAATCAGAATGGTTTTGCCTGACAGGTTGTAAATCCGTTCGCGCCACCAGCGATCGAGTAGCAGGAAAACGGGTAGTAAAGCGATCGCAAAGGCGATGAGCCTAAATAAGCTGTCATAATTGATATGCATTAATCAAAAACTCCTTTGATAGATTTGCAATCCCAATTGAGTGAATTGAGAACAGCTCAGACACCAACGGTGAGGCGATCGCTGATTTCCATTTCCAGAACTTCTTGAATCCGTTGAATCGTTACCGGAGACAGTTGCTTACCTGATGCGCTAGCGTTTTCCTGTACCTGTGTTGGTTGGCTTGCACCAATGATGACGCTACTAATTTCGGGATTGCGTAAGCACCAGGCAAGCGCCAGTTGGCTCAGGCTCAAACCTTCTTGCTCGGCGATGGGCAACAGTCGCTGCACCTTAAGTAACTGTTGCTGATCGAGTTTTCCATTGTTCAAAAACATATTTTGTTTGGGGTCACTTGCCCGTGACCCCTCCGGTAACGCTTGACCGGGTTTGTATTTACCAGTCAGCAAGCCTTGTGCTAAGGGAGAGTAATTGATTATGCCAATCCCTTCACGACGGCACAGAGGTAATACTTCTTCTTCAATCGAGCGGTCAAACATATGGTAACGAGGCTGATCGGACGCGATCGGCGCGAAATTTGCCAACCGGGTCAGGTCGGTTGCATGGGCGAGTTGTCCGGCACTCCATGCAGAAACTCCGTAATAAAGGATTTTGCCCTGTTTCACCAGATGATCAAATGCCATCAGGGTTTCAGCTAGCGGTACGGTGGGGTCATAACGATGTGCCTGGTAGAGGTCAATGTAGTCCAGCCCCAATCGCTTCAGGCTGGCATCACATTGCTCCAAAATATGTTTGCGTGATAGCCCGCGATCGTTCGGCCCATTGCCCATTGGGAAATAAACTTTGGTTGCCAGAACATAGGATTCACGCGGGTACTGCCGCAGCACCTTACCCACAATTTTTTCGGCTTCTCCCCCAGCATAGACATTTGCCGTGTCAAAGAAATTAATTCCCAAATCATAGGCTTGCTCAATACATTGACGGGCAGTATCTTCTACCGTTGCGCCACCATAGGTGAGCCATGACCCTAAACAAATTTCCGACACACGAATGCCGTGTTTACCTAACTGCCGATATTCCATAAGTTATCTCCTTTTCGCGAAACCTCCATTGACTCCCCACTGCTGTCAAAACGAATACTAAAATTTCGCACTGCAAACAAGATGCGAGCGAGTGATGGCGATCGCATCGAGATTAATTCTTTAAGCCCACTTTAGAAAACGTTGATGGCTAAGTTCTCTTTCATCAGGAAGAGACACCAGTTCATAAATAGGTAATTTATAATAAAAACTCTTGTAGCCAAACCAACAAGTCTAATTGTTTACTCTCGGTAGAAATTATTAACCTGGCAATTGTTGCTGAAAACTTTGGAAGTTGACGAAATCATTCGGGTTTGGGCCGTCGTTGTTGGGACTTTTGATCATGACCACAAGCGATCGCACCTGTTTTCCACCTAGAAAAAAGTTCTTGAGTTGTTTCGGTGATTGGGTTGGGAGCGATCGCTCGAATGAGAGAGGAAATCAAATCGCTTGCTTTTGT
>NZ_JCACKA010000078.1:0-86148 GCF_059505145.1 Mojavia sp.
CGTTCATCTCCCTCAAAGACTGATTAACGAGTATCAAAGACTCGTTCATCTCCCTTAGAGCCTCATGAATCCACCTTTGAGCTTGATTAATCTACCTCATAACTGCATTAATCTCTTTGGCAACTTCACACTTCCGTCTCATCTTCCCATGCTCCCTGCTCCCTGCTCCCTGCACCCCTGCCTTGAAGTTGCTCGGACGTGATAATTACTGGGGATAAACTCTTCCTTTCCAAGCACCACCGCGCCCTTGCCAGTGACGAATGGCTGAGTCTATTGTCATCAGGGTGTAAAGAAAAGCGATCGCAGGTAAGCACAAAGTTAACCAGGGAGGACATTTATAAAAGCGGATGGTTGGGAAGTAAGCCAAACTCATCAACAGCCAAGCTGATAAACCCGCCAGTGCGATCGCCCAATTCCCTATCAATCCACCCACAATAGCAGCTATAGGTGGCACTAAATAAATTATCGTCATAGCCACAACTGTTCCTACTAGTAGCAGTGGAGAATAATTGAGTTGAGTATAGGCAGTCCGCGCCACCATATTCCAAATACTATCCAAAGAAGGATAAGGGCGCAGACTACGAGTTAAAGCACTCAGTCCCAACCAAATCCGCCCTTGTCCCCTTGCCCCTTTCACAGCTTGAGCCAAGGCGCAATCGTCAATTAAAGCTTGGCGAATCGCTGCAATTCCGCCGATACTTTCAAGGGCTGTTGTGCGAATCAAGATAGATCCTCCAGCAGCCGCAGCAGTGGGATTTTTTGGATTGTTGACCCAGCGAAAAGGGTAGAGTTTTTGAAAGAAAAAGACGAAAGCGGGTATTAAAAGTTGTTCCCAAAAACTTTCACACCGAAGCCGCACCATCACCGAAACTAGATCTAAATCTTCTTGTTCGGCTTTAGCAACCAGTCGGCGGAGATTGCTTTGGTCATGTTCAATATCAGCATCGGTGAGTAAAAAATAGTTTGGTGTAAACTCACTAGCTAATTGAATACCTTGCTCAACTGCCCAGAGTTTACCACTCCAACCGGCAGGCAATGCTTTGCCAGAGATAATATGCAATTGTTGGGATTTATTCAAAGCGTAAGCAACCCCTTGGGCAAAATCAGCTGTGCGGTCTGTGCTGCGATCGTCTACCAAAAAAATATTGAAATCCCCAGGATAATCTTGGAGTAGAAGCGATCGCAAGCAAGCCGGCAGCAAATCTGCTTCATTACGGGCAGGAATTACCACGCAAATCTTAGGTAAGGATGACAGCGTAATTTCGCCAACTTCTAATTTCTGGTCTGTTCGCCAAAACTGCCCGCGTAAACTCAGTAATCCTATCCACATCACCAAGGATGAAAGTGTTAACCCTAATACAATTGCACTCATATCCTCTTGCAAATTCTTAGTGCCTCAGACACAATACTATGTCTGCTGATTGTGGGAAAATATTTTTTCTCCGTACTGCTGTATTTATACTATGGGTGAGGTGGAATAGTATTTGATGCAAACTCAAGACAGAGTAACAGTCAATCAAGTCACAGCGGCGATCGCAACCAGCCAAGAATATCTGCTTTCAATTCAAAATCCGGCGGGTTACTGGTGGGCAGAGTTAGAATCTAATGCCACTATTACTGCTGAGGCTGTTTTACTTCATAAAATTTGGGGCACAGATCGCACTAGACCTTTACACAAAGTTGAAACTTACCTGCGTTCTCAACAACGTCAGCATGGCGGTTGGGAACTTTTCTTTGGGGATGGGGGAGAACTGAGTACTTCGGTGGAAGCGTACATGGCTTTGAAACTGCTAGGTGTACCAGCAACCGATCCAGCGATGCTCAAAGCCAAAGCTTTTATTCTGCAAAGAGGTGGTATCAGTAAAACTCGCATCTTTACTAAGTTACACCTTGCCCTCATAGGATGTTACAGCTGGCGCGGCATCCCTTCACTGCCGCCCTGGATTATGCTTCTACCCTCAACTTTCCCTGTTAATATCTACGAAATGTCAAGTTGGGCAAGATCCAGCACTGTACCGCTGTTGATTGTCTGCGATCGCAAACCTGTTTTTCAGATTGACCCAGCTATCACCTTAGACGAACTGTATGTTGAAGGTGTCGATCAAGCCCAGTATGAATTACCCCGTAGTGGCGATTGGACAGATTTATTCCTCACCCTCGATCAAGGCTTCAAGTTGGCAGAAAGCCTCAATTTAGTTCCTTTCCGGGAGGAAGGCATCAAAGCGGCAGAAAAGTGGGTTTTAGAACGACAAGAAGCCACTGGTGACTGGGGCGGAATTATTCCCGCTATGCTAAATTCTCTGTTAGCTTTGCGGTGTCTAGGTTATGGCTCCAGCGACCCGATTGTCGAACGCGGGCTAAAAGCCATCGATAATTTTGCCATTGAAACAGAGGATAGTTACCGAGTGCAACCTTGCGTTTCACCTGTTTGGGATACAGCTTGGGCGATTCGGGCTTTGATAGATTCTGGATTTGCACCAGATCATCCAGTTATTGTGCAGGCTGGAGAATGGTTACTCAACAAGCAAATTCTTGACTACGGTGATTGGATTGTCAAAAATCGTCAAGGAAAACCAGGGGCTTGGGCGTTTGAGTTTGACAATCGCTTTTACCCAGATGTAGATGACTCTGCTGTGGTTGTTATGGCTCTACATCAGGCAAAGCTTCCTAATGAACAATTAAAGCAAGCTGCGATCGCTCGTGGACTCAACTGGATTGCTTCGATGCAATGTAAGCCAGGTGGCTGGGCTGCTTTTGATTTAGACAACGATCAAGATTGGCTGAATTCTGTACCTTATGGCGACCTGAAAGCCATGATTGACCCAAACACGGCTGACGTCACCGCTAGGGTGCTAGAAATGCTGGGAGCTTGTAATTTATCAATAGATGCTGGTAATTTTGAGCGAGCGATCGCTTATATTCTCCGCGAACAAGAACCTGAAGGCTGTTGGTTTGGGCGTTGGGGAGTAAATTACATTTATGGCACTAGTGGTGTTCTCTCAGCCTTAGCCTTAATTGCACCTCAAACTCACCAAAATAGTATCGAAAGAGGAGCTGCTTGGTTAGTTGGATGCCAAAATTCTGATGGTGGTTGGGGTGAAACTTGCCGCAGCTATGATGATCCTAGCCTTAAAGGACAAGGGACTAGTACTGCATCCCAAACTGCTTGGGCTTTAATTGGGTTAATAGCAGCAGGTGAAGCTACTGGCAAATTCGCTCATGATGCCATTGAGCGGGGAATTAGCTACCTTGTAACCACGCAAAAACCAGATGGTACTTGGTATGAGGCGGACTTTACAGGTACTGGCTTCCCTAGCCATTTTTATCTAAAGTATCACCTCTATCAACAATGCTTTCCTTTAATTGCTCTAGGTCGCTATCAAGCGCTTAATTCCAAGGGTTAGGGATTGGGGAGTAGGAAAAAGCAGGGAAGCAGGGGACAAGGAGAAAGAACTATGATTAAATCTTGCTCCTTGTCCCCCCATCCCCCATGCTCCTTGTCCTCTTCATCCAATGCCCCATGCCCAAAATCATTGAAATTAAGTTTAGTAGGGTGGGCAATGCCCACAAGAATTTTATATGGTGATTTGAAAAATGACTAAGCTGATTGAATACGAAGAAGCCAGTGAAGAAGTACGTGCGGTATATGACGATATCCGTGCCACCCGCCAGACTGACTATATCAACAATTTTTGGAAAGCCATAGCTAATCATCCCCCCACCCTGCAACGAACTTGGCAGGCGGTAAAGGAAGTGATGACTAGTCCTGGCGAGATTGATCCGCTGATGCGCGAACTAATTTACATTGCCGTAAGTGTGACAAATGGCTGTGATTACTGCATTGCCTCACACACAGCATCGGGACGTGCCAAAGGCATGAGCGATACCATGTTTAGCGAACTTTTAGGGATAGTTGGCACAGCGAATATGACTAATCGCCTCGCCAATGGCTATCAAATTCCGGTTGATGAAAAATTTAAGACTTAAAAATTTCGGGAGTGCTGGGTACTGATTAGTACTTTGTACTCCTTACTTACCCAGCCAAGATAACGAATTGTTACCTATCAGCTTCTGACTAGCTATGTGACCTTATGGGTTATGGATTAGGCGATCGCAAGTTATTAATATTAAAAATTTTTTCCTTCTGCCCTCTACCGTCTGCTTTCTACTAAATATCTGCAACTAAAAACTTTAACTTTGCAGATTTGCTCTGATGGAATTTAGTAAATCTCACTGAAAGTTATCTACTACAAAAAGATAGAATATTACTGCAAGGTTTTATATATTTAAACCAGCCAAAAGAGAGATGGAATCATTGATAACTCAATTTAAATTATTAAGAATAAAGCAAAGGGCGTCACGACTATAATAAGGGTGCAGATACCTAGGTGATTATTCTAGGTGAACACAGAGTAAAAACTATGTTTTTTACTCTGTATTTATTTATATTGTTAATTGCTGTTTATTTACTTTCAGATTACATATTTGCAATGAGTAATTATTGCGTGTAACGCGTATAAAAAAATTGAAAATCCTAAATTGCTATTAAGGCGTTGATTGAGTTGTTGGAGATGGTTTTAAATTTTTGGCTTTATAGAAAGTTTCCAAACTATTGCGATCGCCTACAAAACGCCAATGCCACGGTTCATAACTGACACCTTGAGGATTATTTTCAGGAAAGGAAATTTCAAAACTAAAACGGGCTGCATTTGCTTGTAGCCATTTATAAGCTTTAGTATTTTCAAAATTGGCTTGAAGATTAGTTGCAGGTGCTGCTCCATCTCCAATATCTACAGCGTAACCTGTGTGATGTTCACTATGTCCAGGAGGAGCGCTTAGAGCAGCTCTTTGTGCTGGAGTTTGATTTCGTTGGGCACTCACACCAAAAAATAACTGCTCCTGCTCTTTCACTGAGCGAAAGCCAGAAATTGGTACTAAAATTACACCCGCGCTGCGTGCTGCTTGTTGCATCGCTTGAAACTTTTCCGCAGCGCCTTTTCGCATTCTGATACGCCCATTTGTAGAAATTACTACTAACTCAGATTCTGGTGCTTCTGCGTATATCAAATGTCCCAATACAGTATCGCGATCGCTACCTTGATTGGCAGAAATATCAGAATTTGGCGTTTGTACCTGCGAAGTAGTTGGCGCAGGTTGAGAATCTACAGTTTTTTTAGGTGAAGTAATGAAAAACAAAAAACCGCTAGTTACAGCGAGTACAACAAATACAGACACTCCCCCAATCAGCAAAACCAATGGTTGCAAGCGTGCGTTTGGCGTTACATCGGGAAGATCGCGTAAAGCCACTGGAATATCATCACTAGAAGCAGCCAATGAATTTTGCGGTTCATCAGAAAACCCAGCCTTATTCAAGAGTTAACTCCTGCTTTTTTTCAATAGCCATAACAGATTGTAGACTGGAAAAAAATAAAAGCAAGCCGTAGCATTTTACATCTGTATTCTTAGGTGCAATTTTGACAAATCTTTTAGAACTATACGTCAAGCTGGTGGGATTAGTTCTAGTAGGACTAATCTTGGGACGTAAGCTACCTGGCATAGTTCCCACTCGTTTGGGTCAGTTTCTTTTTTATGTCGGAGGCCCTATAAGCATAGTATCTTTTTTACGCCAAGCTGACCTGTCTGGTCAAATTTGGATTGCACCGGCGATCGCTTACCTAGCTATCTTTTTAGGGGCATTTTTAGCTTGGGTAGGAATTCAAGGTCAAGCCTATTTCACAAATACCATCCCCCAAAAACCAACTCAGGGTAGTTTGCTTTTAGCAGCAATGGTTGGTAATACAGGTTATCTTGGCTTTCCCATCACCTTAGCAATGGTAGGACATAAATATTTTGCTTGGGCGTTATTTTATGATTTGCTGGGGTCTCTCTTTGGCTCTTACGGCTTAGGAGTAGCGCTAGCAGTTCGTTTTGGCAACAATGTAAGTAATTATTTACAGGTAACTAAAGCAATATTAACTAATCCTACCCTTTGGAGCTTCGGCTTTGGCTTGCTGTTTCGACAGATTAAAATCCCTATTTTAGTTGAATTTTGCTTAGACAAATTAGCTTGGAGTGCCGTCGCTTTATCCTTAGTATTAATTGGGATGCGGCTCTCGCAGCTAAAGTCTTGGAGCAGCTTACCACAGGCAGGAATGAGCTTGGCAATCAAAATGTTGCTAGTTCCCTTAGTTATTGGTAGTACCTTACCCTTTTTTGGTGTAACTGGTTCGGCAGCACAAGTGATAGTGCTACAAATGGGAATGCCTCCAGCGTTTGCCACTTTAGTAATTGCTGAAACCTTTAATCTTGATCGTGACTTAGCTGTGACAGCTTTGGCGATGGGGGCTATGGTATTGCTAGTTACTCTCCCAGTGTGGCTATGGCTATTTTAATATTCAAACAGCAGTAGGTTTAGCCCACAAGTTTCAATGGAAATTCGCTCTATATATCTGGTGGTAAATTTAGACTAATAGTCAGTTTTGCTATTTTGTCCAGCTTCATATTTTAGCTTGATTGAGTTTTGCCACATTTTAGTTTTTAAGGATGTTAATAAAAAAGCTTATCACCTAAGCTTTTTGAATTTTAAATTTTGCGTAGCGGTAGTATCAGGTTATGCCATGTCCACTAACATTACTCAAAACGAGAGTTCCCCAGCACCTCCTGTTACAGACTGGGAACCTTCCCCACCACCAACAGATTTAATATTTGATGACGGAGAACCCTTGGAAAGTAACCGCCACCGCATTGCTATGAATGTTTTAATCCGGTCGTTGCAACAAGCTTGGTCAGACCGAGATGATTACTTTGTCGGTGGTAATATGTTTATTTACTATAGTCGTACACAGGCACGAAATCGGGATTTCAAAGGGCCGGATTTTTTTGTGGTTCTCAACGTCGAAGGGACTGGTTCTCGCCAAGGTTGGGTTGTATGGGATGAAGAGGGACGTTATCCTGATGTAATTGTCGAATTGATGTCCCCCTCAACAAGAAATGTGGACATAGGGGAGAAAAAGAATATCTATGAAAATGTTTTTAGAACTAGAGACTATTTCGTTTTTGATCCCTTTGACCCCAACTCCTTGCAAGGATGGCGGTTGGATATCAATTTTCGCTATCAGCCTTTAGTTGCTAATGAGCAGGGTTGGTTGTGGTGCGAAACCTTAGGATTTTGGTTAGGAATTTGGGAAGGAACGATAGACCGAGAAACTGCCCCTTGGTTACGATTTTATAACCGCGAGAAAAATTTAGTTTTCTTACCAGAAGAAGCAGAATTCCAACGAGCAGAAGCAGAACGACAACGTGCAGAACGTTTAGCTGCACGTTTGAAGGAATTAGGAGAAAATCCAGAGAATTTATAAAAAAAGATAGCGAAAACTCTCCAGCACCCCATTAACAAGCTTGAGTGATCCTAGCTGCGAGTTCGCCAGGGTTCATATGTTCATAGTGTTCAAAAGGTTGATGAATCCAGGGGTTGTCAGGTAGGTAATCAACATAGTAATCGGGTGCTATAACCGAACAAGCTTTATACCAAAGTACAGCAGTGCGAATTTCTTCAATTGCGAACTCACTATTTTGGTTTAGCCAAGGGAGAGTTTCTTTGAGTGTAATTCCAGAGTCTACTAGGTCGTCTACTAAAAGAATGCGCGAACCTAAACTTTCAGTGGTCATTGTTAAATAGCGAGAAAAGGTTAAACAACCTCTTTCTTGCTTGCCTGGGCCACTGTAAGATGATGTTGCTAAAATTGCCAACGGTTGCTGATATATACGGGAGAGAATATCTCCTACTCGCAGTCCGCCTCTGGCAAGACAGATAATCTGGTTGAATTCCCAACCCGATTGATAAATCTGAGCAGCCAGTTGTTCAATTTTTTGGTGATAATCTGACCAAGAAACGTAAAGGTCTGGCATAAGGGAAGTAATTTTGAGCTAATACTGAAGGCAAACGCAAACTCTATATTCTAGTATGAGCGCAAGATATTATGAATGATTCTGTCGCCGATGGCTCTGCTCAAAGTGAAAAACTAGGCTTTAAAACTAAACTGGCTTATGGCGCAGGTGATTTAGGCCCAGCGATTACTGCAAACATTTCTATATTTTTTCTATTAGTTTTCTTTACCAATGTTGCTGGTATCCCGGCAGGTTTGGCTGGCAGCATTTTGATGATTGGCAAAATTTGGGATGCAGTCAACGATCCGTTTGTGGGGTTTCTGACTGATAAAACGAAATCTCGTCGCTGGGGTCGTCGTCTGCCTTGGCTATTATATGGCGCGATTCCCTTTGGAGTTTTCTTTTTCTTGCAGTGGATTGTACCTCCATTTAGTGTTTGGGGTTTGTTCTGGTATTACGTAGTAATTGGGTTGGTATCTCAAGTGTTTTACACGGTTGTCAATTTGCCTTATACGGCAATGACTCCAGAACTAACTCAAGATTATGACGAACGCACCAGCCTGAACAGTTTTCGCTTTACCTTTTCCATCGGTGGCAGCATTTTATCGTTAATTTTATCGAAGATTATTTTTTCCCAGATTAGCGATCGCCAGCAACAATATTTAATATTAGCCGCTGTTTGTACTGTAATTTCGGTATTGTCTTTATATTGGTGCGTTTATGGCACACGCGATCGCGTTTTGGCATTTGAGGCTAAACGTATCCAACTGGAAGAAACCCCATCTATCCCTTTCATCGAACAACTCAAAATTGTCTTTACCAACCGACCTTTTCTATTTGTTATCGGTATATATCTTTGTTCTTGGTTAGGTGTACAGATTACAGCCAGCATTATTCCTTATTTTGTAGTTTACTGTATGCGCCTGCAAGAATCAGATGTACCTACAGTAATGATTGCGGTACAAGGAACAGCTTTGCTGATGCTGTTTTTCTGGAGTGCTTTGAGTAAAAAAGTTGGAAAAAAAATTGTTTACTTTTTGGGAATGAGTTTATGGATCATAGCAGCAGGCGGACTCTATTACTTGCAACCAGGCCAACTGAGTTTGATGTATTTGATGGCAGTGATGGCAGGTTTTGGTGTTTCTACAGCTTATCTTGTTCCTTGGTCGATGATTCCAGATGTGATTGAATTAGATGAACTCCAAACCGGACAACGCCGGGAGGGAATTTTTTATGGCTTCATGGTGTTGTTGCAAAAATTTGGTTTAGCTTTTGGACTGTTTGTGGTAGGAAATGCCTTGCAAGCTTACGGTTTTAAAGAAGCTGTAGCCGGACAATCTGGATTACCCACACAACCTGAGTCAGCATTACTAGCTATCCGCCTTGCAGTTGGCCCCTTACCTACTATTTGTTTGATTGCTGGTTTAGTTTTAACGTATTTCTACCCAATTACCCGCGAGATGCACGCAGAAATCATGCTGAAACTTAAACAGCGGCAGGAGAAGATTGAGTAATTAGAGCATACTTCAATAGAAAATTGGTCAAGTACCGTCAAGCGATCGCCTGTTTTTCGTAGCTTCAGCTTGAATTGCTTGGCAATATTATTTACCCTAATTTGTATTCAATAGCCTAAACAGCAGACTACTAAAACAGAGGCTTGCTGATTGATTTAAGCCTCAAGATAGGGTAACTCCACTGTAGAAAAATCTAGGATTGGGATATTCATTAATAGAGGAAAAACTCATGCCTAGCGGTCATGCCAGCCATAAAGGCCCCTCGATCAAACATAGCCATGACAATGGACAAATTGATACTGCTGCTGACCTCACAGTAGATCCGCAAGAGATTCTTGATGAAGGTCAGGGCTACCCATTCGATGCTCAGGGAACTGTAGTAAATCCGGCTGCTACTGAACGCCCGAAAGAGCAAGAAGAGTGAAGAAGGCAGATTGGGGACAAGGGGACACGGGGACAAGGTGAAAGAATAGAGGCAACAGGCAACAGGGAAGAAAAACTATTGCCTATTCCCATTGCCTGTTACTCACAACTCAGCACTCAGAACTTTTTCAACTCACTAGAGTACCTGATGGAGGGTACTCAGTAATTCCTCGGCTGTAAAGGGTTTTGCCAAAAATTCTTGGATGCCGAGGCTGATCTTTTGAGCAGTAGCCTCATAAGCCATCAATCCACTCATAGCAATAATTTTTGGCTGAGGATTCATGCGTTGCAACATATGAATAGTTCGAGAACCATCCATTTCTGGCATCATCAAATCTATTAACACCACACTGATCTCATGATTATGTTGAGCGTAAAGCGCCAGTGCCGCAATTCCATCACTAGCAGTTAAAATCCGATAATTATGGCTTTCTAGTGTAGTTTTGGTGATCTCACAAATTGATACTTCGTCATCTACCACCAAAATTAATTCGCCATTACCACTTGGAAGCTCTGCATCTGCTATTGCTTTGGTTTCACTGACTTCTCTACTAGGTAAGTACACTTTAAAACTACTTCCCTTGCCGACCTCGCTGCACACAGTCACAAAACCGTTGTGACTTTTGATAATGCCCATAACAGTGGAAAGTCCTAGGCCAGTTCCTTTACCCACGTCTTTAGTAGTAAAAAACGGATCAAAAATGCGGTCGATAATTTCCGGCGGAATGCCTGTTCCAGTATCATCAATAGCGATCGCCACATAAGAACCAATTTCAGCATCCACGTGCATGTGAGCATAGTTTTGATCAATTACCAGATTTGTAGCGGTAATGCTCAAGACACCGCCATCGGGCATAGCGTCGCGGGCATTAACACAGAGATTCATCAGCACTTGATGAAGTTGAGTTGCATCCGCAAAAACTGTCCAAAGTTCGGGCGCTATATCAGTTCTTGTTTTAATGGATTTTGGGAAAGTTCTTTGAGCAACCTGCGCTACATCGGAAAGCAAATGCCGAACCTGAACAATGGAGCGACTTCCTTCTACCCCACGAGTAAACGAAAGAATTTGCTTGACTAAATCAGCACCTCTCCTGGCGCTGCTTTCCAGTATCTTCATTAGTTGCTGACTGCTCTCATCCATGTTGGGGAATTTCAGAGGCAACAATTGTGCAGTTGCCAAAATCGGAGTCAGGATGTTGTTGAAGTCGTGGGCAATGCCACTTGCGAGAGTTCCCAGACTTTCCAGGCGTTGAGCGCGGAGAAATTGCGCCTCTAGTTGTTTTTTTTGAGTGATATCTGTACTGAGTGTAAGAATAGATTTGGGGTTACCAGCTTCATCGCGCATCAGTGTCCAACGACTTTCTACGATGATGTCCTTGCCAGCTTTTGTTACTTGCTGAAACTCACCTTGCCACTTACCATCCCTCGCCAGTATGGCCTGTATTTCATTGAATGGTGGCGAAGTATCTCCAGATTTACAAAAAAGTTGAGCAGCTTTCTTACCAATGACTTCTGTTGTTTTCCAACCGTAAAGACGTTCAGCACCTTGGTTCCAAAATAATATTTGGTTCTTCAAATCACGAACGGTGATTGCATCTATGGAAATATCGAGTAAAGCCGCTTGTTCGTAGATTTTTTGTGCTGCTTGCTTGCGCTCGGTAATGTCCTCTACTGTCCCCACATGACCAAGGAATCTGTTTTCTGAGGAATACATTGGGCTGGCAAGAGCGCGCACCCACCGAACTTCATTTTTGGGACTAAGTAGCCTGTATTCGTGGGCCCAGGTGGATTGTTCAGATACTGTACGTTGCCAGTCTTGAATAACTTCGGTGCGGTCTTCAGGGTGGATGGCCTGAGTCCAACCGTAGCCTAAACTTTCTTCTTCAGTTAGACCGGAAATATCATACCATAAAGGATTATTGTAGGTACGTTGCCCTTGGGCATCAGTCTGAAAAATAGCAAGGGGAGCCGAAGAGCAGAGTATCCGAAATCGATTTTCGCTCTCCCGCAGAGCCTCTTCTGCACTATGGCGTTTATGCCGTTCCTCAGCTTCTCGTAGTTCTCGCTCTACTGCGGGCACTAAACGGGTAAGGTTGCCTTTAATTAGATAGTCATGAGCTCCAGCTTTCATTGCTGAGACGGCAATATCCTCGCCAATCGTGCCGGAGACGATGATAAAGGGTAAATCCAGCTTTCGGCTTTGAAGGAGTTTCAGGGCGTCTGTTCCACTGAAGGTAGGTAGGCTGTAATCTGCAATCACCATGTCCCATGACTGTTGATCTAGAGCCGCCTGCATGGCCTCTAGAGTATCTACTCGAACAAAGTTCAGAGTGTACCCGCCTCTACGCAACTCCCTCAGGAGCAGAAGAGCGTCATCTTCAGAATCTTCAACAATCAGAACACGCAAGTTGGCGCTCATTTTGACTGATTACCTAAATCGGAGGTGTCTCGTTCATCAATAGCCAGTACATTCCCAGCTGTCGAACTGCTTCTGTAAACTGGATAAAGTCTACAGGTTTGCGGATGTAACTGTTACACCCCAAGCTGTAACTATTGAGTAAATCTTGTTCTTCGCTGGAAGTCGTTAAAATCACCACAGGTAGCAGGCTAGTGCGCTTATCTGTTCGCAAACGACGCAATACTTCCAAGCCATCAATGCGGGGCAACTTGAGATCTAACAAAATTACAGTAGGTTTGATGCTGATATCCCGATTAATATATACTCCAGTCCCAAATAAGTAATCTAGAGCTTCAGCACCATCACGAGCTACTACAATATCATTGCTGATGTGATTGCGCTTGAGTGCTCGGATAGCTAAAGCTTCGTCATCGGGGTTATCTTCTACCAAAAGAATAATTTTGTTATTCGTGTTCATGCCCCACCCTCCTCTGCTACTAATGTAAAGTAAAAAGTAGCGCCCTGCTCTAAAGCTCCTTGTGCCCACACCCGGCCACCATGCCGATGCACAATTCTTTGCACTATGGCTAATCCAATTCCAGTGCCTGGAAATTCATCGGTTCTGTGCAGTCTCTGAAAAGGGCCAAATAACTTATTGGAGTAGGCCATATCAAAGCCAGCGCCATCATCTTGGACAAAATATACTGGAATGCCATTTTCCTGGGGTATAACTCCAAACTCAATCCTTGCCTGGGTATGCTTGTAGGTAAATTTCCAGGCATTGTTGAGTAAATTTTCTAACAATACTTGTAACAGTCGGCTATCTCCTTGGGCTAAAATCTGCGGTTGAATGATAAACTCTACTTGCCGCTCTGGTTGACTTTCCTGTAGCTCAGTGCAAATTTCACTAGCTAGCAAACTTAGATCCACAGGTTCTAGGTTAATTTCACTACGCATCAACCGAGACAAGTTGAGGAGGTCATCAATTAATTGACCCATCCGTTGAGTAGCTGCCCGAATTCGCCGTAGGTAGTCTTGCCCAGTGTCATCGAGCTGATCGTTGTAGTCTTCTAGTAGGGCCAGACTGAAACCATCAATACTGCGTAACGGGGCACGCAAATCATGAGAGACAGAGTAGCTAAAAGCCTCCAGTTCTTTGTTAACTAGCTGCAATTCATTGATTGCCCGTTGCATTCCCTGGTTTAAGGAATGAACTGCTTGTTCGGCCTGCTGACGCTCTACTACTTCTGCTTGCAATTCAGCTAGGAGTTCTCCGTGCTGGAGAGCTACTCCCAAATGATTAGCAATTTGGGTAGCAAATTCGATTTCTGTTGCTTGCCATTGTCGGGGAGCATGACATTGGTGAATACAAAGCAATCCCCAGAGGTTTTGACCTTGTAACAAAGGTACTACTAAGTTGGCCCGAATCTGAAATCTGGATAGAACAGCAATGTGACAATCGCTCAGTCCACAACCGTGGATATCTGCGACTGCTTGAATCCGCCCCTGCTGATAATGAATTGCAAACTGCTCACCAAAGCAATGATCGTGAATTTTTTGGGACATAGCTGATGGAAAAGCTTGAACCACGTCCTCAGAAACAAATTCTCCATCATTCCAGCCTGAATCTGGGTAGAAGCGAAACATACCCACTCGATCTGCTGCTAAAAGTTTTCGCACCTCGGTAGCTGTGCTTTGAAAAATTTTTTCCAGGTCTAGAGGTTCTCGCAGCCGGGTAATTACGTGGAATAATGCTTTCTGCTGTTCTAGCTGGAAATACGCCTGGTTGATTTCATGCTTTAAGTATTGGACTTCGTCTACCAGGATCTGCTTAATTTGCTCAAATGCCGCTTCATCTGGACATAAATCCCGCAGTCTTGCCAATCTTTCTAGGTTCATTATTAACAGTTAATTTAAATCAAAAAATTGCTGAATCATTAACTAAATGTTTGAATCAGCTATCGTCAAGCAATACTTATATTTTTTATTACATTCACAAGTTTAGCATACGGCTATAGGAATTCTTTAAGAAAATTATATAACTGTTGGTGTTGCAAAAATTTCTAGGTAACAAAATCTCAGTCTAGATTAAGATACGGCAGATTTGAAGTTAGTGAAGTACACAATTATTTCTCAAAGCTAGGTGTCAAGCCTGTTGTAATTCAGAATTCAGAATTATGCTGTCTATTGATTTAGCTATTTCCAAGATTGAGGTAGGCTAGTTGACTTAAGCTTCGATTTTTCCTTTGTGTTTTTGGAAATCTTCGGCTGCTTGCCATACCTAGACCATACCTATTTAAGAAAGCGATTGCAAGGGAGCGCAGCGCCTGCCGTAGGATGCCCGTACCCCTACGCTTAAGCAAGCTACGCGTAGCGTCTCCTTGAGGAGAAGGGCTGTAGGGCGATCGCATAAGTTTATTAAAGGCAGTTATCCTCAAGTACGGAAACGTCTCTTGCTCTGCTTGTGCTTGGCAACTTCTTTGCGTTTACGTTTCTCTAAAGGTGTTTCAAAGTGACGGTTCTTTCTGATATCTGGAAAAATCCCTGCCTTGGACACTTCTCGCTTGAATCGACGTAAAGCTGACTCAATTCCTTCATTTTCGCCCACAATTATTTGGGTCATCTTGTCTCCTCCTAAATTGGTTTATCAGGTTTTTCATCTGAGTGCATTACAGCTTTTAGTATTGGAAAAATGGAATATAGTCAGGGATACATCCTTCGACTCTTTCCTACAGGTAAAATTCCTGTGCTTTTTCCAGGCAGAACCGCTATACTTAGCGATCGCGTAGTAGTGAAAAATCTGTTCGTCGAATCGATGTGCAAAAAAAGCAGACGCAGAGCCTGCCTTAAGACCTAAGACTTAACTACTCAATTTTAAAGCCTATTAATATCGGGAGTATCCACCACCAGTATTTCCCCGTCTGCCACCACCGTAAGAGCCTCCATCTGTTTTGGGTTTAGCTTTATTAACTTTTAAGCTACGTCCCATCCATTCAGCGCTATCAAGGGCCTCAATTGCTGCGGCTTCCTCGGTTTCTGTTTCCATTTCTACGAAACCAAAACCCCGCATTCGCCCTGTTTCACGGTCTACAGGCAATTGCACCTTCTTGACAGTTCCATATTCTGAGAAGACCTGTTTGAGGTCATCTTCTTTAACCTCATATGACAGATTGCCCACATAAATTGACATAAGATGTCTCCAGAATCAAAAAGGTGTAGAGATTTACATCCGGAGAGGTCTGTAATATAAGTATAGATAAAAACAAACTACACAGCCGAATTTAATCTTCCATAGTTACCCTAACACATATCGGCAGATTAGATCGCTAACCAGTTCTATTGAGTTATGTTGCAAAAACAGCTAAATAATCCAATACAGTTCAGTTAAGGCTAAAATTTGTCAATTTTTGTAGTTTAATCAAAATTAACACATAAAAAAGACCAAGTGTGGAATTTATCGAGCTTCTCTAGTTAGGTGGGATTATTCTAGAACATCTAAATTTCAGAAATAAAATTGATGGCAATCAGACTCTCAATTCACCTTTATCTCTGCCCACACAATATGCCTATGAAGGCGATCGCATATCTGCAAATATTAATTCTACTTGTTCAAAGGTTCTTGTGCAATTTTGCTATTCCTCAAATTTGTAAATTTACACCAAGTATGCACAGGTAATCTTCTATCAGCTCCTTACCTATATGCATTGGGTATGGCACAAGGATATTCCCCATAAACCAAGCTGGCGAACATCTCAAATAGTGAGGTATTCGACACAGTGCCTTTAAAGATTCTTCTTTCTGAAAATTTGGGTGGATGAAGAATGGTAATATTTCTAACATTTGTTGATGTTTGAACGGGATGTTAGCACCGTATTCATCGTCTTGGAAGCCGAGTTTGTAAAGTTCGGGTATTGGCATCTCATTTTGTAGCTTCTGTGTTTTTGGCAGCCTTCCTACAGAGAAGTAATGTAATAGTTCTGGTGCTGACTGATCGTAAAACCCACTCAGATGTGGAAAATCCCGTGCTGCACAATCTTCGTTCCAAGCTTCTCGATTGGTAATGTACTGTGGTGTTTCTCTACCAGCACGAATACGAATTACTGCTAATAAGTTCTGTAGTTGCTTATTATTACGGGTATACTCGCAAGTGTGACCAGGAACATGGCAAAAGTCAAGAACGTTGCGTTTTGCCAGAAGGTTCTCATTTTGCAACTGAGGCCAGATTTTGCCATCATTATCTTCGCCACGTCCGTTACGCCATCCTTCAGCTTCAATTAGAACAATGGTTGGTTTGCCTAAATGTTTGGTTACTACGCGTGCAACAAACTGTACTAATTCCGTGCCATTCAACTTGATTTTACTTTGAAGGCGCTTTTTATTTTCTTGGCGATCGCGACGTGCTTCAGCAAAAATTTTTCCGACAGCAATTCCCGCCTGAGTGTAAGGAATCCAATCATTTGCATCGGGAAGTAGTACATCTACCGCACCCGTTGCACGCAGACGAACCGCAAGAGCATAGTGAATATCACCTTGATATTGGCTAGTTTTGCGACGACAAAAGGCAATTACATCTAATTCTTGGCCAATTTCTTTTGGTATCTTTGCTTGCTCGTATACTTGAGAGGGTAGACCGTATAGCGCCCCTATTTGACGTAATGTTCCATCGAGTACAGCACTCATCACACGTCCTTTTGTTGGTTTGCTGTATGATGGTGATTTATCCTCATCATCTTCTGTGTCACTTGATTTTGGTTTAGCTGTCGGTATCGACTGTATCATTTGGGAATTAATTCCCTCTCTTACACAAGCTTCACGAATAGCTCCTTTAATGTTTTGTTGAGGGAGAATTCCCTTTATTTTGATTCGGCCAATTTCGATAATTGCTAAACAGTGAGGATTAGTCTCAAAATTTATCAGAGGAATAACACTTTCCTGGAGAAAGGTACGCCATGCTTCTCGCTTTGCTTGATGTTGCTTGCGTATCTGCTGGTCGAATTTGCTACGATCTTTAGGTAAAAATCCACCTGTATTAAGTGGCTGCAAAAGTGTCGCATCATCAATCAAAATTTTTGAAACTGTTATATCTTGTGGAAAATCTTCATTTTCATTGAGAAGGAATACATCGCGTAATTGCTGGTAAACTACTTCACAAGTGTTTTGTTCTCGATAAATAAGAAAGATATGCATTGGCTTACCCTGCAATGCCCGGTAAATAGCATCAATAGCAATTTGCTGATAAGGTTGGCACTTTTTACGAGGTCTAGAAACAAATTCGTAATCACGCATTGCTAGTGGTGCTTTTATACCAGATGGTGCAGGAATGTCAGATTGCATCGGATTATCTGGTATCAAAACTTCGTTGAGAGATTCTAGTACCCGTGCAATAATATCGCCCCGCTCCAAAAAACTAAATCCTGTTTTGACACTATGTCCTCGTTTATGTTTCTCATGCTCGTACTTGTAGCCTTCAGCATGAACTATATAGTATTCGTCTCTATCACCCCAGTTAGTTGAGTTATTTAAATTACCAAATTCTGTAGGGTTGTTCAGAATATTTTCTGGCTGTTCTAGAGCGCGTGCTTTAAATGCAGCAAGCAGTTCTGGCAGTTGTAACCTCCACAAATTCTCTTGTTCTTTGCCATTGTTCTCAATAACGAGGCGTACCAAGGTCGAATCTACCTTGTAATTAGGTAAACGTGCATTGTTCATACCCATCAAAACAGAGATGTCACGCCCATAATTGGCATCTGACAAAGGTTCATGGGGGTATCTTTGGCAACTTAAATGTAAGAAAATCCACGGTTTTAAGTTGCCGTTGTCATTGAACCGTCCTGCTTGCGTCTCAACATTAAAGTCTAGACGGTAAGCAAAATAACCTTCTTTTTCGTTGCCATTATTATCTGTGTAATTTGCCTTAAACGGCTTACTAACTAAATAGAGTCCAACCCTACCCGAACCGCCTCCCTGTACTTTGCGCCATTGAATTTCTTGTTTTCTTTTTCCAGAATTAATGATGCACTTTTTACCATGCAACATGGTGGCGAGAAGACTGGGAATAGCTTGAAATCCTAATCCTCTCTCTGCGTTGATATCCTGCACAAGTATTTCCGGCTTGATGCGTTGCCACTCCCAACCAGGCGGTATTGCAGCTATTCTTTCGAGAAAGCGATCGCACACGCTATTAACTTCATCTGTTTTACCTTTGCCACGATATTGCTTTGTCCACTCCTGCGCCCAAATTCTCACTAATTGATGTATCTGCTGGGGTGTGGGTGTCTTCAACGGGTTCTCTGGGGTTCCTACAGCTAATGCTTGATATAAGGGCAGCTTACTTTCTTCGTCAACGCTAACAAACTCAAAGCCGTATGTCAGAGTAGATGCACAAGCAAGCAAAGCATTATTTAACTGTCGATATGGTGGCTGAACCTCTTTTTTGTTGTTGCCACGAGACAGTACTCGTTCCAGATCGCGGCGAAAGTCTGCTATCACCTGAACAAAAGGGAATGCCAACACAGCAATCTCTAGGTTGGCAAAAGCATCTGTTACCAAATTCATGCGTGCAGGTAACAAAATATTTTCTGATGTAATTGTTTTAGTCATGCTCTTTCTCTATCTCTTGCGTCTATTTCCCAGTTGAAGCCATCAATATCAACCAAAGCATCTGCTATTGATTGGTATAAAGCTTGACTGATAACATCTTCATTAACATAGTCACAAAGCAAATCGATGATTGCTGCTAGCAAGCTGGTACGCGGTGTATCAGGCTGTTGCTCTTTGGCATAGTTTGGCCCCCAAGCAGCATCAACAAAGTAAGCGTGAAAGGGAACACCTCCACGCAAAAGACGGCCTACAGCTTGAACGATGACCCCAGCAGTGGTTGCGGCTAAGTCTTGGCGGGGAAAGGCACGTAATTCTTCATTTGCACGCAGTGTTTTGTAGTAAGAACGATGTTCTACCGATCGCCAGTAACGCGCAGCCAATTGACGCACTTTTTCTGCGCGCCCTAAAATTCCGTCTCCTTCCCAAGCAATGAAATTCGCATCTTCTATCCAATCCAAGGCACGACGGTTGATTTCTTGAGCGATCGCCTGAGTATCATGTGGATGAGGATAGGGACGGGTGAGAAAGTAAACCGCACCAAAAGCAGCTTTGCCATTTGCATTCAAAATGTTGAATCCGCGCCCCATAGCACTTATCGGTGCAGCTAGGATTTTACCGCCAGTTACTGAGAAAGTTTCGATGTCAGCACGGTTGAGAGCGCCAATTTCCATCCTTGACTGATAATCGATGTCATCCTCAGCCAAAGTCTCTGTGTGATCGCGCTGCAAATGGTAAACTTGCTCGCGCATACCCCACCAACACTGACGGATTTCGTCTGCTACCCACCGTGCTTGGTCATAAGAATTGACGAGTAACAGTAGGCGTTCCCTATCCTGCCAAAAATCTGGAGCGCTCTCACCCAGTCGTTTCAATTCCTCAAGCTCCTGTCCTAAATGGCCGCTACCGTTGTTGCCAATCAGCGCTTGTGCCATCTCTTTAAACATTCCCATTTTCTGACGTTCAGGTGTCCCAGAAATACGGATAGCTTCATCTTTGCGGTTCAATTGAGGCAGAAACCTAAAGCGGCTTTGAGCGATCGCTTCTGTGGCACTCGGCTCTGGCATTAAAATACCCTGAGGATTGCCAACATGAAACTGAGTGGAATCTCGTAGATAAGAAGTTCCTGATAGTGCCAACACATTAGGCCCGCGTTGACCATCCAAGTCTGTTAGCAAGCGATGAAAGTTCAAAACGTAGTAACGACCAATATTGGTATAAGCAAACAAAGATAAAGCATTTTCGCTGCTGTTCTCAGATTGGTTGTGATTTTCATCTTTGCGGGAATAGTAAGTACCAAACTGCCTTCCTGTTGGCGGTAACGGTAAAATATTTAACATAGCTGTGGGCATACGGCGATGCGGAGGCTCGTCATCCAGAGTGGGTGGTCGATGATGCCACTCATAAAAAATAATACGTGTGTGCCGATCTAAAAGGGTGATGGTAAGGGCAAACTGTAAACGGTATGCCAGGGTTTCTATTGTGTCCACTGGATCTGTTTGTTCCTCTTTTTTTGAGGAATTTCGCCGCTTTTTCTTGACTGGCTGCTGTGAATTATTCTGACGTTTTTCTATTTCTGTTCGCAGTCGTGCTAACCGTTGTTCTGTCTTGGGGAAAAAATCAACTATCCAGGCTTTGCAAGCATGATAAATGCTATCGTCGGTAGCACTTTCGCCAATACTGTTAATCTGTTGAATCAGAAGTGCCAGCCTATTAACTTTAGGATTGGAGCGAGGCTGCCCCTGTAATGGATCGTCATCGAGTAATGCGTCAAAATACTGCATTATCTGCTGTACGCGCCGGTTATTAGCTTTAATTTCTTGCTCCGTGACATCAGGAGAATCTAATTCTTCAAGTCCAGCAAGGCGGCGGGCAAATTTGTAGAGGAGGGAATTAGGCGTAAAGTAGCCACGTTCTATCCATTTATTGAGAAACTCGTGTCCCGAACGCTTGTCTAATAGTGTCAAAGTTGCTGTCACAGCCTTTTGGACATCACGTTCTGCACCAGTCCATCGCTGCATCAATGCTGGGGTAACACGGTTAAACCTCATGTAATCTTCAGTTTTTACTCCAATGTCATCAAAAACACCACCATTTGTTAGCAACACTTCCTCAGCATATACATCGTCAAACCACTTGATAACGGTGTCTACTTCATCGAATACAACAATATCGGAATGTAGATAAACGAGTTCCCCTATCTTGAGCGGACGTAATTCTAAATGACGTGGTAAACCAGCCATTGCCATTGCACCTGGAGTTGTAATCCAAACACGGGCAGCTGGCATATCACCATATACCTGCTGTGATGGGCAAGTGGCAAAAAAAGGACACAAGTGGGGTACTCCAGGGTTATTGTTTTGTTTTTTGCGATCGCTTTCACTTTTTGGTGCTTCTTTCAAAGAGTGACATGGCTCGGTTCCAGGCTTGAGCGGCTTACCATGCAAACGGTCAAAGATGTCGCTAGCTTGTAGCAATCCTTGCAAAGCACAAGCTGTTCCCAAAAAGCGATCGCCCCAGTGTGGTTGTCCGCGTTGCCAGTGTTCCTGAAAATCTTTCGAGGCATAGAAGCTTTTTAGGTGTGCATCTCGTTTACTGCGGCCTAGTAAGGGTACAGCAACAGGCTCATCGTTTTCTGGATCGTCACAGAACCACCAATTAATTTGATTTGTTAACCGAATTGCCGATTGTACATCACTAACAACTAATGTGATGCGGCGATCGGCATGATTTCGCAGACTATTGACGGCAAGTAACGTTGACAGGGTAGACTTTCCAGAGGCGACTTGTCCCGCAATATGTACAAAACCATCTAAATTTAACGTTTGTGTGTTGCGCTCACTCAGCGTACCGTCTGCCTGAATTTTGTGAAAGTTGATTTTGCGAAAGCGGCTTACCCAGTGTCCCTTTTGTGATTCATGCCAACCATATCGGCGTGCTAGTAACTGTTCGCGGCGATTGAGGAACTCTGCATCTGACTCTAAATCTGGAATTCGTAATGAAAAAGGCTCACGAGAGCGGGGTGTAGTAAACCAAGGCTGTTGTCGTGCAGTACTTAAATGTTCTGGTGTGAACTGTACTTGCATTGTGACTGTTTCTTTTTCTGTCTTAGCCTGGAATTGGTAGGCAACTCCTGCCTTTACTGGTTTAACCCTGCGTTGGCGAAACTCCAAATCCGCACTCAAACAGCTTTCATATAAATTTTGGTTGACTTGATCCCTAAGATGTTTCGCAGCATGAATAATTTGAGAATCTAAATCCTGGATATCAAAATCATAGTTACGTCTATTTTGCGGAATATTGCGGATGTAGAAACGTAATGCCCCCAACCAAGCAAAACGTGCAGAAAATGGGATAATTTGCCGAGCGTTAGCAACTGCGCGCCGCTGGATATCATCTAAATTATGTAAACGTGGGTGTCGCAAAGGCATACCACTGAGTATTGCCCAAACTGCTGTTACTGCTTCGTCATCAATTCCTAAACACTCCATCAATGCAAAGCCAAGTTCTACCTGAAGTAATAATTGGGCTTGTTCTCGATCTAGCTCAGAGTTATCTTTCAATTCTTTGACACGCTCTGTAAAAATATCAGGTGGCTTAAATAATGTCATTTGGCTCATAATGCTATTTCCCTTGACTCAGGTGCATTATCTTAGCGACGACTCTTTCTTCAAAAGCTGTATCGCTGAAAAGATGGGTGCTTTTTGGCAATCCTGTTGCTTCTTCGCGCAAGATGTCGATGTAATCTTGGCGTTGATGCAGACGATGGTTAGGAATAACATAAAAACTTTCGTCATAGCGCAAATCGCCTTCCCCAAATATCGGCTTCAGTTGCAAAGCCAAATCATAGGGATTTCGGTAGTCTTTGATATCTACAGCCCAGACTGAACCATCACCAAAACGTAGTTGCAGGTCGTAACGGTCAATACCAGGCCAAAGTTGAACTTCGCAAAGATGTTCTGGCTGTTGTTTATGCAGCTTTTCTAAAGCACTAAACAGACGTATCTCTGGAATTCCAGGCAAACAAACACGCCAATGAATACCAAACTTGAGACGACACAGACCTCGCTTCCAATAAATGCGCCGGACATGGGACAAGTTTTTCCGATGATCGTTGCAGACGCTTGGCTTAATGCCACGTAAATGTCCATGTTTTTTAATTAAAGGGCCGCAGCGATCGCAGCACCAATAAGATTCATTTTCTTTACAGTCTTCGTACAGTTCGCCAACATCATTAATAGTTATGTAACGCGTTTGAGAAAACCTGTTGCGAAGTTTCTCTAAAGTAGTGTAAGGATTCGCAATTATAAATCGCCGCAGTAAAACATATTCTTGTTGGGCGTGTTTAGCATCATTTTCGTTGGCTTCTTGCAGTTTTTCCAGCAACCTCAGAAACTGAAAGTTCTCCAGCGCAATTTGTTGTACTTTCACAGAAGCCAACTCAGGAAGTTGCCCTCGTTTTACCAACTGTTCGTAGAAATACTGGCTTGCTTCCTCACTTAACGCTTTATCGTAAATTAAGCCATATTCTGAGTCAAACTCCTTTGGTATCTCCAACGGATACCATGTTTGCAAGGGTTTTTCTAGAAGATGAAAAAGACCTTCTAGAGTACGTGGATAAGGAATAGCTGTCATCTTCAATGCCAAAGTATTGCAGGCACGCCGTAACAAATCAGGGTATGGGTATTTAGGAATTTGGTATTGATTATCTGCACGGAAAAACTCTGCCAAACCCACAACCAAAAAATCAAAATTGTTATCCAAAAAGTACCTCCTGTCTATATTAGACAAGCTTTGGTATTTTGTCTCTTTAATGAAACACTGTAATTAGAAAGATACATTTAATAACTATAGCTAATGTGAGACAATAAAGAAACGCGTTTCATAAGTGAAACAACGAAGACGCATGGGATACAACTTAGACACACATCTATTAGCCGCAATGATGAAGACGAAGCGGGGGAGGAAAGGGCTGCGAGACACAGCCAAAGAAATAGGTAATATTAGTTCCTCTACACTTTCACGGGTAGAAAATGGCAAAATGCCTGATATGGAAACCTTTTTATTACTTTGCGATTGGCTGCAAGTGTCACCTGCTGAACTATTTAAGAAAACAGAAGAATCTGAAGCTTCCTCTGGCTCAAACACATTAGAGACAATAGAAATTCAATTGCGAGCATCGAAAAAACTCGATCCGGCAGTTGCCAATGCACTAGCAGAATTAGTGAAAGCAGCGTATCGGGATAATTCTCAACAAAGCGACACCCAACAGCCGGATTAACAAGAATCATGACACTAACAGAGAAATTACCAACTGAGTTTAGGCAAAGGTGTGAAGGAATTGCCACAGAGCAACGTAGTTTATTAAATTTACGGGCATTTGAGCCATTACCAGCAGATTTGCTGGCGGCTCAATTGAATGCAATAATTTTGACACCTGAGCAGATTTCCACTTTAGATCCTTCTGTAGTAGCGGTATTGCTCGATAGCGACCAATGGTCAGCAGGAATTATTAATCAAAGCCCACTCTGGATTGTGAATAATCCGCGTCATACTCCTGCACGACGTGAATCAAACCTGATGCACGAGTTTGGACACCTGCTATTAAGACATAAAATTGTCCGCTTTGATCCAAATACTGGGCTTCCTCTGCGCCGACAGAGCGATGAAGATGAGGCAACTTATTTAGGTGGATGCCTTCAAATTCCTCGGCGGGGTCTACTCTGGGCAGTTCAGCGTCAAATGACACTAACAGAAATAGCAGTGCATTTTAATACAAGTGAGGAAATGGTGCAATTCCGTAGCAACGTCACAGCAGTAAATATTAGATAAATGTATAAAAAATTTTGCACCTTCTGAAGTTAACTTCAATGTAAAATTTTATCAACAATCTCTTGGCATTTTGTGACATTCCTGAATATATTTGCCGGATAGGAAGTTGGAAATAGGTTGCTACTTTCACTCATAACACTTCCCAAGAACTTTGAGGCCATAGATTGAATATCATCAATTTGTTCTGGGGTTAAATCAGATGAGATATTAAAGAAATTATCTGGTAAAGCTTTGTAGACAAGGTGTAGAATGAGACGGTTACTATGAGTAGCAAATAACTTTTCTCTTCCATCTCGTTGTTTTTGTACTTCTGATAATTTATTTTCTACTACTCTTAATATTTGAACTAATTTCCAAAGGTTAGAACCATTTACTGATCTATTAAACAAAGTTTTGTATGGTGGTTTCTCAATATCTTCCCATAAAACACCGATTTTATCTTTAACTCGTGTAGCGAAAGAAACTTCATTCTGTTTACAAGCTCGACTAATCGTAGCTTCATTTAAATCAAAACCTTTTTGTCCATCTGGAATTGATTCACCTGACTTATAAGTATAAATAATTCCCTCTAAGTGAAGTTCATTTTTGATTCTTTCTTGTTCAGGATCAAGAGCCACAAATTCTCGACGATCAATTCTATTTTGAGTATTGTTGAATCTAGTTATCTCTGTAGCAAATGCTTCAGGGCAATTTTCCAAAGATATAAAACGAATGTGAACTCTTGCTTTTTCAACTTGCTCAGGAGAATTTTGATATGCTCTTGCTATTGAACCAACAGTCTGAGCACCATTGACTATTTTTACATCCTTGCATTCAAATATACCTGTATCTCTTCCACTACCTCCAAGTGGTTTTTTCCCAATACTAGAACACAAAGCTGTGATGCCATTATTATAATACCAGAACTTTTCTGGTTCTTTTTTAACTGTATTTATAATGCCTTCATTGACTTCACTATCTTTGACGAATAGTCTAATATTTGAAGAGAACAATTTAGGAGAATGTTTAGTCCACCAATCAGCTACTTCTCTTGCAGAAACTTGGCCATAATAAGATTGATAAGGTTCTTTAGTTTGTCCCCAATCGAAAAGGCAAACATCTAAATTTATAGGATTGCCAGATGCTCCTTGAGATATTATATTGTATATATTTGACTGGTTAAGCACTCTCATACTTACGATATCTGATGAATCGTTCATCTCATCTAACAAATCATCAAATTCTCTTTTAGGCTCATCTGCTAGGGGAGTTTGACCTGAGTAGACAAGAATTATTTCAAATCTTGTTCCTGCGTCATTTAGTGCTTCCTCAATATCTTGAGTTTTATTATTGAGTTTTGAGTTAAACCTATCATATCTAGCATTCACTAAGTCTTTAAATCCTCTAGTGAATTTCATCACCTCATCGGTTTTTATACTTCCTTTACTTTCCTGTTTCCATTTAGATTGTAATACATACATAATTTTTTCTCTTCTATCAAAATAAATGGAATCTATTCCATTATCTTGTCCACCATCAACTATAGATTTTGATGCTTCTTGAGGAGAAATATCAGCCAATACCATCAATGTAAATGCAGCTAGACTTCTGGTTAAGAAAATTAACTCTCTGTCTGTTTCAGATTTGTTTTGGTAATCTGTCAAGTCAATCAAACCATCAAATGTTTTTTGAAGATATGACTTTATTTGACGTAGGTGGATTTCACTCATAATGCTGGTAGATGTACTTAACTTTGATGTTATCGGATCAAATTTTTACAAGCTTATCTGTAGTATTAAGACGTTGTAAAAATATACATTTAAGTTGCCGCGATCACCTCTTAACAGACAATTTCACCCTTAATTATGAAATTAAATATACTTATGTATTTTTATATATAAGAATTTGCCATACTTTTTATTTATAAAAAATAGCTCCTGCAAAGATATAACTTGCTGAGAAGCTATTTTATCATAGAAACAAAAGTATAATTTTATACTATTCGACCGTTACTGATTTGGCAAGGTTCCGGGGCTGGTCAACGTCCAAACCACGACGGGCGGCGATGTGATAAGCCAATAGTTGCAAAGGTACTACTGTGAGGATGGGTGATAGTAATTCATCCACTGATGAAACGGGGAGCAAATCGTTAAAAATTTCTGCTGCTTCACCATCTTTAACTGGAGTAACACCAATTAACCGAGAATCACGGGCTTTCGCTTCTTGGGCGTTAGAAATTACCTTTTCATATACAGTACCAGGAACTGCGATCGCAACTACCGGTACTTTAGCATCCAATAGGGCGATCGGGCCGTGCTTCATTTCCCCGGCTGGATAGCCTTCAGCATGAATATAGCTAATTTCTTTTAATTTTAATGCCCCTTCTAAGGCTATAGGAAAATTAATTCCCCTTCCCAAAAAGATAAAATCTTGGGTTTCGGCAAATTCGTGAGCTAAATGTTCGGTTAATTTTTCTTGAGTCTCTAAATTTGCTTCAATTTCTTTGGGAACGTGTCGCAAGCCTTCAATAATTTCCGCGATTTTATCTGGAGAAATTGTCTGACGATGAGCAGCAAATTCTAAGGCTAAAGCGTAAAATGCCATTAATTGGGCAATAAAGGTTTTTGTTGCTGCTACCCCAATTTCAATTCCTGCCAAGGTATTGATAATATGGGGAACCATATGGCCAAGGCTACTTTCTGGACGATTGGTAATGCCGAGTAATCGCGCTTGATATTTATTTTCTTTGCCTTGGCGACGTTCTTTTTCCATCGCTAAAGCTGCTAAAGTATCAGCTGTTTCACCTGATTGTGTGACACCAATTATTAATGTGTTGGGTATCAGGGGTGATGGCGCATAGCGATACTCAGAAGCATAGTGTACTTGAGTAGAAATTCCTGCTAGTTGTTCAAGCAAGTATTTTCCGACTAAGGCGGCGTGCCAACTAGTACCACAGGCAACGATTTGAATTTGTTCTATATCTGCGTAGAATTCTGTAGGTAAACCTAGATTAATTGGTGAGTGAGTAGCTTGGCAGGCATTACCATCACTACTAAAGTAAGCTTCTAAACTAGCACGTACAACTCCTGGTTGCTCATAAATCTCCTTGAGCATGAAGTGCTTGAATCCCTGCTTTTCTACCATCATAGGATTCAAGTTAAGCATTCGAGGTTGTTTTTTCAACCTATCGCCAGCAAAATTATAAACTTCAACGCCCAAGGGTGTTAGGCGCGCAATTTCTCCATTCTCTAATGCTAGCACTGCGCGGGTATGAGAAACGATCGCTGGCGTATCGGAAGCGCAAAAGAACTCTCCCTGCCCAAAACCAATTACCAAGGGTGCTTGCTGCCGAACGACAATTAATTCATCTGGGTAATCAGCAGAAATCACTGCGATCGCAAATGCACCCTCAAGATGGTTCACAGATTGCTGAACTGCCTCCAACAATGAAGATGCAGAAGTTTTAAGCAATTCGGCGATGAGGTGCGGAATGACTTCTGTATCAGTTTCCGAACGAAACTGATGACCTTTTTGCTTTAGTTCCTCCCGCAAGTCACGGTAGTTTTCAATAATGCCATTTTGCACTACCGCAATTCGCATCGCTGTATCCATGTGGGGATGGGCGTTATACTCTTCTGGTTTGCCGTGAGTCGCCCAACGAGTGTGACCAATACCAATTTGAGAGGGGGTTTCTATTTGTTCAAGTTTAGAACGTAAGTTATGCAGTTTGCCCTTTGCTCGCACGCAATGCACATCACCTTCCCAGACGGTAGCGATTCCAGCAGAATCGTACCCACGATACTCCAGTTTTTCTAGCCCAGCTAGTAGAATTTCTGTCGCCGCTTGAGTGCCGATATATCCAACGATTCCGCACATTTAGTTCACCGCTCCCTGTTGAGGATGATTAAAACCTGTTTATTGTTACCATAAAAGTGATATTTTAGCAAAGAAAAAAGGAGCTGATTGCTCCTTGTAAGTGTAGTTATTTTATGGTTTCGGGCTTTTACAGTAAAAGAACGATATTGTAGGGTGGCAAATACCCACCCTACGATGCTAAAGGTGCTTGCTAATAAGACACTTGATTGCGAGCCAAATGAGAAATTAAAATGAATTCCTCAATAAGCTAGACCCATACTGCGAGTCGTTTCAGCGCCCAAGTAAACCCGGATGCTTAAGAAGTCGGTGGGACAAGCTGTTTCACACCGTTTGCATCCTACGCAGTCTTCTGTGCGGGGTGAAGAGGCTATTTGAGCAGCTTTACAGCCATCCCAAGGTACCATCTCCAGTACGTCAGTGGGGCAAGCGCGGACGCATTGGGTGCAGCCAATACAGGTATCGTAGATTTTTACGGTATGAGACATTGAAAAAAGGCTCCTTTCGAGTGTTCTTCTCTGCGAAGGAATCATAATCAAGGCATAGTTTACCGCAGTGGCTGAGGGCAAATAATCAAAAGGCTACATAACTTTAAACAATGTAATAAGCACCCAGAAAAATTTGCCTTTACGATTTCTCGTCCCCATTGCCGGATTCCCTGAACAATCAACCACATCATAGAAAAGCATCTAGCCTACTGGCTTCCTGGTGCCGGGCCGCAATTGTAAAGATTTATGAATTTAAACTCAATCTATTTAAAAAGCGAAAGAGCAAACCAGGAAAGTCACATATGGTAATTAGCAGGTTAGGTCGATATGCAAAATTCCACTAGTAACTTGCTACTTTTGTGAATTGATTTTGATGCCAATCATAGCATTTTGCCAATAAAAAATTGAACTATTATCATCGTTTAATAATACGTTTTTAGATGGCGATCGCAGGTATTTTTAGTATTTTTAATGGCAGATGTAAGCGTACACATATGTGTGTTTCTCAATCATGCTTACTTAAACTAGCAGAATAGTCATCAATTTTTCTATCTTGCTTGCGATGAAAACTCGCAATGATTTAGCAAACTATTAATTATAATTCAAATTCGGTAAGCTAGAGAAGGTTATTGCCATACCATCTTTATAATGTAAATCAAATCACATAAGCTTATGGAGCCAGACTCTTTACCAACCGAGGTGATTTTGACGCATCCGCGTCAGTGCCTCGGTAGAGCGAAACTTGATTGGACACCCCAACCAGGAAACTATCTCGATTTTGAAGGTAAAACCTACGCAGTTTTAGAGCGCCGCCACAGATATCAACTTAAAGCGGGGCGCTACCGTTTGCATAATATAGCCCTTTACGTACAATCTGCTCAAAGACCAGCTGAGAAAAGTCTGGTAGAGGGACGTTGGGTAATCGGCGATGCCACCTGTAGTTACAATGCTCATTCCGAAATTGTACGTTGTGCAGTCAATCCAGGTGGCCCTTGTAAGACTTGCCGTTTCTACGAAAACGTAACACTAAACAGTCGAGAGTGATGCAGTGTGCAGCAAGGAGTCAGAAGCCACAAACCCTATCTCCCTCTCTCTTAACTTCCAGATCCAAAAACTTCTCCTACAGTTAAGCGAGTGCCGTTAACAAAATCCCATCCCGACTGGGGACGTTTGCCAGCTAACTGAACTTCTCGCAATAGCAACACGCCTTCGCCAGTTTGGACAATCGCGCCAATTCCCTTGGCAATGCTTACCACTTCTCCCGGACTACCAGCTACAGTTGACAAATCCGGCAATTTATAATTAATTTTTTCTAATTCTGGTGGTAGCTTGTGATTGTAAGCAGAACCAAGGGGAAGGGAAAGAGTAATTTTCAGCGCTTGGTTGCGAAAGCTGGCGGTACAGTTGGGATAAAAGCCTCTAATTTGATTGTGTAACTGAATAGCGCTTTTAGACCAATCTAACCCATAATCCTGTTTTTGAATTAAAGGTGCATAAGTCGCTTGCGAGTTATCCTGAGGAATTGGTTCAATTTCCTGTCGTTCCAGCTTTAACAAGGTTTCCAGCAACAAATCTGCACCGATTGCAGCTAGCCTCTCGGCTAAATTTTGGGCATTATCTAGTAATTCAATAGATGTAGTTGCTTTGAGCAGCATTGCTCCCGTATCCATGCCGACATCCATTAACATTGTTGTGATCCCGGTTTCCGGCTCGCCATTATATAAACACCACTGAATAGGAGCTGCACCCCGATATTTGGGCAAAATCGAGCCATGCACGTTGATGCAGCCCAATTTCGGCATATCCAATATTTTTTGAGACAAAATCTGTCCATAGGCAACAACGACAAACGCATCTGCCTCTGATTGTTGGAGGTTTGTTAACGTTGCAGTGTGTTTTTTTAGCCGTTGGGGTTGCCATACTGGGAGATTGAAGGAAGTCGCAAGGGTTTTTACTGGTGAAGGTGTAAGTTTATTCCCTCGTTCTCGGCGTTTATCTGGTTGAGTGACAACTGCTAAAACTTCAAAGTCTGGGTGATTTAGCAATTTTTCTAGGGTAGGGACAGCAAACTGGGGAGTACCAAAAAATACAATTTTCATATTAGTTAATAGTCAACAACATAGCCAACGTCGAGTATCTCAGGTCGATAGCAATTTCCATGTCGCTGTGCGTAGTGTACCTGGTAATCCATTGATTAACCCTCTGTCCTCAATCATCACACGTTCTCAGGAGTAAACGAGGCTATCAAATAATCAAATATATGACCAGATCTCCCTAGCCAGAAAAGGTAATTTGGAAGTTGGTTAATCCCAGCTCAATAAATAGCGGATAATTTTATCCTAAATCTTCAAATAATTTGCTTTTTTAGTGCTAAAGTAGTTTCGTATTGGTGAAGCCAAAGGTTCCTTGATAAACTAACTTATAATTAAGTTGCAGTTAGCAGGCAGATAAGCTAGTAATAACTGCTTCTGCTGCTAGAGAACCTAATTATTCGGCGATGTTTGACAACAAACCCTTCGGTTACTCTTACCCTGCGGGATAGAGCTAGGCCTAGGGAAAACTGCCGCGTAAGTCGGGCTTAACTTAATACAGGGCTGCTTCACCACCATGCGTCTACCTGTTAAATTTAATTTCTGCTTGTTTAATTGAATTTGCTTTTAGATGTCTTTACATCTATAAAATAGTGCTGAGTTCTCGCAATTATTGTAGAACTAATTGCAATTAATACTTGTAGGTAGATACTAGTAATGGTTCTTAAGCAGCAATTATGTTGTAAGTGAGCTTTGCTAGTTTTTCAAGTAAACCTCACATTTTCCATAATTGGTTTGTGTGCGCTGTTGTTCCAGGTTAATGTGATCGGAAGGCTGCTTACGGGTTAGCTCTCCCTCGCACAAGTTTCAACAGTTCCGTTATTTGAATGTTGGCTGTCGCCATAAAAGTTAAATGATAGGTTGAAGCTTTGTTTAGCGTTACCTCTATTAAGTATAGTTGGGCGTTAGATGGCGAATCAGCTTATTGTTTGCGTAATATTACTTAGTTAATCTGCATTATTACTTATGATAGCAGGTTACTTATTAATACCAATACACAAGCGCAAAAAAAGCGTTAATTATGATACTTAATTTTTGTAAAGCTGTGCTAACTTTGAAGAAATTATCTCGTTAAAGCTTTTAGTTTGTTGTTATACATATAGTCATAGCTTCTCCCATTGCTGCATAGGCCTTGCTCCTCACACAGCAACCGCCCCTCTAGAGAGTCAACCAATGCTTAAACCTCTTTTGCTGTCAGGATGGTTCCGCGTACAACCATTTGTTAAATATGCTGTAGTTGCGATACTGATCGCACCTCTAGTGGCGGCATCAGGCCACTCTACCTCGGCAACGCAATCAGAAGTATTAAAAAGCACTTCTGAATCTGAACAATCTGGTTCAGCGACAATGGAAATGGCTGCTGTTAGCGAACCTGATTTAGCTGAAATATTAAACGTAGATCAAATTAACTCTTTAAGGGAAGAATCTAATTCTGCGTCAGGAGAAATAACTGCTGTTGCAGAACCAAAATTATTACCAGCAGACACAATTGAGCCTTCGGCAGAAGCAGCAAATCTTTTAAAAGATAATTCCCCGTTAAGCAGTAATGTGCCTGCTACTGATCCATTGGCAGCAGTTGAACTCGCACCATCTACAAAGTTTTCTGCTAGCAAATTAAGTTTATTACAAAAAATAAAAAATTCTAAAATCAAGTCTATAGCAGAATCTAAACATTCTCTACCAAAAGAGGTATCTGTTGCTCAATCATTCGCAGCAACTCAAGTTGCGCCAACTCTGAGAACATCGCAACCAAAATCCACAACGGAAATACAAGTCTCTGAACCAGCTGAGGAAAACCAAGCCGTACCAGCAGATCCCATAGGTAGCCCTCATCCTATTCCTTGGAAATGGATAACGGCTACTCAGGAGGCTATTGGGCCTCAGGGAGGTGGAGTACGTTACTACCGTAGTGTGCCTGTGGTTTCTCCTGACGGTAAATATATTGTTTATAGTAGGGTGCAACTAGAAGTCAAACCCGAAATGTACAATAGCCGTGTTACCAGCGTTCTGTTTGTAGAAGATACACAAACCAAGAAATTGCGGGTAATGGCTTCAACTGCTATCGTTAGCGATCCATTATTACAGGCAAAAGCATCATCCCCACAACTAGCAGAAACGAATGGGAAAATTGGAGTATTAGTTCCTGTTAGCTGGTCGGAAAAAGGCGATCGCTTCCTAGCACGTAAGTTTGAAGGATTATTTAATACAGCGGATGCTACGGATAGAGCAGTCATTTGGGATCGGCAAAATAATCACGCCAATACTGTTGCTCCCGCGCAGGAAGAAGATGAGCATGAAAAAATTGCGGTGTTGTTAGGCTGGAGTAAAACCCAACCCGATCATGTGCTGTTCCGTGCTGGTGAACTAGGTGAAGAAAATTGGCCTTTAGTAAAAGTTGCTAGTGATGGCAAGACTGTAAATACAACTACAGATGGGGATCAGCCTATTACTTTTGGTGAAAAGCTTTCAGAAGTTTGGGCGGAACCACAAGTGGCTTTTCGATAGTTTACATACAAGTCTATAAATTCCCGTTGTTGCCCAATTGACAACGGGAATTTTTTTATAGTTATGTGTGATTAGTTGTATGATACTAATTCGTAATTCGTAATTAAGACATCGAGAAAAAATCGACAGACAAGAGGTTTAGAAATGTCTCTGTGGAAGTGAAACAAGACATCATTTCCCTATTTGATATGATGACAAAAAATTTTTTAGATTTGGGACAAAGGTTGATATTTTGAATGAGGAATCAAGATGATTGAAAATAGTATTCCAGTATCAACTCTTTTTATTGGTATTAACGGTTTCATTGCCTTTTCTCTTTCTTATATTGCAGCAGATGAAAGGATGAAGACAAGAGTTTGGCATGGTGAGTCTGAAGCAGATGTAGCGCAACAGCCAAATCCCTTAGCAAATCCTAATGCTTGGGCAAATAAAGTTGAAAAGATGACTCAAAAACTATTTCCTGAGCCTATAAAAGATCATAGCTTACTGCAAAGAAAGGTTCGTGCTCATGGCAATTTTGCTGAGTATGTACCTCATGGATTAATGTTTGTACTGGCACTGGAGTTGATGCAAGTACACATATGGTTGGTGTGGCTTCTCGGAAGCACTCTCACTGTTGCTCGTATTGCCCATGCGTGGGGACTGATTAATACTTATGGCCCTTCTAATGGACGAGCAATTGGCTTTTTTTTGACTTGGGTTGTCTATTTAGTTGGCAGTATTGCCTGTACTTATTACGGCTTAAAGTCCATATTTTAAAACATTTTTATTTTAACTTGATTGATAATCAAGAAGCGTTACTTAAAAATGAAATGGCAAATAGCCAAATCATTTAATAACGCGTAAATAGTGTTACTCACCGTTTTTTTAAGTCATTGAACTCAAGTAATAGCCAGCAATTAGCATTTAGCTAATCGCTATTAGCTAGAACAATACTTAGGAAAAACTACAAAGAAGATGTTGTATCGCTGCTTTCTAATTCATCAATTCCTTTGACTCTACGAATGGGTAAGTTAGCAATTAAAGCTGTCGTCCGATGGTTGCTTTCTAGAGAGAACTCCAAGCCTTCTGTTTCCACTTCTACGTAGCGACAGACTATCTCTAGGATTTCTTGTCGCATTTTTTCCAATCTTTGAGGATCTAAGGCAGCGCGGTCATGGGCAATCACCAATTGCAAGCGACGTTTAACTTGAGTGCGACTGGTGTCAGGAGAGCGAATAAAAAGTCGTTCTATTATTTCGAGAATCATTGCAAATTAGGTCTGCGGAGACGGAAAAATGAAGTTAAACAATCTTCGTCCACAACAACTTTCTCAAACGGGCGAAAATGTTGTCGTTGGGTACGTCGATATCAAGAAATTCGACAGTTTCCCCTTCCAATCTCCGAGCAATGTTTTCAAAGGCTGTGGCAGCTATAGAGGGGGTTTCTGATAACACCAGAGGTTCGCCACGATTGGTAGAGATAATCACACGCTCATCGTCGGGGATCACTCCAATCAGGGGGATTGCGAGAAGTTCCTGAACATCTTGCACAGACATCATATCATTTGCTCGAACCATTGCGGGTCTGATGCGATTAATTATTAGATGAATACGCTTGATGCCTTGTGCTTCTAATAACCCAACAATACGGTCAGCATCACGAACCGCAGAAATTTCTGGTGTGGTCACAATCAGGGCTTCTTTCGCGGGGGCGATCGCATTTTTGAAACCCATTTCAATACCTGCGGGGCTATCGATGAGGACATACTGGTACTTTTGAGCCAGTGCATTCACCAATAATTTCATCTGGTCGGGACTAACTGCATCTTTGGTTCGATTTTGGGCGGCTGGTAAGAGTACGAGATTAGTTTGCCGCTTATCTTTAACTAATGCTTGTTCTAAACGGCACTCTCTAGCTAGGACTTCCACGGCAGTATAAACTATGCGGTTTTCTAGCCCTAGTAGCAAATCTAAATTTCTCAGACCGAAATCCGCATCAACTAAGGCGACTTGTCGCCCCATTTTAGCTATTGCCATGCCCAAATTTGCGGAAACTGTGGTTTTACCCACCCCTCCTTTACCGGAGGTAATAACAATAATGCGAGTCATAAGAGAAACGCGCTCGATTAGGGTTCAGGATTTATAGTAAATATTTATGGCCCCTGATTGATCCTACTTAATTGGTTTCGGGAAAAATCAATAGCCCTAGCGATGCGAATGCCTTGCGGCGTCATATGCGCTACTTCAGGAGAAAGCTGTATTGGAGTTTTTTCTGGTGCCCTAGCGACAGCATCTGCGATCCGCAATTGGGTTGGTTCCATTTGCAAGGACATAATCAGACACTCACGATTGCCCCCAGCGCCGGCATGAGCGATACCACGTAGACGACCCCAAACTAAAATATCTCCATCTGCAACTACGATACCACCTGGATTTAGATCTCCCAAAATAATTACAGTGCCAGGATGACGGATTTCTACTCCAGAACGTACCGTCATTTCCAGATAAAGTGCATCTGCTAAAGGGGTGGAGGTAGCTTTTGGCTCAGATAATATTAGAGAAGTTTCTGGCTGTAGTTGTTCTACAGAATAACCAGATGAGACAGCAGCGATCGCCGTTTGACGACGACTAGTCGCAACACACTTTAGCTGGAGTTGGACTTCGCTTAAAGTTTCGCTAAGTTCTTGTAGTTGTCTAGTATCTAACAAGCGGTCTTTTGCCATTAGATACACTGGTGTATTTGGTGTCCGGAGGCGATCGCCTGCTTGTAGACGCTGCCGCATCTGTTGCCAAATTTCATACCAGCTAAACTCTGAGGCAGGTACTTGTGCTTCTGTTGGCAAAATTAATAATAAGCGTCCCTCCTCAGTTTTCCACTGGACTTGAATATGATGTTTTACCGTATTTTCTGATGATGGTGACTCAAGAGAGTTTAAATTAGAAAGATCAGAAATTGAGTCTAAATCAGAGATAGTAGAATTTGATGATGCATCAGCAACAGAAGTAGAAGTTGCCACTAAGTTAGGTGTTTTAGACTCTAAGGACGCATCACTAACAGCAGAAGTTACAGATGAATCTGGGCTTTCTAAATTTGAAGGGACAGAATTCGACTTTAAATACTGGAGAACAGAATTTAGCTCTGCCTCTGGGAGAACAGAATTAGACTCTAAATCAGGAGTATCAGGTTCAGAAGTCATGCAGCACCAACCAAAAGACAAGGAACATTCCGAGCAATTATTAACATTAAATTAGTTGCATTGTGCAACAACATGATCGCTCCAAAAAGTAATAAGTTTCGAGTTACAAGTTGATTCAGTTAATGATTAAATCTTTCCTCATAACTTAGGACTTTTTACTTAGCGCTGTTTTAGTTAATCTTCGATAGATTGTCCCCAAGGCATCAGCATTACCGACATTACCTGGAAACAGCACAACTGGCAAATTAGGAAACTGGGGATGGTCAGAAGGTGTCAGAACCATCGAACAACCAGCTAAAATTTGACCGAGTAAACGGGCTGAAGTTAAGGAAAGCCCAGTACTTAAGACATCGTTAGAGGTAATGCCACCTTTGCTGATTAAGAATCCTATATCAGATGGTAAACCCTGCACAATATCCATTAATAAACCGGAAACTTTAGTTCCGAACTCCAACCTTGTCTTTACATCCTTGAAAGTAAGTTCCTGACGGCTGGTATAAACAACTGGTGTTTTGCCAGCGTCGTGTGCCGCCCGTGCGCTTTCTAGGATCTCGGTTAGCAGTGTAGCAGATTGATCAACTTGATCATCAAGTAATCGGCTTACATTTACTTCAATTCCCCAGGTTCCCTCTACTTGTAACAGAGATTCCAACTGCTGGGTTGTCTTTTTCACATGGGAACCAACGATAACTGCACCTGGTTTACCTCCACGTACATACTCTGCCATGTTTTCTGCGGCAATTGGTTGGGGAGGTAAGGCTGCCAAAGCCGTTAAGATGCTAGCAGCGCTGCGAAATAAAAAGCGTTTTCCTTGACTTGCTGCTGTCAGAACATCTACTGCAAAGGAGTTGAGATCAGCTTGAGTTTCACCATCAACTACAACACATTGATTATTACTGAGTTTTAACAAGCGTTCCAAGCTACCAGCACGGATGTTTGCAAGTAAAAATCTTTCTACAGTCTCAGCACTGATTCGCCCTTGAGTCTTTTCTTCTACATACTTGGGTAAGTAGCTGTGATGGTAGCCGAAGACTGAATCACGGGCAAACTCAGTTTCATGGACTGGGGTAGGTACACCATCAACAATCAAGTAATGTACGCTGTCACGGGTGATGCGTCCACCTTCAAAAAATGCTGGTACGAGAAAATGAGCATCAAATGGCCCAAGTTCTTGGGCGATCGCATCAGTTTCGATGGGATAATGCCCTCGTAAAGTTGAATCAGAACGGCTGACTACCAAAAAATCTTCAATACCTTCAGCTTTTAGAGCAATTTTCAAGTTGTGGCAAACTTCTTTGGTAATAGATGCTGCTGATTCTGGTGGCAGCGATCGTGTATTTGTCAGTACAAAGAAAATTGGTGAATTGTCTTGCAAACCGATGCGTAAAGTGTCCACATCCCAGTGCATCAGCAGCAAACAGCTGTGGACTGTTTGAGAACCTGTAGGATCATCATCGAGGACAATAATTTTCGGTTTGTTGGTCATTTCAATCAACCGGGCGACAGTGGTTTGAGAAAGTTTTGAGCGGAAGTTTTCTCAAATCAGACTTTCCGCAATTTTCTGATTTCAGCTTGCACATCAAGGGCAATTTGCAATGATTGATTGAGAAATTGAGCATATTCGCCTGCCTGACTACTAACTTGTAAAGCTTGTAGATTGGCTAAGTTATTCACAAATAACTCTTGATTGTTAGCAAGCAGCTTTTTATTATCCCGCAAAACTCGCTCGGTTTTTAAAGCGCGAACTAAATCTTCCCTAATTAGTTGTAGGGCGGCAATCACTTGATCCCTGTCGTTAATACTGCTTTGAGAATTACCAGATGTTTCGAGTTGGTCATTAATATCTATCGCTTTAATCACAGCATGATATTTATCTACCTCATCTAAGAGAATTGTCAAGGCTTTAGGACAAGTTTTTTGCCGCCATAGCGATCGCCCAACTATTACAGTAATTGGCACTAGAATTAGTAAAATGATTCCTAATTTAATTGAAGAACCAATTACTGGCAGAATAATAAAAGCATAAATAGCGCCAACAATTAACGGAGTTAGGGCTAGCGCTACAAGTAGTTCATTAATAAAAAACCCTAATCGCTTCTCGCTGTCTGCCATAATTGAAGGTCGGAAAACATCTTCTGGATCAAATCCAGTCAAGCGTCTCAGTTCTCCCTTACTAATTTCCAAACCTAATAAATCCGGCTGCACTGCTGGATACTCCTTAAGGAAGCGCGAGTTGCGTATTTATTGTAGTCGGGTTTGGCGTGGAAGCGATGGTTGTCTAAGTATCAGGTTCAAATGTCATAACTACTTTCGCCACCTATTGAGCCAATCTACCTGACCAACCCAATCTGTTGCTTCTGCTTCGCATAAAAGGCGATCTAATGCCGTAATCAAATCTGAAACTGACCAACTAATCTGAGCAGCAAGGATAATACCGCCATGTTGAGGATACTGTTGCGCTAGAACAATAAAGTCTCTCACGTTGAATGTAAATATACATCTACCCTGAGCAGTTGCGCGTAATAATTGAGTTTCATCACTAGCATCCAAAGGCATCCAGTCATTTGGAGTACGAGTGACATCATGCCCTTTAGACACCAATGCTGAATGTAACGATTTATTAGATGTATCTGCATCCAGATGAAGCTTGAGCTTAACCATTAGCAATTTCTAAGGATTGCTCAGAAGCGATCGCTGCGTCAATCTGCTCCTTATTTACTGCATAAAAACTCAGCGCTTCTTTTATCTGTGTCTCAGTAAGTTCATACTCATTGGCAATCTGACTTGGACTCATACCCCATTTTTGGGAAGCGATCGCCACAGTTTGCACTCGAATTCCTGTACCTTTGATGATTGGTACAAGTTGCCCATTTGCTCCCTGACGATAAGCAATTTGTGGAAAAGATGCTTTCAGGGTACTTACTTTTTCTGTTACAGCCCACAAAATAAATTGGTCAAGCGAAATACCCTGAATCTGAGCTAATTGCTCAATTTCTTGCTTCAACTGGTCAGGTAAATTTAGGGCATATGCTGTCATTTTTAGTTTTTAATTTTTAGCTCTAAAAACATCATATTCTAAATCTACTAGTGGTCTGTCCCAAAAGTTTTGATGGGTGAACTCATTCTTAATTTTTCTTCTTTTCTTTCTTCCTTCTCTACAAGACGCTACGCGAACGTGTACTTCGCGTCTTTGTAAGTAAAGAATAAGAAGGGCAGAGGGCAAAAGGGCTAGAGTGCAAAGAGCTAGAAGAGCCTGCTCGGAGCCACCACTACCCGAAAACCCACGCCGTTGTCCCTATCGTCACGCGCGCTTTTAAAGCGGTTCGCCGAGCGGCAATACCTGGGATTATTCCCCCATGCACCACCACGCAGCAGGCGATATTTATTATTCTCAACTAACCAAGCGCTGCCGTCTGCTGGTGCGTCATCATAATTTTTGTGCCACTCATCTTGACACAATTCCCATATATTACCACACATATCAAATAAACCAAAAGGGTTGGGAGGAAATTTTCCTACATCTGTTGTTTGTTGACGATATTCACCGTTTGGACTCAGGGCGTATATGTAGTTTCCGTTGTAATTTGCTACATCGGTCGTAATCGTTTCGCCAAAATAAAACGGCGTAGTTGTTCCCGCACGACAAGCATATTCCCATTCTGCTTCACTAGGTAAGCGATAGATTTTCCCCATCTTCTTAGAAAGTCTGGCACAAAACTCAACTGCATCATCCCAAGAAACACATTCAACAGGTCGATTAGCGCCTTTAAAAGATGATGGATCGGGATTTAAATCAATATTAACCTTGGGTAAAGCGGTAACGGCTTTCCATTGACTCTGGGTGATAGGAAATTTCCCCATAAAAAAGGGTTGAATCGTGACTATGTGCTGTGGACTTTCAGCGTCAGATCGTCCTGGCTCATCATCTGGGGAACCCATAAGAAATTTACCACCAGGAATTGCTACCATATCCAGCGCTACGCCATTACCTAAGCTTTCTGTAAAAAACTCACCACGTCCCCGACTGCGGTTAATTTGATAAGTTTTTTTTCCTATTCCTAATAATCCCGATTTTACTGTTAGGGTGGCGAACTCAAACTCAAAAGGTTGAGTGATAATTTGCACCGGTGACGGTGATTTTGGCACAGAAACAGGTGTAGATGATGGACTTGGCTGTGTTTGCTGGGGAAATACCCGTGCTTCTATCGCTGCTATATCCTCATTCCGTAATCCTAAATATTGCTGATAGTCTTGTAAATCTTTTTGCGTCGCTTGATTAAAAGGATATTGTTGCTTGACTGCATCAATCAACGCCTGTTCATACTCCTCTAACTTTTGCTGATACTCTCGATAGGGTTTGAGAACTTGTTCCTGAATTTCCCTAGCTTCATCCTCAGATAACCCTAACTCAATCCGCTTAGATTCGAGTATCCTCAATGCAAAGACAGAAAAATTACCTTGACCTTGTTGCGCCCTAGCCGTCGCTTCTTGAAGGTATACTTGCTTGGCAGTATTAACAACAACTGTTGATGGTAATGACAATGGTGGTTTTAAGGAGTGTAATGCCTCTGTTGCTTTGGCATAACGTAAACTAAAGTGACGGCGCACCATCTTGGTTAACACATCAGCGAGATGATCGCTAACTTGTGCTTGATTTCGCCAAATGATTTCACCAGTCAATGGATCTTCTTGCAAATCAAAAGGTAACACGCCAGTCAAAGCTTGAATTATCGTCATCCCCAAAGCATAGACATCACTACCCAAACAAGGTTTACCATTCTTTTGCTCCGACGCCATATAACCAGGAGTACCGATGACGACGCTGGAATATACTTCGCCTTGAGAATTTACCATCAAAGAGCCAAGTTCTTTCACCGCCCCAAAATCAATTAAGAAAATTTGACCATCCTCATGTCTTCGCATGAGATTCTGAGGCTTGATGTCGCGGTGAATTACTCCTTTACTATGTATAAAAGACAAAACTTCTAAGACATCTTGCAACAACTTGGTTGCATAATCCTCATTCAACCGCCTACCAGGAATGATTTCTTGACTCAGGTCTTGTCCTTCGATAAACTCCTGAACTATGTAAAGAATGCCGTTTTCGCTAAAATGTGCCAGTAATTGAGGAATTTGGGGATGTTGTCCCAGCTTTTCGAGAATAGCTGCTTCTTTTTCAAAAAATTCTACAACGCGGGGATGAGACTGGTTAGGACGCAGTTGCTTAACTACACATAAAGGTTTGCTAGGTTGCAAATTATCCCTAGCCAGAAATGTGACAGCGAAACCACCGCCGCCTAATTGCCGAATGATTTCGTAGCGTCCAGCCAGTGTATTCAAGATGACTGTCAACCCCTAGAAAAAAACTAATGAACTTTAGTGTAATCATCAATGATTGAATAGGGCAAGTCAACTTACGCTATACGTAGCTTGTTTCCCCATAAGGGTACGGAATACTAGGCGATCGCAGACTAAAGCCAAAATTAAGGCTTTTGCGCCATTAGGTTATGAACTTTCTCCAGCTTCTTTAAGTGCAAAATTAATAACTGTTTGACTGAAGCGAATATTGTGATTTAGCATTTCTTGAATAGCTGTTTTAATAGATAGAGGATAACCTTCACGTTTAGCACGTAATAAAATTCCAATTGAACGCCAAAAAAAAGAGGCAGATAAATATCCGCCTCTATAATTAGATTAGTATAAAAAATTAGGGATAAAGACCGCGATCGTTAAGTGCTTGCGCGACTCTACCTACCCCTAACGTATAAGCTGCTAGGCGTAGAGAAATTTGCCGTGTCTTGGAATGTTGAATCACTTGGCGGTAAGCATGAACCATCAAATGTTCCATTTCGCGGTTAACGCGTTCTTCATCCCAGAATAGGTAGGAAAGTCCTTGCACCCACTCTAGGTAACTCACCACAACACCACCAGCATTGGCCAAGATGTCTGGTAACACAATCACACCCCGCGCTTCTAGGGCTTGGTTAGCTTCTAGAGTCACCGGGCCGTTAGCGGCTTCTGCAATAATCTTGGCTTGCACCTGACTCACATTTTCCTTAGTGATTTGGTTCTCTAAGGCTGAGGGAATCAAGACATCGCAGGGCAAGGTCAATAAATCTGCGTTGCTAATTGGTAGTGCTTGCGGGAAACCGACAACACTCTTATGGTTGGCAGTAGCGTAGGCTTTCAGCGCTGCAATATCAAGGCCCTGTTCGGAGTATATTCCCCCTGTACTGGTGGATACAGCTATAATCTTTGCTCCTGCTTCGTGTAATAATTCGGCAGCAGCACCACCTACATTGCCAAATCCCTGAATAACAACTCGCACTCCGGCTAGAGTTTTTCCTTGATCTGCCAATGCCTCACGGACAATAATCATCGTACCGCGTCCAGTTGCCATTTCCCGTCCGCGGGAACCACCAACAGAAAGGGGCTTACCAGTCACTACCCCTGGTACAGCATGGCCGACATTCACAGAATATGTGTCCATCATCCAAGCCATTTCACGGGCAGAAGTACCCACATCTGGTGCAGGTATGTCTACAGACGGGCCGATATCTTTAATCAACTCGCTGGTATAACGACGGGTAATTCGTTCTAGTTCCCTAACGCTGTATTGTTTGGGATCTAAGGCAATACCTCCTTTTGCACCGCCGTAGGGAATACCTAATAATGCACATTTCCAAGTCATTAACATTGCTAAGGCAGAAACCTCGCGCAGTGTAACGGCTGGATGGTAACGAATTCCTCCTTTGTATGGGCCTAAGATATCGGAGTGCTGCACCCGATGTCCTGCCAACACCCGTATTTCACCATTATCCAGTTTCACAGGAATGGAAACTGTAACTACTTTGCGCGGATGACTGAGGATTTCTAGCAACCCTTGATCTAATTTTAATTCTTTGGCTGCCGCCTCTAAGTAGCTACAAGCTTGATCAAATGGACAAATATGTGCTGGAGTAGCTGCTTCCAGCGGTAGCAGAGGTGTTGCAACCATATAATTTTCTCCTAATCGCGGTATCTTTGCGAACCGGATATATATTATGCCTAGCTTATCCTTCCTTGGAAAAAAAGTTAGAGAATTTGTAGTTTTTGTTACAATTTTATTTCGATTTTATGCATAAAAAATGAACACAGATATTTTGTGTCTGTGTTCATTTGTAGCGATCGCTCCCTGAAACAATTAATCTGATACAAAGACTTTAGAAGTAAAGGTTCCATGAAGCCCATAGGGAATATGATGCTTGAGATGCAAACGAGCAATTACACCTTTACGGAAATCGCTAGCATCCAAAATCACCACATCTGAGCGATGATAGACAGCATCATAAACCAAAGCAATTACCCAACCGTCATCTTCCTTTTGGGAACCAGGGCGGGGAACAAAAATCGGCTCACCCATGAAACCACGGGGTGCTGCACTCCAAAGTTGTCTTTCTCCAGAGTCTAAATCAATTTTTAGCAGTGCTTGCAAGGGAGCATTACCAGTCTCTGCATGAGCAGCACCGATATACAAGTAACGATATGGGCGTCCCACATTATCTGGATGTATGCTGGGAAACTCACAGCAACGACTTTCAATTAACTTTCGTTGCACCGTCCCATCGTTAAGGTTAATATTAAACCGCCAAAGTTGCCCAGGCGCAATTGCTTCAAAATCAACTTGACGAAAATCGCTTTCGGGTTCGACTTCTGGTAATGAGTCATAGCAAATGGAGTCAATCACAATTTCACTGCCTATTTCAAAAGCATTGATGTGGTGAAAGACAAAACCAGATTGGGTCTCCAGAATTTTTACATCTGTTTTTGCAGCCTTGGAGTTGCGAGGAATCACTATAATGCGAGTTGGTTGATTTGGCTGAAATTTGATACATTCCCCGGCTGCACGTATTCCCAAGGCCAAAGGTATGGGATTAAAAGTGACAGGATTTTGAAAGAAGATGCAGTAATTGGGAGTAATAACAAAATCGTGGATGAAACAGAAACCCGGAACACTATGAGCGTGCTTTCTGACAACTTCACCTGCTAGGTTCAGTTCAAAAATCGTGATTTTGGTAGATAGTCCCGGTTGAATAGAAAAGTTGACCAGGCAAGGTGCGCCATTATCTTGGTTGCAACTTGGATCAAGGCGAGGATGAGCGCCAAAAGCTTCGCCTGCTGACAAAACACCGTTAAAATATTCTTTTCCCAACGTTTCTAGGGTGCCAGGGTTGAGGCGATGGGGTTCAGCAGCTTCCCACAATGCTAAAAGTTTACCACCCCAGTAAATCACGTTGGTGTTGGCAATATTTTTGATTTTGAAATCGAAGAGATTAGCTAGCCAACCACCAGGTTTTTGCGTGCCAAACACACCGCGATAGAGGATTTTACCAGCTTTTTGTTCTTCTACATACCCTTCAGTGCGGACAAAGCGGTTGCGGAAATGGGCGCGACCATTAATAAAGCTGATCCGGCTAATCATTCCATCGCCATCAAAGGGGTGATGAATGCGCTGTCCGTTCACATCCAGCAAACCGGGGCCATTTCTAAACAGCGTACCTTGCAGTTCTGGAGGAATTTGCCCTTCTACATCGTCAATCCAATAGTCAAACTCTTGATATAAAGATTGATATCCACCCTGCCAATCATCGCGGTTGTAAGATTTTTCTAAGATTGCGTTTTCTTGAATTTTTGAACTCTGCATTGTTATGTATCCTTTTATATCTTGTACATAGACGTAAAAGTAGTCTGCCAAACTGAAATTGACGCGTGTAGATTGACGCGGAAAGTAAGAAAATTAAAGTTCACCGTGTCAGCCTCAACCGATCAAGAATTTGCGTGGCGAATACACCTCATCTTTAAATCTTGATGCAAAATAATTCTTTGTTACTTAAATACTTTTGGCTTGGGTTCTTGCAGCATCAACTTCAGATATCAAATCTGGCACAAACGGTTGCTCTCCATTAATTGCTGAGGCTGGTTGCAATGCTAATGTCTCCGTTTGTTCTTGCGCTGCTGGTAGCCAGCTAAGAAATGGCAGTGGTAATAGTGTGCTGAGGTTAGTAATTATCACCAATAGCCAAAGCGAATCAAAGTTATTTTCGGTGATTCCTAGCCAATGCATGATTAATGCCCCAAATTCATAGGAAACCATTCCTGCCAAATTTGACACTGACATCAATAAGGCAAATAATGTTGCTTCTACTCCAGCAGGGCAAAGTCTCGCTGCTAGCACCAGTACTGGCATATAAGCAATTTGCCCCATCACAGTGAGGATTAGGCTATCACCCAAACTAAACCAATGGTCATCTATACCCAAAGCCCGGTTGGTGTGAGTTACTAATAGCAGCATTGTCATCCCTAAAGCTGCTGATAGAACAGTACTCCAACCAAAGATGACGCGAAAGGGCACAGTTTTCAGGAAACGTTGGAAAATCCAAATTCCAACTAAAGAAGCAAGATTTGTCACCAGGCGCACTCGCCCTAAAAATTCTGGTGCAAAGTGCAGTTCGTTGGTGGTGAAGAAGAAAAAAGCTGAGTCAGCAGTTGGGGTGGCTTGCCAAATAAAGACAAATGCTGTCGGCAGCCAAATTGCTTTTTGGGTAACGGCTTTACGCAGTTGTCCCAGTTGATGCTTGATTGTTAAAGAGTTGTTTTGATGATCTTGGGTCTGTTTGCTTACAGGTGACTCGGCAATTAACCAAGCCACAGCTGAGACTAAAAGGGGAAATAAAGCCGTAATCCAAAATACAGTGCGTGTGGAAAAATGCTCTATCAACCAGCCGCTAAAATAAGCTGTAATTAAACCTCCAACTGCGGAAGCACCCCAAGCAAGAGATTGGAGCGAACCTGCATCCGCTTGCGACTCTACTCTGGCGCGCTCAACAACTAGGGAGTCAACTATGACATCGCTGACAGCAACTGAGAGTGAACCGAGAGCGATCGCTAGGGTAGCTGCCCAAGCTGTATGAACCATTGTTGCGAGGCTCACCCATGACACAGTTCCCAATATCCCAGATAAAATCAGGTATGGACGCCTGCGGTAGCCAAATATGGGCAAGCCATCGGAGATAAAACCAAACACTGGCTTGATAATCCAAGGCAAGGCGACTATTCCCAATAGTGCCGACACCTGTGTTGGACTCAGTAGTAATTCATCTTTAAGGAAAAAGCTGACGGCTAGACGCGCCAACCCTAAGATGCCTTGGACAAAGTAGACGGTAAGAATTGCGATTAACTCGGCACTGGGTTCATGACCGAAGAAAATTTTTTCTTTTACTGAGTCTTTGACCTTGGACAAGCCAGAGGAGTGAATCAGCATTTGATAAATATTTTTTAAGTTTTATCGACTTTTCTATCATATCCATTTCTGCGAGGAGGGGTGTAGGCAGGACGATCGCTTTTCGTCTAATTTCTAGTTATCTGCGATCGCCTGATGTGTCTCTAGTAGAAACATAATTCAGCAATCTAGCCATTGCTGATGTGTCTATTTCAGCAACGGCATGATTTCATCACACCAAGCCAACCAGCCTGTTTCGTAGTGAATTCCGCGCAACAACGTCATGTATTGAAACTGTAGGGTTTTCGACAACGCTTGCGGATTCTGGAAGTGCTGGCTCTGAATTTCTTGATAAATCGCTAATCGCTGCTGATGTTGCTGACGATGCGCTTCCAGCTTTGCCACCAGCGTCTGTCCAGACATCAGATGCCCCGCATAGAGTTTCACGAGCAAATCATCCTTGATTGGTGCTATCTCCTCCGGCTCAGCAATCCACTGACACAGCTGTTGTTTACCCAATGCTGTCACTGCATAAATTCGTTTGTCGGGTCGATTCTCTTGTTGCACAGATTCAGCTTGCAGCCATTCCTTTTCTTCTAAGCGGTTCAATTCTCGGTAAATCTGTTGGAAGCTGGCGCTCCAGAAAAAACCAACCGAACCTTCTACCGAAGGATTGAATCGCTTGGCAAGATCATAGCCGCTGCTGGGGGCGCTGATCAAAACCGACAGAATGGCATAGGTAAGAGACATGGGCTATGAGTTGACATATTCACTAAATTTAGTATAAACTAAATCGCATATTCAATTAAATGAATAATCTACTTATTGAGTATAACGCTGACAAGAAACAATACTAGAAAGGAATCTGAAGGGGTAAGTGCAATGAATTATTCCGTTTACCAAATTAATTTGCCAGAACGCCCGGAGGCGGTTGTCTTTATCAACGGCTTTTTGGCACGCGATCGCGTAGGATTTTTCTGGATGTGGAAAAATCTGCTGTGGATCAAGAATGCAACTACTCAGGCTCAAGGGTGTGTGCAAGTGAAAGCTGCTATTTGTGCAGCCAACGAAGTAATTATGGTTAGTTACTGGCGTTCAGAACATGATCTCAAACAGTTCTTCCGAGGTGAACCGCATCGACAGATGATGCAGTTTGTAATGAAAAATCCCAATAGCCTCTGTTTGTATAACGAAACGTATCACCCTTTGCACAGCGGAAAGTACAGCCATGAACCGCAGGGGATGGCAAGGCTTTACGCGAGTTTAGCAAGATAAAAGAGTTCTCAAGCGATCGCAGCAAGAGATGAGAGGTCAGTGCAAAAATAACGATGGGATATTTTTTATTAGCATTATTTAGAAGTGGAACTGTGCACTGTTCCACTAGTCGCAGGATGATTCCGATTGACTACAAATATATTACGATTACGTTCTCCTATTCTTTCGTAGATAAACTTGTCAACACCTTGAATAGTCAGGTAAACACCTAGTCCCCCAATCTGGCGTTGCTCCATAGGCAAGTCCATATCATTTGGCAGGGCTTGTTTTGTAGGGTCGTATTGTTCACCTGTGTCTTCAAGAGTAATCGTTAATGATTCATCTGCAAGTATTGCTTGGCAGACCACTAAACCCTCGCGGCCAGCTTCTTCATAACCATGTACAATAATGTTGGTTGCGATTTCATCTACTGCCAGCCGAAGTTTGTAAGAAGTTTTTTTGTCCAAACCAGCAGCCTTCGCTGCTTCCATGACATAAGTTGCGATCTCGCTCAAAGAGTCAAGTGTACCAGAGACCGTTAAAGGTTCCATAAACTATCTCACCGATACCAGTAATAAATTTGTCTAAAAAGTGTAGTGAAGAGTGGTGAATTCTTACTAAAGTTTCTCTCGCTGCACGGCCAGCATAGTAATATCATCGAACTGAGGAGCGTTATCCATATAGGCAAACAAGTTAGTCTTGATCCACTCTAAAAGTTGACTGGCTGAAGCTGGTGGCGGTTCAAATAGAGACAATAATCGCTCACTGCTAAATAACTTGCGATTAGGGTCGCGGGCTTCTGTTACACCGTCTGTATAGCCAAGCAAAATGTCGCCTGGAGCAAGTTGCACCTGCTTAACCTTAAATTTCATATTAGCCATCATCCCTACCGCTGGCCCTGTAGGCTTGAGAGTAGCTTTTACACCTTCTGGGCCGATCACAAATAGCGGTTCATGCCCACCATTGACGTAATCTATAATACCACTATTAGGGTCTAGTATACCGAAGAAAAGGGTAGCGAACATGCTCATCTGTGCATGTTGTTGAGCAATATAGTTATTGATCAATCCTACTGCTTTTAAGGCGTTGACCTGCTCTTGATGATTGGCCATATCCAACTCGTTCAAGCCTGCCAACACTTCTTCATCGCCAATAATGGATAAGTCACACAAATGACTTTGCCCAGAGAAGATCCGAATTAAACTGCGGAACAAAGCCATAAACAGGGCTGCACCTACACCCTTGTCGCACACATCTGCAATTACCAGCCCCACATATCCACCGGGAAGCATGAAAGAATCATAGAAATCGCCTGCAACCTGACGAGCAGGGTAGAAGCAAGCTGCAATCTCCCAATCAGGAAGTTTTGGCAGTTCCTCTGGTAGAAAGTCTCTCTGAATTTGCCTACCCTTTTCCAACTCGTAGTCTAGAGCTTTTGAATAAGCTTCTATCTCTTGTTTAGCCTGGTCGAGAAAGTGGTATGATTCCTCTAATTTTCCATATAATTCAGCATTTTCGAGAACCAAAGCTATCTCATTAGCTGTTTTTTGCATCAAGTTGGCTATTTCCCAGCTAAAGCGATGAGGTTCACAATGCAATAGAGTAAGGATGCCTAGTAAATCTTCATCTCGGAGAATAGGGACAGCTAATGCAGATCGCACTGTGTAAGGCTGATTAGGCAACTGCAACCAGCGTTCATCGTTCATAGTATCGGCGATCAATCCGATCTTTCGGTGACGATTCACCCAACCTGCTAGTCCATTGTCTAAAACGCTACCAATTAAACGAGAGCGGGTATCTTGTTCTGTATTTCGTTGAGTTAAAATACTATCGGTGACTACACCTTGGCTATTAAGCAAAAATAAACTACCTGTTTCTGCTCCTGTTAGTTTGCAGCAGACATGTAATGCTTCTTCCAAAGTAATTTTTAGCACTTCCTCCTGTTCAGGAGAACGAGCCATTGCTACTACTTTTGCAAGCAGTTCTCTTTGGGCCTCAAAAGCAGCTTTTGCATTTCTAAGTGCAACTACTTCTTGGCGTAACGACTCCAGTTCTTCGTAATACCGTTCTTCCCTTAATGGTTTTTGAGTATCCATAAAATTTCTATCGCAGTAGCTAATCGGAGCCGTTCTCAGTTTCTTTGAAAAAAATTAAGGATGTAGGAAAAGTTAAACTTGAATGATATTTTTCATAATTGATACCTCTTCCTCATCCCCAATTCTTAATAACTAGGCAGCGTCATACTCATCTACCATAATCACACTTTCGCTGAAACCTGTTTTCTCCAATGTGTCCACAACCATTTCTTGAGCAGCGACTACGTAAATATCAGCATTCGCGCCCATCTTTTGTTTAGCGAAAATTAGTACTCGCAGACCGGCACTAGAGATATATTCTAGGTCTTGCAATAACAATACTAAACGCTTAACTCCTGCTTTAGCGGCATTCTCCACTTCTACCCTAAAAATAGGTGCAGAGCTTGCATCTAGTTCTCCAGTTAGGGTGATTTTAGCGGTATCGCCTGCAATTTCTAGAGTTGCACTAAAAGCCATGGTCTGATCCTCCGTGTATAAAGTTTTAGCTTGTAATTAGTCTTTTGTCATTTATTTTTAATTGTTCTTTTTTGACAATAAATAACAAAGGACAAAGAATTATTTTCCGACAAGAATGACGACTGAGCGATCGCCCAGCAATATTCCATGCTGATTCTCCAATAAAGGCTCCTTTTCTGGTTCCCAGCTGGTTTCTGTTGGGGAAGCGCCTGTATTGGCAAAGATATGCCACTGTAAGCCTTCTGGTGGCTTGGGAATCTCAAACCAGTGGGCTTCCCAGTGCATATTCATAGCAACGTAGATATAGTTATCGTTGACTGTGCCTCCCTTAGCATGTTTGCCGCAGAGCATAAAGGCAAGGGTACGGTTGGAGTCAGACCAGTCTGCATTCCAAGCTTGGGTACCGTGCCAGGTAATATCAGCATAGCCACTACCAACATAATCTCGATTTTGGAAATGCCAGTGGTTTCTTAATGCGGGATGCGCTCTGCGGAAAGCGATGCAGTGCTTGGCAAATTGCAATAGACTAGCATTTGACTTTAATAAATTCCAATCTAGCCAGTTGAGTTCGTTGTCGTGGCAGTAGGTGTTGTTATTGCCTTGCTGACTGCGGCCGACTTCATCACCCATGAGTATCATGGGTACGCCTTGGCTAACGAGTAGCATGGCGATCGCATTCTTCATCTGCCTTAGCCGTAAGGCATTAATACCAGAATCTTCTGTCCATCCCTCTGCCCCACAATTCCAACTGTCGTTATCGTTGGTGCCGTCGTTGTTGTTTTCCCCGTTGGCTTCGTTATGCTTGCCGTTATACGAAACCAGGTCAGCAAGAGTAAAACCATCATGGGCAGTGATAAAATTAATCGAGGTAGCAGGTGCGCGTCCTGCCCAAGCATAAAGGTCGGGAGAACCTTGGAGCCGTTGTGCCATATCTCCGACTCGACCAGGTTCGCCTTTAAGAAATTTCCGAATACCATCACGGTACTTACCATTCCACTCAGCCCAACGACCAAAGGCAGGAAAAGAACCTACTTGGTACAAACCGCCTGCATCCCAAGCTTCTGCAATCAACTTACATTTAGCAAGAATGGGGTCAAAGGCTAGGGTTTCCAGTAATGGCGGATTTGCTAGTGGCGCACCCCAAGGATCACGACCTAGAATTGATGCCAAATCAAAGCGGAAGCCGTCGATGTGATACTCTGATGCCCAGTAGCGTAGACAATCAAGTACAATATTGCGAACAATCGGGTTATTGCAATTGAGAGTGTTGCCGCAGCCACTGAAGTTATAGTAGTAGCCGTCGGGAGTCAGCATATAGTAAGTCTTGTTGTCGATTCCCCGAAAGGAGATCGTCGGGCCATACTCATTTCCTTCAGCAGTATGGTTAAAGACTACATCTAGAATTACTTCAATTCCATTGGCATGGAGCTCCTTGACGAGTGCTTTCAACTCATCCACTTGCATTCCCAGCTTGCCGGTTGCTGCATACCCCGCTTTGGGTGCGAAAAAACCAACAGTGCTGTAGCCCCAATAGTTCAGCAGCATTTCACCTGTCTGAGGATTGGGACGAGAATTTTCAAACTCGTCAAACTCATACACAGGCATGAGTTCTATGGAGTTGACACCCAACTCTTTGAGGTAAGGAATTTTTTCTCTAATGGCTGCAAATGTTCCAGGATGCTTCACCCCAGAGGATGGATGCCGGGTAAAGCTGCGGACATGCATTTCATAGATAATCAAGTCTTCTGGGGGAATTTCCAGAGGACGGTCTGATTCCCAGTCAAAGTCGTCAAAGACGATACGACCACGATGATGGTATATGTCACTCCAGTCTGGCGTGACGCCCCAAACATCTCGTCCCCCAATCACTTTGGCATAAGGGTCTAGGAGGATTTTGCTCTTGTCAAACCAGTGGCCTGCTTTCGGGTCGAATGGGCCATCCATGCGATAGCCATATTCGATGTCTTCGTAATCGAGATCAAAAACTATCATGCAAAAAACATTCCCAATCCGGAACTCGTCTGGAAAGGGAATTTCTGCCATTGGTTCTGGCTGATGCTTTTTAAACAACACCAGAGAACAGGATTTGGCGTGACTGGAAAATATTGAAAAATTAACCCCTCCTGGCACTAGCGTGGCACCAAAAGGAAAAGGCCTACCCCGACGTAGCTTAAAGCCTTCGTGGGTATGGGTTGGATGAATGTCGATGCGCTCCATTTTCTTCGGTAGTGAGTGCTAAGACAACAGGAGTAGGGAGTTGAGCAAACGCATCTAAATTCTGGATGACTTTTCTAGCCAGGTTTACATAAATGCTAAATAGTATGAAACCTTGATAAATTGTGCATTGCAAAAACTAAGATGCGTTTGTCCTGGGTGGGGAAGTAAGCCTTGACTTACTCCCCCTGGTTTTTATTTAGGCAGGTAAAGCGTGTACCTTGAGATTGAGAGATTCTAAGCCTGAATCCAAGGTTTCGCAAATAGTAAAAAAGTTGAGAAACCCAGTGATAGACATAGTATCTTGAATTTCTTCGGCAACTCCTACCAGTACAAGCTGTCCTTCTTTACCAAGAAACTGCCGATGTAGCAATAGCAATGTCCGTAAACCTGCACTGGACATATAAGGCACGTTTGTCAAATCTAGCAGGATTTTGCTACCTGGTTGAACTAAGGGTAAAACTTGAGCTTGAACTTCAGGAGCAGTTTTGCCATCCACATCGCCATCTAGTTCTACTACAGTCACTTGCTCGTGTACTGCTGGAGCAGTATCACTTTGGGCAGTGCTGAGTGCAGTTACTTGTAGTGTCTTGATAATGATATCCATAGTGATTTCTTCAAGCAGACTACGCGTTAGGGACAATTTGAACTTTGACTTTAACTTGGGCTTTGGTGTCTGGTAATTTTACCGTCAAAGCATCAGCGTCAAAATTGTTGTAGGGTTGTTCGTCGACCCAGCAAGCACCAATCTTGATGCTACCAGGAGGCAGGATATCTGGTTGTACCCGCAGGATGTTGTCCTTGAACGCACCTGGTTGGGGCTTAAAGTAGAAGTCCATTGGTTGCTTGGTAATCAGCAGATTGGTGTAGACTGCTGCCAAATAGCACAGTTCCGTTGAGTGGTAGGCACTCATGGAGTGAGAACCCTTGAAGCGTTCGTTACCCAACAAGTAGGGCAATCCGTTCGCTAAGACATTGAAGTAAACCGCACCGTCATCATGATCTAGGAAGAAGGCATTATAGAAGGCTGCGGCTTCGCGGGCCTGGCGTTCGTATTCCGGCTTATTGAGAATACCGTGCAGGATCATGTAGGCAAGGATAGCCTGCTCTTGCTGCCACCAAGCTTTGCGATCGTGCCAGACAAAACGATGCTGTTCTTCTCCTTCACCCAGGACGCGTTCTACTACGTCGTACCAGCCGCCTCTTTGTTGGTCGCTACCAACTTTGGGCATTAAGTAGCCAATTTTTTCTGCTAACTGTACGTACTCATCTTTAGGCTTGAGGGAATTCATCCGCATCAAGTTCCAAGCAATTTTCAGGTTATGACCAACGACGGCGCGGTTTTGCTGCCAACCCCATGTTTGGTCGTGGCTCCAGTCTTCAAAGAACTTCTCTTGGACAAAGGGGCTGTTATCATAGTCGGGGAAGTATTTGGCGATCGTGTCAAATGTATATTCTAGGAAGTCAGCGTATTTTTTGTCTCCTGTTGCCAACCACAGATTAATCAGATAAGCAGGAGCATGGTCACCAACAGAGTTCCAGTTTTTGCGGGCGCGGTTACGACCTAAAGACTCGGCACGAGGGTCAAGGGTGATTGGGTCGATATGAGAGAAATAGCCACCACCTTCTTTGTCCAAGTAGAATTTGTCGAACAAATCGACGGTCATTTCCGCATCTTTAAGGATGCGAGGATCACCTGTAATCCGGTAGGTCTGAATGGGGCCAGCTAAGGCGTAAATCTGTTCGTAGGCAGGGATAGCATCGTAGTCATCACCAAACTCAGAGGTGAGCAACTTTTGTTCCCGACGTCCGGTAACTTGAATTCCGTGATACCAGTAGATGAGGTTTTCGTCGGGGTCGTAGAAGCGCATGTGTTCGCGCAGGTACTCTGTGCCTCTTTCTGCTCCTTCAAGAAAGCGGTCTTCGCCTGTCAGCAGATAAGCTGAAGCAAAACCATAGACGAGACGAGAAATAGTATCAGTTTCTTGCAAAAAGTCGTCGCGCTTTTTACTACCAGCAAGATGCAAATAAGTACGGTATTCCTGGTAATTAATCTCTTTTTCAGGATAGCCAAACTGCCACCTCAGGTAGCTATCAGCAATGGAGCGTATTTGCTTAACCCACCAGTCTGGTTCTTCGTGCCGATACGTACCGGGGCTATCGCTAGGGAACACTAAGGACTTAACTTCAAATTTGTGTCCATCTCCCTGAGGATAAAAAATACCGTAGGCAAATACGTGCTGGCCAGGAGTTAGCAGTTGTTCAATCTCGCCTGTGCAATCTCTGTATGGCTCTTCTAGGTTTTGAGCGATTCTGGCATACACAGTCGGCGTGAGGTATGCTTTATATTCCCGCTCGTCTGATGTTTTGATGCCAAAGGATTTCTCACTAGTGTCAAAGTTGGTGACGTAGCCAGTGATCGTGTCTGAGAAAGAGAAGCTTTGCTTGTTCATCTTTGTTGTTACAAAAACAAAAGGTTAGTATTGTTGCTAATTCTTAATCTCGACTTTTGTAGCCCATTTAGTCCAATTTCGCAGGTTTATTACTGATCGCAACGTCGGAGTAACTGTTTGTAATAGTGCTTGAAGTAGTGAAGATCTAGCACTGCTATCCCCTATCTTGGAGGATGAAACTAATTAACCAACGTAACTTTATTTAATAATGGGCGATGGCATTGCTGTTTCTATCGCTTTGAACACTTTAGGTGTTTTGATAATAAGCAATATCAAGGATAACTCTCAAAAATGTATTGACGAAGGTATCCTAAGGACATGAGACATTCTACCTGATTTTGGGATTATTGTGTAGCAAAAATTCAAGTCAGTCTCGTAAAAGTGCTGAAGTCAGATTAGCTTGATATCTATAACTCCTATATTCGGAAAGAGCAGCTTGATATATATACATCTGAATTTAGAAAATTTATGCAGACAATATTTTAAACGAACTAAGGTTTTTTGTGGGTAGATGAGACATGGATTATGCAAAATCCACACCTTAATACTGCGCGAAACTCGTAAAATAATGTTTCATGAGTAGTTGATATTACCGTTATAATGAACAAAAAATTATGGCAGCCGCCAAGATTGCGTATTGGCGAGGCTCATGGAGAAGAAAGACGTGCTACCTGGCTAGAGCTTTTTTATGATCTAACATTTGTGGTGGCGATCGCTGAATTGTCTCACAATTTGAGCAAAGATATTTCTGTTGCAGGCATCCTTGGTTTTATTGCCCTTTTTATACCAATTTGGTCTTGTTGGCTAGGTGCCACTTTTTACGCCACATTGTTTGATACTGATGATCTTAGCGATCGCCTGTTAACCCTCATACAAATGATGATGATTGCTGCTTTAGCAGTAAATGTACATCACGGTCTCAGTACATCTTCTGTTGGTTTTGCAATTGCTTATGTAGGCGCTCGCAGTATTCTCATTATTCAATTTCTTATAGCTAAATATCATGTTCCAATAGCCCGTCCGCTACTCAATCGGTATGTTTGGGGTTTTAGCCTGGGTGCTGGTTGTTGGTTATTCTCACTTTTTATACCTCCTCCTTGGCGGTTTGGACTTTGGGTACTGGGGTTGATTTTAGAGTTTATAACTCCTTTAGGTACAGGCCATTTAGCTACTGAGATCACACCAGATATTTCCCATATGCCAGAGCGACTTGGACTTTTTACCATGATCGTTTTAGGTGAGTCTGTTGCCGCTGTAGTTAGGGGTGGAGCTCAAAAGGAATGGGTGATGTCATCTACTGCGATCGCTTTGTTAGGTATGAGCATTGCTTTCAGCTTCTGGTGGCTTTACTTCGATAGCGTCGATGGATCACCACTAGAGACTATGAAGGCTGGTAGAATTAATATATTTCTCACTTGGCTATATTCTCACCTCCTTCTAGCTATTGGTTTGGCGGCAACAGGAGTAGGAGTTGAGCATGTGATTTCCATAAATGCAACGAATGTACTACCAGAAAAAGACCGCTGGCTTTTTTGTGGTGCTGTGACACTGTGCTTAATGGTTTTAGGCGTGATTAACTTAACGACCTGTATTCTGGAGAAAAATCGCAAAGGTAGGATTTTGAGTGCTTATCGTCTGGGAGCAGGAGGGTTTGTTTTGTTCCTGACTATTGCTGGTGCCAGTGTACCTGCTGTAGTTTTAATTACACTGGTTGCTTGTGCTTGTTTGACAGCAGTTGTTCTAGACGTATTAGGAAAAAGTCAAGCTTAAATTATTTCCCAAGAGTAGATTTGAGTACGGTTGTGTTGCAACACAACCGCTCTGCATGACTAATCTTCGCAATACAAGCCTCAGATTTTTTGAGCCAATTCCTGATTTCGAGAGCTAGTTTTCTCAATTTCTTTCACAAAGGTTTCCATGAATTCGTCTACCACTCCAGGATGCTTCCCTGTAATCAGATTGCCATCTATAACTAAATCAGCAGTAACATCGTTGTCATAAACAACGTCTGCACCTGCATTCTCGACATCACAAATGATGTTATGGGCACAAGTTACTTTTTTACCTTTAATCAAATCTGGATCGGCACAGAAAAGCCACAAACTATGGCAAATTGTTCCTAATTTGACATTATCTGTGTTTATAGCTTGCCGAAGAAAGGCAACTGCTGGAGCTTGATTTTTTTGACCCTTCTTAACATTTACCTGATATCTCAGGCGATCCATAGCATAGGCACCAATGCAAATAATACCTTTGTAGTCAGCAGGGTCAATGTCATTGACTTCGGTGGTAACTGTAACGTGATATTCTATTTGGTCATTTTCGGGGTTAGACCCGAAATGTAGCTCTTTATTGCCCCACAGATGAGAAATGTACTCTACTTCATAGCCCTGTTCAGGGAAGTACTCATTGAAGCGACGAAATTCTGTGGCATCAAAATGTTCTTCAATAAGTACACCAATTTTTCCTTTAAATTCTTTTGTCATGATCAGTTACCGTTGATTTTTTGTTTTAATTTGTGAGTAAAGGCAGAGGGAGTTTATCAAATTATAGATACTCAAACAGCTAATTTAAACTCGCCTCTGCTGAACTGTTTATATTTTGGCAGTTCAATTTATTTTTACTCTATCTAAAACGCAAATGAATAGATTCACCATCTATTTTTGCAGCAGATGCTTTTAGAATTTGAGATTCAGCTGAGAAGGATCTGGGTATACCCGCCATTCATAGATGCGATCGCCTTCAAAGCGATAGATATCAGTACAAGGAACTTGGATAAACCGTTTGTCAACTTTGTTGACGTAGTTAGCATCCATTTCCAAAATCACGGTATTACCAACTTCCCAAGTGCCACGAGCATTATGAGTTGTGAGTTTCAGGACTTTGTAGATATTAACCAAAAAGTCACGACAAGCTTCTGGCCCGATCACAGGCTCGTTAGCGCCAACTTTGTAGAGTAGGTTGGGTGTGAAGAAGCTCATAAATTCATCCCAATTTTCCGCGTGCAATGCCTCATACATTTTGCCAATTCTTTCTAGCAAAGCACCGCTAGGTAGAGAAGCTTGGGGTTTGACTTCTTCTGTTTGGAATACTGGACTGATGTCCATGTAAATTCTTAACTCTTGGACTTTATCGCCTTTGAAAACGATAGTATCACAACAGGGAAGTCTGAAAACTTTACCATCATGACGAATATAGGTAACTTCCATTTCACAGATAACTGTGTCGCCCTGTTCCCAGATGTTGGTGATGTGGTGGTAAACTTTAGCAACTTTTTGCAAGAAGCCAACAGAGGTTTCTTTAATTCCTTGAGGGCCGTAGGCAACTGGGAAGTTACTAAATTGATAGTGGGCATCATCAGTGTAGAATTTGACGAAGTTGTCCACATTCATCGATTCACCAGCTTCAAACATCCGTCTGACAATTTCAGACTTAGTACCAGGACGTGTGATTGATTGGGTCACGGATTTTTCCTCCTTATTTGTATTTATGCCATTTTCAACAGCTGCTTTAAGCTGATACACCGCCTGTTTCACATTTTCCGGTTTAGCTGCCTCAATAAATCCTTGGGCATCTTTATGCTCTAGTGAAGTTGCATTGATGGGTTGCAAATCAATAGTGTAAGTCACTATCGGTAAAGTACTTGGCTCTTGAGGTGGATAGAGATAATTGATAAACCGACCTGTAAATAGGGGGTGATCTACAACATTAATCGTTACAGTATTCGCTTGTTGATCAATAGTAATTCTTTGCTTCATCTCCATGCCTGGCATTTTGACTTCGCGTAAAACCCCATCACTGTAACGTTCTAAAATGTTAAATTTCTCGGTGTAAGCTTGGTCTAACCAAACTTGCCAAATTTTTTCTGCTGGAGCATTCACAGCAGAACTGAAGCTGCCATACAAACGGTGATTATTATTGGTGTTTGTAGGGGCGACATTATTGTAAAACCAGTAATTTGTGCCGTTGCTGAGGTTATATTCTTTTTGAGCAAAGCTAAATTTTTCTTTAGCTTTCCTTTTAACTTGGTTGAATTCTAACTGTTCCCCACTTGGGCCTTTACAGTAAAATAATAACCAGCCATCAAAATCCCCAATCAAGTCTAATTTGGCATATTTTTCGGGAGAATTTTTTCTGGCAGTTTCCGAATCAATATGAATAATTCGGTTAGCAACTACGTTAGTCAGTCCGCGTTTTTGACATTCATCTTCTAACATTTTGGCGAACTGATCAAGATCCACATTATCTTTTACATGAAAAGAAAGGTGTGGCGCGTTGACAAAACCAATACCAGAAGGAATCTTGCCAATACAATTGGGTGCTTTATAGTCTAAATGAGCATCTCTAAAATGGATGAGTTCAACACAAGTGTTACCAAAGGAAATGAATCTAACATCCAACGCTTCTTGGGAACCGTCTCTGATGTTAGGCACACCTATGGTTTTGGGATTTAAACCTTGCTTCCATGCTTCCAAATCCTCTTTTTGGAATAGGAGATTGTGCAACTCATCACCAATAAATCCATCCCCGCCTATTGCTGGTTTGCCACCCAACACGTCAACGTAAAATTCTAGAGATTTTGTCATATCATTGACAGTTATGCCTACGTGTTGCAAACCTTGGAGATAATGACCTAAACTGCTAGATTTTCCATTTACCTGGCTAGGCATAAGAGATACTACGTCCTCTTGGTGTTGATTGCTGGCTCCTACATTTTGAATCAGCGACGCTATCTGTCCGTTCATAAGAGATACTATGTCCTGTTTTAATTGATTAGTGGCTCCTACACTTTGAATCAGCGACGCTACCTTGGCACTACGTTGACCAGCTAAAGTAAGTTTGCCATCGTAAACAAAGGTATAACTGGCTCTTTCGGGAAAAGGTTGGATTTGTTTGATGTATTTTGCGGCATCTTTAGTAGCGATCGCATACTCAGAAGAAGCAAAAAACTTCTCTCTTTCTAGATGATTTGCAAAAGCAATTTCATAAGCCGCATGATATTGCTTGGCTGGTGGCTCGTAGTGGCTGACTCCGGCTGCATCTGGACGAGAATTGTCTACTTCTTCAAATAGATGCAAACGCAATTTGAGTAGCGAATCACTGCTGCTGAAAACCGGAGCAAAAGTCTCAGTTAAATAACGACGAAAAGCTTCATCACTAACGCCATCAGCTTTTTTGACCAGCACATGGAATTTGATGGCTCCAACTTCACCGTTGGGGTCGCCTGTGGGAATCCGGTCTACATAGGTGATGGAATTACCCGGACTGGTGTTGTAGCCTATCGCTTTGCGGAACAAATTGTGTTCGTCATCCATCAAAATAGCTGACGCTTTGAACCATGTTTCGCGGTCTGCTTCACTCTCGAAGGTTAATTCTGCAATGCCATCAAAGTTATCTTCTGTGTCCCATTTATAATCTAAACCTGCGATTTCCGGCCACAGACCCCCTTCGTTATGCGCCACATGAAACTGCCAGTATTGATACTGACCAGGTAGTCTGGCACAGACTGGGCCATGTACATCTTTCCAATAACTATCAAAAAGCTCTAGGGAAATACCCTCTCGTTTCCACAAGAGGACGTAGAAGGCTACTTTGCCTTTACGATCCCGTGCGGAATAATCAACTTGTTTTGAATCTGGAATTGCTGAAATCATTGCTGCTGTCCTTGGCGTGCAATTGAAATCGTCAAAAATCTGATTCAGGGTACCGAAGCAAGCCGCGACCTTATTAAAACCCGCATAAACGCATAGGAACAGCAGCAGCTCTTCAATTTCATCGCGGGTGGCTCCCTGTTTGAGAGCCATCTTTACATGGGCGGCGAAAGGGTTGCCTGAACCTCTATGGTCTTGATTGACTACATCTATGGCAATGGTAATCAAAGCCTTAGTTTTTTGATCAATCAGCGGCAAACCCCAAGCTTCACCTGCTACCCGAATTACAAAGTCACCAAATTTGGGATTGATTTGTTTTAAATTCTTTTGCAGTTCTTGATCATCTAGGACGGCATTTTTATGTGCTATCTCCTGTGTCATCTCAGGCTGTGGTGATCAATGTCAGTAGTTCGTTAGGAGCATAAACATCACGGTAGAAGGTAAGCTGCTCTGTTTTCAGATAGCAGGCACCTCGGTGTCCACGGCGCACCCATGTGACATTACCTTTGGCTAGAGTTTCGTTTGTTTCATCATCCACACACTTCCACTCGAAGTAAGTATGTTCACCATAAAACATGACGATGGGCCAGCACATAGTGACTCCTGGTTGAGCAATCAATGCCCACCAGTGCTTTTCTCTTTCTTTTTGTTGTTCTAAGCCGCGGTAGGGGCCATCCTGGCACAAATAAACTAGATCGTCACGATATTCTCCTGTCAAGATATCGCCTCGTCCTTGTCTCAATGCTTCACAATGAGTAGGCCACCACTCTCTGTTTTCTCTTTCAATTTGTTCGAGAGTGTAGTTAGGGCCAATTTCCGGCAACTTTGGTTCTTTGAGGGTGATAATTTTTTCAGCATCCTCGATCAGTTTCTTCGCCACATAGGAGCTAACTAGCCCTGGACGTGAATAGTCAGCTGACAAACCTTCGTAATAATTGGTGCGTTTTTTCGTTGATGTTGGCTTGCTTTGAGTTGTTTGAGCAGAAGCATGGCCATTGGTTTGTGGGGCGAAGAGATTGTAATTGAGCATGAGAGATTCTATATCCTCCTTAATCTGATTAACTGCGCCAATTTCTGTGATCAGTCCTGCTACTGAGGAACTCCGTTGACCAGCTAAGGTCATCTGAGAGTTGTATACAAAGGTGTAAGCGTTTCTTTCGGGAAAGGGTTGGATTTGTTTGATGTATTTTGCGGCATCTTTAGTAGCGATCGCATACTCAGAAGAAGCAAAAAACTTCTCTCTTTCTAGATGATTTGCAAAAGCAATTTCATAAGCCGCATGATATTGCTTGGCTGGTGGCTCGTAGTGGCTGACTCCGGCTGCATCTGGACGAGAATTGTCTACTTCTTCAAATAGATGCAAACGCAATTTGAGTAGCGAATCACTGCTGCTGAAAACCGGAGCAAAAGTCTCAGTTAAATAACGACGAAAAGCTTCATCACTAACGCCATCAGCTTTTTTGACCAGCACATGGAATTTGATGGCTCCAACTTCACCGTTGGGGTCGCCTGTGGGAATCCGGTCTACATAGGTGATGGAATTACCCGGACTGGTGTTGTAGCCTATCGCTTTGCGGAACAAATTGTGTTCGTCATCCATCAAAATAGCTGACGCTTTGAACCATGTTTCGCGGTCTGCTTCACTCTCGAAGGTTAATTCTGCAATGCCATCAAAGTTATCTTCTGTGTCCCATTTATAATCTAAACCTGCGATTTCCGGCCACAGACCCCCTTCGTTATGCGCCACATGAAACTGCCAGTATTGATACTGACCAGGTAGTCTGGCACAGACTGGGCCATGTACATCTCTCCAATAGTCGTCAAAAAGTTCTAAGGAGATTCCTTGGCGTTTCCACAAGAGGACGTAGAAGGCTACTTTGCCTTTATGATCCCGTGCTGAATAATCAACCTTTGTTGCCTTATTTATTGTTGAAACCATGCTTGCTGTCCTTTGCCCACACTATATTAATCTCCCTTGATGTAACACTCTAGTTATGTCATTTTGGGTAAATACAAGCTTAACTTTTAGCTAAAACTAAGGTTTTTGATTCCAACCGCTACATAACGTAGAAGCTTCAGAAAAGATTATTTACCTGAAAAACATCAAATTCTTGATGGAAGTGGCTAGTATTTAGCTACAACTATCACCACTGATCAATATCAAGAGATTCTTCTGTTTTTGGGTAGAGACCGACTAGTGGCGATCGCTACCTTAGATGGATCTAAAGAAACACTATTTCCTATGATCCTCAAATTTACAAACGTTTGATCTGGTTTTTTTTGGCATTATCCTAATGAAGGCACTATATTTGCTAGACCCTTAAACTTTTGAAACCTTTGCAGATTCCTCATTTGCACTATCGTCTTTCCTTTCATGAATCAAGGAATTACGATTTTTTATAAGGGTGATATCAAGCTAATAATGTCTTCTCGATCTCTGCATATTTCTCTCTCAGTCACTATCTTGCAATACACCTCGGTATTTGCTGATTTCGGAAAATATAAAAAATATTTTATGAAGATGTATTCAATACTTCACTGAGAGCGCCAAAACAGCCAGCCACCTTATTGAAACCTGCATAAACACACAAGAACAATAGCAGCTCTTCAATTTCCTCACGAGTCGCCCCTTGCTGAAGAGCCATATTAACATGAGCTCCAAAAGGATTACCCGGGCCTACGTGATCCTGATTGACTACATCAACAGCGATCGTTATAAGAGCCTTAGTTTTTTGGTCAATTAACGGCAACCCCCAAGCTTCACCTGCTACCCGAGTTACAAAATCACCAAACTTAGGATTAATTCGTTTTAGATTTTCTTGAAGTTCTTTGTCATCCAAAACCGCATTTTCGTATTTCATTGCCTGACTTTTCCCTAATCTTCTAAGTAGTCACACATGAACTGTATACACTGCCAAGCATGAAAATTTCTGATTCACTAGTCAAAAGTCCGGGTGTAGCAGATGCTAACCAATATTCTGACTATTGAATTCTCAATTATATTTGCAAGTCAGCTGTAATCAGCATCCAGCCAGTATTCAGCATAAACCCGGAAAAGTGTGTTTGCAATTTTTGAGCATGTATGTCTCTTAGCAAATATTGGCATGATTCTATTTTCCCATAGTCGTTAATTTAATAACTTTTTACATAAGGATATGTAAGGATATGCAGTTCTTGCTTTAGAAGCCATTTATAAATTAAAAATTAAATTTCCGTAAAATTAATCGGACACGTCCAAGCATAATAAATCATTTGTATTCTGCCAGGTCAAACAGTATGGTTCGCTGCCTTAACTAGTGGATTACACTCTATTCAATCAATTTACAGACTTAAGATTTACTTTATAAATCAACCTTCTACAATATCCTAGTTATATGCATATAGACTATGCAACACAGTAATAAACCAAGTTATTATTAGAATTTGAGCTTATTCGCATACATTTCCCTGATAGTGAATAATGTATAGACTTGGTATTGTATACTATGCTACCTAACAACCACTAAAAAATAATCTAGTGATTATACTGATATTTATAATTTATGCAGGTTGTAAAACCTGCATATTTTTATTTAATGGTATTAAAAATCACTTTATCTTTCTGAGCAAAAATGCTGAGTTGGTGCAATTCTGGCTGTGTTGCAAAAACTAGCTTGATTTGGGAAAAGCTCTGACAGCAGAGTATAAACATTTTTGAGAAAAAATTTCTCCAGATGAAGCGAGAATGGAAGTATATTGCTCAAATCAAATAGCGAACTTAAAGGGCAAGATTCTCAAATTATGCACAATATCAAACGATATGTAAAAGCAGCACCCTTCTTTTATTAAAGCCTTTGAGTAATTTACAGCCAATTCACCTTGAATGCTTTACTTAGTTATTTTGAATACTAGTAAAAGAATTTTATAATTTGTATCATATATTTAGCTAAAGTCCATTCAATTTATACTTTACTTTAAAAAATAAATATGCTATGAGTATAAAACTCAACAATATTCAGTAATTAAAGAGCTAAAAAAGAAACAACTTAATTTTATCGATAACAAAAGTTAAAAATTTGTTAACTTTATGCTACGTGTGCCTGCAATGCAACAGCAGCATTCCAGTAAGTTCATCAATATAAAGATTTGTGGCTAAATAACTTTGCTTGAAGCCTAAAAACTTAACAAATAAGCTCGTAGTTAGAAATATTATTCAGATGCCAAATGGCAATGAAGATATTTACACATAAATCATACTACTTACTGCACACTCGTTTGATTGAGGAAGTTGAGACATTAAAGCAAATAAAGCTGAATGCTAAATGCTCTTATCTTCTGCAGGTGGCACTTAAAGTGTTAGTTTGTTTTAATAACTGGGCAATATAATCTCTGAAATCTGTCAAGTTAATATCATGCAAAAGCAATGTCTGATTCGACAAGGTTTTAGATGTCTACGTATGTCAAGTTACTGCCAAAGTTAGGCTAATTGACACTACTTTCAATTAATAAGTTTGTCAATTGCTATTAAATTAACTATTATTTTTTATATGGGCGAGCAAAGTGTTTAACCTTTGCTATCATTGATTTTGAAAGTGTTTTCAAAATATATTTTTGACTTGACGGAAAAACTTGCTTAGAGCATTATTTTAAAGTATATTTGCTTATGCAGAATGTAAGATAATCTCGCTTTTGTCACTTTTATCAGAAAAAATGTAAGAACTTGATTTTAACCTGATTTTAAAATACTTTTATCTATTTAGTTTTAGGGGAAGATTGAGAGACGTAGACGCATTTTGTACGGCTTCCTGTAAGGTAAATCAACCGAGCAGGAGTATTTGAGTATGTAGAGACGTTGCCTGCAACTTCTCTACAGGGTTGCGATGGTACATTAACCCATCAAAACTAATGAGATTAACCACTACTAGCACGCCAACTCAAAATATTTGTTCAAAGTTAGAAACTGTTGGTTAGTATAGCTTTCATCTACAGCCAACCCAACAATTTGGGTAGACACGCTACTAAAATTATTCTTTTTTCAAAGTTATTAAGCATAAATGATTTGATAAAAAGGTTTTTAAGCAAATAATTGTCCAAATGTGGATTATTTAAGTAATTTCCACATTTTGCCTTACTAGCTTGCTCTGCTAATCATAAAAAACAAATTAAACTTTAAACTTTTTAATGAAGGATTGGCAAAGTTTATTTAAGGGAGTATTAAAAATCTATTGAGTGAATAAGTGACACGCTAAAATATAGCTATTGAATTAAAGGAATGATAAATTAATATATGTTTTTCTCAGCTTTCTTATACCCTATGAAAGTAATGAGAAACTTTTGATTTAATAGCAAAAAATGCTGTTGATATGAGGACAACACTACCCTAAGTAATGTTGCCCCAATTTCCTATTAATAGTTGTGAAAGGAGACAGTTCCATAATGGCTAATCCCACATTACAGAATGCATATGTCATTGGTAAAAGTAATTTTGATAGTTGGAGCCAAGGATTTGATGCGGCGGGTTATTTAAAAGTATTACCTCATCCTGACCAGAAAGTTGTTTTTAAAGACCCTTTTATAGATTGGCAAAAGGATCATCAAAACTATAAAAATGGTCAATTTAATGAACAGGGTGCAACTGGTAGTTATTATTCGAGTTGGGGGCCAGATAAAGAACTGAACGTCACCCTGAAAATGTCGGACTTGCTCCAGACTCAGATTGATGGATTTGGGATTGTCAAATCAGGAGATGGGATAATTCCCTGGCTGAATAACGAAAAAACACCCTATGAGATTCTCCGAGGATATAACGGTCTAATTCCAGGGCCAATGCTGATTACAGAGCCTGGAGACACGCTCAAAATTAAACTTGAGAATGATTTAACTCAGACAAGTAACTTACATACCCATGGGCTGCATGTCTCACCTTTAGGAGATGGTGATAATGTTCTTGTTGGCGTTAAACCAGGCGAAACTAGGGATATAAGTGTAGAAATTCCAGACAATCACTTTATCGGACTTGACTGGTACCATCCCCACCTGCACGGAAGAACCAATGAGCAAGTTAATTCAGGGCTGGGTGGACTTTTAGCTGTTAACCCTCCTTATAACCTCCCAGATCTGGATAAATATAATCCCACAACGAGGCCATATTTCAATATGGCTATTAATAGTTTTGGAATCCAGCAAGTACTTAGATCTCCAAGTCCGAACGACCCTCTAAATACAAGCCCAGATCCAAATCTCAAAGTTCCTGCGGGTACCCCTGTGCAAGTACTGGCGGAGGAAAATGGTCAGAAAGTTTATGAACTTTCTGATGCTCCTTTTGCAGGGTTTAACGCCAAGCCTGGATTATACAAATCAGACAAACCCACAGGAGATCCGGCAACTTTTAGCCCCGAATACGGTAGTGGTGGTTTAATCACACCTGTAGAAAACGTTATTCATACTGTCAATGGACAATACAACCCAACTATAGACCTGAAAACTGGTGAATGGGACTTGTTTTCATTCGCCAACATGAGTACGAATACTTTCCATGTAATTCAACTGCTATACGACGATGGGACGAAGTTGGTTCCCCAAACAGTTAGCTTGGTGGCTATTGATGGTGATGCTGCTGGTGTAGTTACTAATGTTAGAAGACAAGTAACAGAGCTTCCAGTCCTGAATCCTGGCTCTCGTTTAGCGGTACAACATTGGTTTGATAAACCAGGTAAATATTATTTCCTTTCCAATGGTACAGAAGAGCTTTTGGGTGAGAACGCTCCAACGTTAACTAAAGACCGGGGATTTCAAGATGGCCACTTAATTTGGGGATCTCAAGTTTTAGCAACAGTTGAAGTCGCTGGAGATCCAATTCCTCAAGGGGCTTTTCCTGAACCTTACAACACACTAGTTGAGCAGAGTCAAAAGATTAATGACCTTGTAAACAAAGCGCAAGCAGGAGAGTTTGATCGAGAAAGAACTTATATTTGGGACGCAAATATAGGTGGTGCGCTACTCGAAGGTAATTTTCCCAGAGACACGGAAGTAGAAAGCTTTGAGGGAACTTATACCATTAATGGTAGGTATTTTTCCACAGAGCCTGGTGGGGGTATGACTCCGCTAGCTATGCCCATGCTGGGCACGACAGAGATCTGGAATATTGTTAATAGATCTGGATTGCCAAATCCGAATTTGCCGCCAGATGCAAATATTCCTTTGTCAGAATGGCATCCATTTCACATTCACCAGAATGATTTTACTGTCTTATCAATTAATGGTATTTCGGTTGATGATATAGATGGCACCTACCTTGCTAGGGTTTTAAGTGACACGATCGCGCTACCACCTGCCTATATTGATGGCACTGCTACACCAGAAAACCCCTACGGTACACCATTCAATATTCAAACTGATGACCCTGCTAAAGGTAAAGCGTCAGAAGTCAAAATCCTCATGAAGTTTGAGGACTTTCCTGGCAGCTATGTGAACCACTGTCACATTCTCTTCCATGAAGATGCAGGAATGATGATGGTTGTTAGGCCTATCCTTAATACAAAAAACATTTGGTTAGGTCTAGGTTCAAATGATGGTGGACAAATAGACTTATTTAGAGCGAATAATTTGTTCGCAGCCAACAATCAAAGTATTAATCTGACGCCTTATGGTAAATCCTTCAAGAAAGGGATAGACGTCGCAATTGCTGATGTTGGTTACAAAGGGCGCAAAGATGAAGAGAATAAGAATGTAACTGATAACGTTACTGATGTCATCACAATACAGAGTTCCTTAGAGAAGTCTACTGATAAGTTCACTATTAAGGTATTTGATGGCAAGAGACTAATTGAAGCTCAGGAAGGCAAATTACACATTAATGCCGAATATGAATTAGGTAACGGTGGCGCGGAATTAAAACCTGATTTAGCTCGGGCAGATGTTTTTGGGAAAGATACTCAAGCATCTTATCAATTGACTGATCTGGAAGGGTCAACCTACTTGAAGAGGAATCCGTCTACAGGTGAATTCACTGCCAATTCAGACCCAAAAGTATTAGGTGAAACAGACCCAACTTTGCAAACAAAAACCTTTGAATTCAAAGGAAATAACGGTGGAAAGCTGTTTGGTACAGAAAGCGCCCAAGGTAAAATTAATCCAGACTTCACAGTAGACAACAAAGGTAGTATCAAAATTACAGGTGGGGATGGTAAATTCCAAGATGCTACTGGCGAACTCTCCTTTATCGAAAAAGGACGCTTTACTAATCCCCAAACAGAGCCTAATCTAGCCCCCTACGTCGGAACACTTTCTCTAAACGGCACTTTACAAACCAAGCCCCAAACCAATCTCAATGGTAATGACAAAGACTTACTGATTAAAGAGTTCAATCCTTTTCAAGATATTGCTGCGACAACCGATCAAGTTGCCTCAGTCGCATCTGGTGACATTGATGGCGATGGCTTTGCAGATATAGTTGCTGGTTTAGGCGGTGGAGTTGCACCAATCATTGAGATCTACAGTGGTAAAGATTACCAGCTGAAAGTGCGTATTAACCCATTCCACCATGAAGTCTTCAAGGGCAAGATTAACCTAGCACTTGGCGATGTCAATGGAGACAACTATGACGACATCATAGTTGCTCAAGGCATTGGTGGACGCGGATTAGTAGAACTCTACGATGGCAAATTAATTAATGAAAAAGGTACTTTAGTTGGCAAAGACACAGCACATGATACAGCGCTGCTATCTAAAGAATTCCAGCCCTATGGTACTAGCTATACAGGAGAGGTAGATGTAACATCTGGTTATATCCTCCAAAGACCAGACGAACCAAATGGTTTTACTACCCAAACCAATAACGCCAACATTACTACTATTGCCAAAGGTTCTGTACCTGCTGGTAAAGAGCAAATTCAGGTGTTTACTTATCTGGGAGGAGGGCATAGTCATGATGAAGGAACTCATGAAAGTGGTACTGATACAGCTGAGGAAGTTCGCCTAGAAGTATCATTAACTCCTACTGGCAACACTCAAGAGATTGTTGGCAGTTTTGCCGATTTGCTCGATTTACCCAAGGGTGAACCTGTTCTGTTTACGCGCAAACAGAATGGTGAGTATGGGATAATTCATTTAGGAGATGAAAATAAACCAGAGTCGTTTGCACTTGCTACAGGTTCAGCAATGCCTAAGCTGAAAAAGAACGCTGACAATGATGTATTTACCATCTCAAGTAACTCCATTAAGGCCAAGCTCAAAATAACTCTCAATGGACGTAGTTCTAATTTGGTGAATGAACTAGGAGTTTTTGTTGTTGACGATGCTCAAGGTACAATCAACGGTATTGCTCCTGGTACATCAGGTTATACTCAAGCAGCTTTAGCAAGAAGCAAGGAGATTTTGTCTGCGATCGCTAATTCTCCTAATGGCTTTAGTAGCGAGAATCTCACACGTCTGCTGGAATTTAACTCCGGTGATTACTTGCGGTTCTACTTGGTACGCAATAGCTCCAGTGCTGCGGTGATATCTGGAGTCACCTCCACAACAGAGGTACTATTTGCTGACGTTTCCACAGTTAAAATTGCAGACTTGGGTGATGATAGTTTCTCCCTTGCTTGGAAGGATGGTAGCAATAACAGTACCGAATTTAAGGATCTGGTGGTAAAAATTCAATCCACAAATGATTCTTTAACTTTAGGTACAAGTTTGCAAGGCAAGCCACACGGAGAACAGCTGGATTTTCGAGGCGTTACACAACTTGTAAAAGCTGAGTTTGTTGTCAACAGGGAAGCGGTCTTTAATAACTTTGTCGGCTTTTATCAAACAGTTGATGAAGACGGTGGCATTGACACGAATAACGATGGGCAAGCAGATATCCTCCCAGGGCAGGCTGGTTATACTCAAGCAGCTGTTCGTGGTCGTGTTGCGGGTATTGACTTAGCAGTAAATAACCAAGGTACGGCGACTTACAATGGAAGTTTTACACCTGGTGGTATCTTCGTGCCATTTCTAATTGTTGATGGCAGACCGGATGCCATACTAGACAGTAATTCCAATAACGATCCGTCTGTTTACTTTCCATTCTTGGGAGCTAACTCAGACAAGGTAGATCACATTCGGATGTTAGGCAATAACATCTTTGGCTTTGAGGATCTAGCTGGTGGTGGTGATAAAGATCACAATGATGTAATTGTGCGAGTTAATTTGAGTCTAGCGTAGTTCTAGTACATAATTAATCACTAAGGGGTTCGGCATTTGGCATAAGGATAACTTTTTGAAAGTTATTAAGCCAGTGATTTCCGAACCCCTTTAGTAGTTCTTTAGAAATAAAAGCAAATAATTATACTTATGTACTGCTGCCAGCCTAAAGGTTTACAGTATAAAGTTGGTTTTCGGATTACAGTGCGTTTAATGTGTGGCGTGGGAGAAAGAAAATGTTTGAATTAAAAAAATTATTGACTACTCCAATTGTGAAAGTCGCTGCGATCGCTACTTCATCGTTAATTATCAATGTTAGTCCCTCTCAGGCAACAATCACAGATAGTTCAACCGTACCTCAAGCAAATTCATCTCCAAAATTTCTCAGTCAAGAACTGCAAATTGTTACCGACTCAAGCCTCATAAAACCTAAAATTCCTGATATAAATCCGCTAACTACAAAAACGCTCCCGACTTCTGTTAATTTTTTTAACCAATCTACTCAAAAACCTTCCCATACTCCATCGACTCTAAATCTAGCAGACACCAGTCAAGTGGAGTGGTCGCCAAATAGTTCTGCTCCTGTTAACTCGTATTCCGATAATGTCGTCAAGCCAAACTCAGACTTTGACGAAGAGAACACCAGCACTGACGAAAGTTTAGGGCAAATTAATAGTGTTGCTCAGTTTTCTGACGTACAGCCGACAGACTGGGCATTTCAAGCTTTGCAATCTCTGGTTGAGCGCTATGGCTGTATTGCAGGTTATCCCAATGGCACATTCCGTGGCAATCGTGCTTTGACTCGTTATGAATTTGCCGCTGGGTTGAATGCTTGTTTAGATCGGATAAATGAACTGATCGCTACAGCTATTACTGACCTAGTTACAAAAGAAGATCTCACATCCTTAAGGCGCTTACAAGAAGAGTTTTCTACAGAACTGGCAACCTTGCGCGGTCGTGTGGACGCCCTAGAAGCACGCACTAGCGAGTTGGAAGCAAATCAATTCTCGCTTACTACCAAACTTTTTGGTAATACCATAGTGCAGACTAATGCCTATTTTTCAGGAGACGAGAATGCCCAAGCGAATATTCAATATCTCACTTTTCTCGGATTTTTGACTAGCTTTACTGGTCGGGATTTGTTAGTAACAGGTATAGGCACTACAAACACTACTTTCGCTGAGACAGCACCCAATAATAATGGCAGAAATGTTGGTGGGACAAGGGAAGGTGCAAGCAATGCTTCCAGTGCGGGCGATCTCGGCAATAACTTCCGAATCATCACTTTAGATTATCAATTTCCCTTAAGTGATAATTTAACCGTCAATCTTGTCGCTGGTAACCGATATCGTTTTAGTCCAATTTCGCTTCCTAGATTTGCTCCTTACTATGTAAGTGGTGTTGGCCCTGTAGGTAGCTTTGCTGAAGCACCACCGATTTTTCTCATAGGGGCGGGTTCGGGGGTTGGACTCAACTATAAAGTTCTAGACTCGACAGTAATAAATTTGAGCTACTTGGCAACCTTCGGGGACAACTCAAGTTTTGGAGGATTGTTCAACGGAGAATACGTAGCTTCCGCACAGATAAACTATAATCCCAATCCTGGGTTATTCTTGCAATTTGTATATCAGCACGGTTACTTTTACCCTGGTAACTTTGGCTTTAATAATGGCCAAGGTTTTAGAGGAAATGGCTTTGTCGGTACTGCCTTAGCAAATCGCTTTGATGATGCTGGTGTTCTGTTTGATAACGCATCTGCTGTAACTACTAATGCTTATTCGCTTGGCGGTTACTTCGCCCTTAGCCCCAAAGTGGCGATTGGCGGTTGGGCTAACCTCATCAAAGCTAGACTGTTGGGCACAGGAGATGCCGATATTTGGACTTACTCGATTCAAGCTGCTTTTCCCGATCTGTTTAGAAAAGGGAATCACGGAGGATTAATTGTAGGTATGGAGCCTACCCTTACAGGTGTAAGAAGTAATATCCCCTATGCACCGTTTAAAAATGATACATCGCTGCATATCGAAGCTTACTATGCACATAGAGTTTCAGAAAAGATTTCAATCACACCCTCTCTAACTTGGATTACAGCACCCAACCAGGATGCAGATAACCAAGATATTGTAATTGGTGGGTTGAGAACGACGTTTAGCTTCTAGCGATCGCTTTGATAGGTAGATCAAAAAGGAAGGGAGTATTTGATAAATCACAAAACTCCCTGCACCCAATTACTTATCTCATTTCCAGTCACCTTGGAGAGTGAAAGCAGCCCAGAAATAGGGTGATTGATAGTTGGGATTGCGCCACATTTCGAGTTGTGCCGCCCGCAGTGCCGCCGCAGGCTTTAAGCCGCCTTGCAACATTTTGCTGTAAAATTGCTTCATCAGTTCAGAGGTAGCTTCATCATCTACACTCCACAAACTCACCAGCACTCTGGGGCTACCCGCATACATAAACCCTCTAGTTAAGCCAATCAATCCTTCTCCTTTGACTTCCTCCCCCAACCCAGTCTCACATGCACTTAGTACTACTAGTTCTGCTGGTAGTTTGAGGTTGAAAACATCATGTAGACGCAAAAAACCATTTTGTGCCTTACCAGTTTCATCAAATAACGATAGCACCACCCCTGATAGTTCTGGATGCTTACTATTGAGGATGCCGTGGGTGGCAAAATGTACTATTCGATATTGGCTCAACTCCACATTGGTAGCAATATCACGATTGGCAGCAAAGTCAAAGGCTTGTTTGCGCTCTTTTGCTGGCACTAAAGAGAGAATTGTTTCAGCTTCTTGGCGGGTAAATGGTAAACGCTCAAAGGTAATGTCTGCTTCTCTAGCTGAACGCGCTAGTTGTTGTTGTTCTAGATTTTGAGCGATTTGGGTATTTTGTTGATTTGTTGGTCGTCTTTTCACCCGTTCATCGTTCTGCGAAAAAATGGGGTCGGCAATGACAGCTAGTGCCTTGGGTGCTGTTTTGCGCCCTGCTAGTTCTTGGCGGAGAACGGCTAACGTCGAAGCTGAAGGCAAAGTGATGATTTCGTGATTGATTGCTAATGGCTGATAGCTGCTACTAGCTTGTGGCTGTGGTGTGTTGAGAGCGGCAAATGGCACATACTGCAATGCCCCATCGCCAACGATGACTAAGCGGCGCTGTCTTAATTGTTGGGCTACTGGTGCGAGTATCAGTTGTGATAGCGTATTGGCGGCTGTGGATGGTTTGGTCTTGGAAATCGGTGAGACTAAGACTTTACGGAATTGTTGTACTGCGGCTTCAATTTCTGCACGTTTAGGCAGTTCGTAGCTGCTGATGCTGTTTTTGGTGATTGCCCACAGGTAGCTGCGTTCTTCTCCTAGAGAATACTCTAATAGCAGGGTGTTGTCATCGAGTACTGAAGACTGAATTTGCTTGAGTGATAGCGGCTGCGGTTGTGTCAGCGCTGCATAACGGGGACTGGTGGCTCTAATTTTTGCCTGGAGTTGCCGATACTGCTCTAGTAGTGCTTCAACTTCTTTTTCTATGGCTTGGGCCTGTGCTTTGTTGTGTTCGCCACTTAAAAGTTTGAGTCGGCGTTTTTCTAGGGCATCAAGTTGTTGCTGTAAGCTTTTTTCTGCTGTGAGCAACTTTGGATCTATGCCTTGGCGAATATCTGCATTAGCTTCAGAGAGCAAATCTAACAGGCTACGGGCGCGGGCGCGTTCGCTGGCTTGCAGCGCTAGGGCGTCGTATCCTTTGGATGGTTGCTGTTTGTGCAGCCTCATCAATAAGTCGATGTAGAATTCGTAATACTTCTGGACTGAGGCAAAGTACGAAGTTCGCAAGTCTTGGCTAGTGACTCTGGTGCGGATATCTTCAACGATTTTGATTGCTGTTTCTATTTGAGTACGGGCAGCCTCAAGGTTATTGCGATCGCGTTCAGTTATTGCCATGTTATATACTGTTTCCGCTTCGCCGGTGCGATCGCCCAACTGCCGCAGCAGCTTTAATTCCTGATTATAAGTCTCAATTGCTTGCTGGGGCTGCTTCAATGAATTGTAGACTTTGCCTATATTACGCAGAGTGTTGGCTTCAGCAATAGGAATATTCAACTTCTGAAACTTAGAGGCTGCTTGAGTAGAGAAATCGAGAGATTTTTGGTAATCACCCGAAGCTAAGTAGACTCTGCCTAAGTAACCGAGGGCAGAAGCTTCACTAAAGCTGCTTTGTTGTTTCCGTGATAATGAAAGTGCTTGATTAGCAGTCTCCAGCGCCTTGGGGTAATCTTTTAATGATTCATAAACCCTAATCATGCCTGTGAGTGTAGCGAATTCTTGAAATACTGCCCCCTGTTCACGCCACAGTTGCAGTGCTTGATTATAGTAGTCTAATGCTTGTTGCAGCTCTTCTGCTGCTCGATAAACGCCACCAATTTCATCAAGGGTTTGGGCAACCTTGCTGCGATCGCCTATAGTACGAAATTTCTCCAGCGCTTGCTTGGAAGTTTCAATACTTAATTTATAATCACCCAAGGATTGATAGAGTTTAGCAATATAGCTCAATGTACCCGCTTCTCCCAAAAGATCGCGCACTTGACGCTGGAGAGTAAGCGCTTGGTTGTAAAAATCAAGCGCTTTTTGATAATCTCCGAATGAAGCATAAATAGCAGCGATACTGTTCAGTGTGAAGGCTTCTCTGGAGGGGTCTTTATGAGTACGCTGTAGTGTTAATGCTTCGTTTAATGAGTCGAGGGCTTGCTGCTTTTGCCCCAATCTATCGTAGACTAAGCTGATTTGTGTGAGGATATCGGCTTCTGCATAGCGGTTTCCTAACTTTTGCATGAGCGATCGCGATTGGTTTAAATAATCCAGTGCCTTTTGATAATCGTCTACAGCCAAGTAGGTAAGCCCTAAACTCATAAACGTTACCGCTTGGCTGCTTAAATCAGGCTGTGGTAATCGTTGCTGTATTTCTAAGGCTTGCTTGAAGTATTCTCTTGCGTTTTGATTGTTGCCTAATGAAAAGTAGAGAGTGCCAATGGCAGTGAGGATTTCGCTTTGTCCGACTAGATTCTTTTGTTGACGGTGAATTTCTAGCGCTTGATTGAATGCCTCTAATGCTTTTTGAGGCTCACCGTATTGAGTATAGACTCTACCAATTATCTGAAGAACGTCAACTTGTCCACCAAGATTATTAGTCGCACGTTGAATTACCAAGGCTTGATTGTAATAGTCCAACGCTTTTTTAGTTTCGCCGATATTAAAATATACTCTACCAATACCGACAAGCGTAGCAGCCTCAAAATAAGGTTGTTTCTCAGTACGCAATATTGGCAGAGCTTGGTTGTAATATTCCAACGCTTTTTGGGCGTCTCTTAAATTAGAGTATGCCTCAGCAATAGACTGAAGCATGAGAGCTTCCCGAAATCGGTCTTTGAGTTCGCGTCTAATGACTAATGCCTGATTATAATATTCGAGTGCTTTTTGGTTGTCGCTTTGGAGAAAGTAGAGAGTGCCGATACCAGAAAGTGCAGAAGCTTCTTCAAAGCGATTACCTATTTCGCGCCAAATTTTCAATGCTTCCAAATATTTAGCAAGAGCCTGCTTTTGAGATGTGGCCGTTCGTTCCTCTAAGAGTTTGTCTCCTTCTTGTATTAGTTGCTTTGCCTGTGCGTATGCTTTTTGTTGACTAGGGCTGAGATTTTGCGGAGCAGTCGTTGGTTTTTGGGCTATTTCTACACTTATTGCCCTAGCCGTCATCCCAACAGACGACAACAAAATCATGCTGACAAAGAGAGCAAGACTACGATGGCTAAAAGTTGATAGCAGTTGCTTTTGCATCAAGTCGCACTTCCTTGTTTTCGTTATAACTATATTTTTGAGCGAAAAATCGCGTTTCCTATACATTTTGCAAAAATCCTAACTTATTATTTGGAATGACAGATACACTTATATATTTATCGGTGTTTATCTGTGGTTGTTTCAAAAAATTGACTTTTGCAAGCAGCTAATTATACATATTGTCCAATTCTAGACCACCTTGCTTAGACTCGCCTTGAAGAGTGAAAGCAGCCCAGAAATAGGGTGATTGATAGTTGGGTTTGCACCACATTTCGAGTTTGCTCGCAGCGCCGCTGCTGGTTTAAAGCATCTTGCAACATAAAGCTATAAAACTTCTTCATCAGTTCCGAAGTAGCCTCATCATCCACACTCCACAAACTTAGTATCGCTCTGGGGCTACCTGCATACATAAACCCTCTTGTCAAACCAACCAATCCTTCTTTTTTGATGCCATACTTTGTGCTTGCCTAGGGCAAGCCGCAGAGCATCTATGCCTTAATCTTTAGCAGCCAGCAGGATTTAATACATTATTTCGGACAGGTCTATTGAAAATAGACTTCTTTTATTGACATACTCCTTTGCCCTGACCACACACCCGATAGCCTATTTTAGTTAAGAAGTTAGTTGAGATAATTCATTTCTGACTTTCTCTAACATCTCTTGATATCTAGCATCCATCATGCCAGTTCCGAAATTTCCATTTAAATATTGCTGTAAAAGTTTTTCTGCTGCTTTGTAATCTGCCGTCGCACTTTCTTTATTCCCTAAATCCTTGTAAAGATTACCTCTTAATAAGTACTCGTCAGCATTGAGACTACTACCACCAATTAATTGAGTTAAATCTGAAATCGCTTTCTGTTTTTCGCCTAACTGTTGATAAGCCCTAGCCCTGTTCCAGTATGCAGCACTACTATAACCAAACTTACCTGTATTTTGCCTAATTACTTCAGTATAGTCTGCCACTGCTGCTTGATAATTCCCAAGTGCATAGTAAGCATTGGCACGATTATAATAGGGTTTCTCAGCTTTAGAATTTAGCCGAATTGCCTGCGTGAAAGAAGAAACAGCAGCAAGTGAGTCTTTTTGGCAGTCTTCTTGAAAGTGTCCCATGCTTATGAAGTCGTCTATTGTATTAAGGCGTTGTGGCATAGGAGTTTGGCACTCAGTAGAGGCATTAGAAGCTGGTATTTGTGCAACTAATGATAGCAAAAAACCTAGTAGCAAAATAGATGATCCATAAGCTAATAAAGAATATTTAGAGAAAGCAAATTTCATAATTATATAATCCAAAAAGATTTGCAGTTAAAGTAGGGCTAACGTTCACAGGTTGCACCTTTCACCAGGACAACCGCATCATGTCAACAAGAACAGTATATTCTCAAAATAATCTAAAGTACTCTCATTAATCGATGTTTATTACTCAAGGTTTAGACACTCGCTTTGAGTTTTGGAAATTAAACCAAGTGAGAAATACTAATTATAAGCGTTGATTATTAATCCTGGTTGTAGTCAAGAGTAATTTAGATGCATTTGCCCTAGATTATATAAAGCTATACAGTTTTTCCTAAAAAAATTTCAACCTTGAAAACTATCAATATTACATCCATGCTGGCGGAATGTATCGAGTATTTGAGTTACCTTTGGCGGAACTGCTGTAAAACGAATTAGAAAATGATGTTTATCCACAGTAGATTTTTTGATCACTTTGGCGTAAAGATCGCCATCTCCAGGAGTAATTTCTGGTGCATTTAATAGCTTGATTTTGATATTAGTTAAAGGTTCGAGTGAATGGTCTGATTGTAATTGTCCTCCATTTTCTGATAAACAAACAAGTTTACCCAAAAATACAGTTCCTACTGCATGTTTACCTTCCAAAATAGTATATTCTAGCGGTATTTCTTGGCTCAAACTCATCATTATATCATCATCTTTAGGCAATAAAAGATTATAATTACCGCCAATACCACCAATATCATAGATAGTAATTGGAGCTTTTATACCCTTAGGTTCTACCCGTAATTCTCCATTGATTCTGAGGTCAATGTTGGCGTCTTTCAAGGTTTCCTCAGAAATCAAAATTTGACCACCCACTGTATAGGATTCAATGCGAGCAGTTAGGTTAACATGGCTGCCAACAACTGAATATTTAGCACGTTTTTGCGAGCCGACATTTCCGGCTACAACCTCGCCTGTATGAATACCAATCCCCATTTCGAGAGTTGGTAAATTCATTTGCTGATTATGCTCATTTACAGGTTTCATTGCCAACTGCATCGCAATAGCGCAGGCGATCGCTCTTTGAGAATCATCTTCACGGCTCACAGGCGCACCAAACATCACAAAGATGCCATCGCCAATAAACTCATTAATCGTACCGTTGTACTGATTAATGACATCTGCCATAGCTCCCAGATAAACATTAAGGATTGCTACCACTTGTTCTGGTGCTAATCTTTCTGATACGGCGGAAAATCCCCTTAAATCAGACATAAGAACTGTGACTTTTTTGCGTTCTCCGCCTAGTTTCAGACCTGAAGGAGTTTCTAGTAGATTGGCAACCACTTCATCTGTCACATAGCGACCAAAGGTGCGACGCATTTCGGCAGCACTACGGGCAATATACTGGGTAACGGCGATCGCAGATCCTGTTAAAGCTAGAAGTGGTGGCACTACAGGAAACCACCAAGCACAAAGAAATGCTACATAACTCGTGCCCACTAAACACCCGCCTGCCACAAAAATACCGCCTGTACTATTAGCAATTAAAGACAATTTTCGTTTGTCACTACTACTATGTCGCTGTTGCCAACACAAAGTAGCACCCACAATTGACCAGAATAAAATCCACAACCACTCTATTGGTTCTGGTAAAGGCTTAATCTGTGGGCGACCCTCCAAAGCTGAACTCAAAATTTGACTAATCAAATTGGCATGAATTGCTACACCAGCCATTCGTTCAGGAGCATTGAACAGATTACTGCTGTAAGGTGTCCAAAACAGATCCTTCAAACTCTCAGCGGTTGAACCAATTAAAACTATCTTTCCCTGCATCAAGCCTGGTGAGATGCGGTTCTCTAAAACATCATTGATAGACAATTTTGGGAACCGATTAATTGGGCCTCGGTAGTTCAATAGCACTTGGTAGCTGCTTGCATCTGCCCCGATGTAACCACCATCATTAGCTTCAAAAGTCGGAAAAATCCCCTTACCTAATTGCAAGAAGTTCGGATTCGTTGCTGCTGGTTTTTCAGTAATGCCCTCTGCTTTTAAGTACAATAATGCTAATTTCAACCCGAAGCTTTCGAGGGAGTTGCCATCCTTCAAACCTGCGTACAGCAAACCTCGACGAATTTTGCCATCTCCGTCTAGTGGTAAATCATTCGCTCCAATTTGATTGCGTTGCTTTAGTTCTGGAGCTGGCTCTACTGGAAAACTATCAGATTTATGAGATACTTTTTGGACTCCAATCAAGTTTGGCGTAGTCTTAAATACCTTCACCAAGTCTTGATGACCAGGATTCACAGGTAAGTCTCGATAAATGTCAAGACCAATCGCTCTTGGTTGTTGCTGCTTTAAATTCTCTAAGATTTTGGCAAGTACACCATCAGATATCGGCCACTGATTCAGCTTGCGAATGTCTGGCTCGTTGACCTCAACTATCACAATGCGCTCATCAATTGATTCTCGTGGACGTAAAAGAAAAAACTGATCTAGCGCTGCCAACTCCAATAGTTGTAGTAATCCAGTAAACCGTAGCGCAATTACAAGAGCTGTCACATTGGGCACTGCTAGCAAAACTCCACGCCATTGCCATATTTGCTGTTTCAGCTTCGCCCGCATAGTATTAAGTCCTGAGTTACGAGTTCTGAGTAATTAGTCAATAACGAAGAATTAAGAAATTGGTTGCTACCGAATCTTTTAATGCTATTTATAAACCAGGATTAGGTTTTCAGCCTAATTTTGGAGAGTTAATAATGTTATTGCAATTTAAATATTTAAACAAAAATAGTCCAATACTTTTGAAAACTATTTTGCATCAAAAGTAAGCTAGAGCCAGTAATTGTTTTATTTTCTTTGTTCTTCCTTTGCAAAGCTTATTACACACTTCTTGTAGAAATGCAGTAAATCTCCGCATGAGGTGGCTTAATGGACAGTCATTTTCAAGATTTATTTGTGTTTATCAGCGTGCATCTATGATTCCTGAATTTATAGATGTATTACACTCAGTGCAAATTGCGGTATTAACTCTTTTACTTGCCTAAATCGGGATAACCTCCCTGATGCAAAAACGCGGAGAACCCGCGCAAGGCAGTTTTCTCCACAGCGCTGGCTCACCACGGTGCTAATGTCTTGAAGTTGCGATTGTTTAGCGACAAGCCGCTAGCCTGCGCCTACGCTATGAGTGCTGGCTCTTTAGCACTGTGTTAATAATCATTTACTGCTTGTGCAACAGTCAAGTATTGGTTCGCCTGCGAACTGACTTAAGCCAACTGACTGTAAGAATCTTGTCCAGTCAGCTTTGAGTGACAAACTATTCGGTTCAGAACAACGTAACTCAATATAACTACTGAGTGCTTCATGCCAAACACCTGATTCTGCGTATAAGGCTAGACGTTTCCGCAAGTCTGCTTGTGCTAATGCTTTCGATAGCGTTGCTTCTGGTTGTGTGCGTTCAACCCACCCTTCTATATTAGGATTTCTGCTGGGATTTTGCTCATCACAAATTAATGTCATATACCAGTGGTAGCGTTTGCCGATTTTTAAAGGAGGCGCACTGGCAGGAAGACTGATTTTCATGATCCCAGGTTTAGTGGGAAGGGTTAAAGTCGTTTCATAAATTACATCATCATTTACATCATTCTTATTGGACTCAGCCATGATTACAAACTGAGCTGTTTTAACTGTAGTTTGAGGCACATACCAAAAAAATGTGGGGCGCTCCGAAAAGGTTAGCCCTAACTTTTCTTTTGGCATTAAAGGAGTTAATAACTGATTCTTTTGGACACAAGAGGAGGAGCCACGGGTTGCACCACCGGCGCTGGCTGGTGGTAATCCCCGCTTTGGAGGTGTAAATTGGCGGCTGGCCCCACCTGCGCTGGCTGGCGTTTCCCCCCGCTTTGGTGGTTTAAATCCCTGGCTGATCAGCCAACTCTGTTGTGGTTGGCTTAGTGATGCTGGGTCAACCTGGGCTTGTGCCCGCATTGGTAGTCCAGCGATCGTAGCAAGTTCCACTGATAATGGTATAGAAAAGGCTACGAAACATAGAGACTGCTTTATCCATTTCATGCCTAAATGCCCTTTTGACTAGTTACCTAACTATTAGAAGTACCTTAGTTATTGATGAACCAAAATTGTGATAACAATCACTTAGGGTAATCAATGTGCTGTAGTAAAAGTACTGCATCATTCTGGGAAACTAAAATATCGTATTACCTGGAGATAGTCGACACCCTGTAATATCAGTCGAAAATGTACTGATATTGTTCCCAGTAACCAGGTATAGATGTTTTCATTAGCCTCAACAGTTTCGTAGATTACAGCAGATATTTATAATCTCAAAAAATCATTATAAAACTTGACTTTTTGCATCAAATCTGAATTTAATTGTTTGTTTAATCAGGCTTATTACCCAAGGCTACTACTGCATTCTGTCCACCAAAGCCAAAACTGAAGCAAAGCGCGTACTGAATTTCTTGTTGATGCGCTTGAGTCACTAGATTTAAATCAAACTCTGGCTGATTTAATCCTACACATGGCGGCAAAATTTTATTTTGCAAAGCCAACAGTGAAAAAGCTACACCTAAAGCTCCTGATGCTCCTAAAGTGTGGCCTGTAGCTCCTTTAGCCGAACTAACTGCTACTGTTTGGGGAAATAAACTCTTGATTACCATGCTCTCAATACTGTCATTTAGCCGTGTCGCTGTACCATGAGCATGAATATAATCAATTTCTGCTGGTGTCAAACAACTACGCTCTAAGCATTGCTTAATAGACGCGATCGCACTTTTACCTTGAGGTTCTGGAGCATTTGGATGATATGCGTCGTTAAGCAAACCAAAACCGAGAATTTCACCATATATTTTTGCTTGTCGTTCCTTTGCCAATTCTGCTGATTCTAGGATAAACACTGCACCACCTTCTCCTAAAACCAATCCTTCTCGGTACAAATCAAAGGGATAAGCGCCAGTTTTTGCCAAAGCGCCCATCTGCTCAAAACCTGCCAAAGTTAAGGGTGTAATTGGTGCTTCTACAGCCCCTGCGATCGCTCTTTTACATTGTCCAGTTTTCACAAGCTCAGTAGCTTGGGCGATCGCCAAAATTCCAGTAGCACAAGCTGCCATTGGTGCTAAAACGATCCCAGATGCACCGATTTGTCTAGCAGTTGCGATCGCGTTCATATGAGGCAAGATGTCTAACCAATTCTCTAAATAGACACTTTGCCCAAAAGAGTAAGACTGCAAAAGTCCCGCTACTTCTGTGTACATTTGCCGCGCCAGCATTTCCCAGGATGCTTGATAACTACGGCTTGAGCCTATAACTACGGCACATTCAGACAAAGGTGATACTAACCCCGAATCTTTTAATGCAGCAGTAACAACCAGTTCATTGAGAATTTTCAATTCTGTCGGTTGTTGAGCAATCAATCCTAAAGGAAATGGTTTCGATTCTGGAAATGGTTGATGTAATTTAATTCCAGATTTACCTGCTATCAACTGTTGCCAGCTATTCTCTAAGCTTTCTCCTATAGCAGAAACTAGACCGATACCAGTAACAACAACCTTAATCAACTTTGGATTTGGAATTTGACATTTTAAATTGGTCATGGGTAATAGAAAAAACTATTACCCATTACCTCATCTGTGACTATTGACCGGGGGTTTTCAGATTTTCTGCACCTTTGGTGACTTTAGCAGAGTCAATGCGATCGCCTTGCTGAATTTTATTTACTACATCGAAGCCTTCAGTGACATTGCCAAATACAGCATAGTTTCCATCAAGGAAACCCAAATCTGCTAGAGCAAAGTAAAACTGAGAGGAAGCTGAATCCGGCATTTGTGATCGGGCCATTGCTACAGCACCGAGTTTATGAGTCAACACAGGTGGCTGAGTAATAGTCTTCCCGTAAATCGGTTGATCTGACCCTTTTGGTTTTATTTCTAAAGGTATATAACGCTCATTCCCAGTTTTTGGGTCAATATAACCACCTGTCCCCAGCCTGTTTGCTGGAACTTTTGGGTCTTTACTTTGGGGATCGCCCCCTTGAACTACAAATGGTTGGGGGTCGCGTACAACTCGATGGAAGACCAACCCATCATACACACCCTTTTGAACCAAATCTACAAAGTTGCCAGCTGTAATTGGGGCATTAGTGCCGTCTACTTCGATAGTAATCGGCGAGCCTTTAACCGTCATCACCACAGTAGCCTTACCTTCGAGCCGTGGTAAATCGTTCATTCCTGGAATACTCTCGCTAGTAGTTTGTGATACAGACGTTGCTTCAGTGGTTTTTTGATTGCTCGTTTCAGTTGCTGTTGAGGTAGCTGTTGAGGTTGGAGCAGAGGCTGTAGAACCATCTTGCTGTGTTGAACATCCTCCCAACATCAACATACCAACAATCAAAAGAGCAACCAAAAATTGTGGAAGTTTTAACCGCATTGCCAATTACTGATTCAACCAGAGTATCTTATCGTTTCGTGCCGTTTTAAATTTTGGATGAGATTTTGAATTTACTGATTACAAAATTTTCCGTAAGTCGTTTACTAGCTTGGTAAGGCGATGCTACTCCCGCTAGTAACCGACTTAACTTTTTGTAAATTTTAAAATTCTTTACAATCCTTCAAGAGGTACTCCTAAAAAGCGGGCTAACTCTGCACCTTGGGTTTCCAACTCTGTTAAGGATAAAGGTTGTCCTACTCTTGTTAAAAGAAGGTCACGTCGGCCCTTAATGCGTAGGTAGAGCGCGCGACGAGGGTTGAGGCCTTCTTTGAGTGATATTTGCACAGATTGAACGTCTTTTATCTGGGCATCAATCTCAATCCGACGATTTTTGCCAGGAAAGCCTTTGCGAAAAATTTTGATTGTGTCGGTTTCTTGATTAAATTCGTTATAGCCACCTCCTACATCCCATAAGATTACTAACCACAGGTATAGAGCTAAAAGCAAGCCAGCAAGACCGTATAAGCCCATAACTAATCCTTGAGGGACGAAGACCAGTTGTGTAGGATCTGTAACTATGAGTAAATTAACTTTTAGGTAACTAGATATCCCTGCTAATAAAAAGCCTGTAGCCCCCAAGGTAACGACTGATGCCCACCAGTAGTTGCTGAACCGGCGAGAACCCAGAACGTTTTGATGTAAGACCTGTGAAGCGGATCTATCACCGTTAGGTGAGTTGCCTGTGTTAACTGTTGATGCCGTCATTGAACTACCTTGGCCCATGAGATATTCCCTTTTAAAGTCTGCCATTTGAGCAGGACGTCTTGCAAGTTCATTTTGGGGAATGGAGTATTGGGCATTGGGCATTGGGCATTGGGCATTGGACATTGGGTGAAGAGGACAAGGAGCAAGAGTTATTCATAGTTCTTTCCCCTTGTTCCCTTGTCTCCCCTGCTCCCCCTCCTCTTGTCCCCAGTCCCCAGTCCCTAATCCCCAGCCCCAATTGTTTAGATTTCTGAGAAAAGTTGTGTCAGATTGTAAAAATTCTGATATTCATAGTATTTAATGGCCTCGTGTTAAATACCTGATTCACTAGTTTAAATCGGGCAAAAAACCGAACTGATGTGATAAGTTAAGAATCATTAAGTTACCACAAACTAGATTACTAGCCAATGGTACGGGTAATGGCATAACCCTGAGAAATTCTGGCTAAATAGGTAGTAATTTCTCAGAATCTCAGATGCTTCAAAGCTACTGGGATTGTCAAAAAAAACGTTAATTCCTCAAAATTGTTGCAATTTTAGTAAAAAAGAGGATTTTAGTTCGATGACCATCGCAGTTGGACGCGCCCCCAGTAGAGGGTGGTTTGACGTTCTAGACG
>NZ_JCACKA010000079.1:0-79818 GCF_059505145.1 Mojavia sp.
GCATGAATTGGTTGAACGCTACCGTCTCAAGTCTCAAAGCTTTGGTGAAGAACCTATGAGGCGCTTAAGAATTTACCCCAATTAATCACATCAACGAAGAAGCGAAGATTTTGTCTTCGTGCGCTACCACACACATTAACAGGAATACATTTTTTATGCTTAAAGATAAGCAGCAAGAGCAGAACAGGCGGGCTGCCGCATTGGGCAAGCTGCTTGCACGACCAATGCAGCCACAGCAAAAGTCAACAACAGTCGGTCTGCAATCACTGGGATTGGATAGCGAGCGCGACGCTTTACTTTACGTCCCTAAAAGCTACCAAGCAGATAAACCTGCACCATTAATAGTGATGTTACACGGTGCTGGTGGCGATGCACGTGGCGGTCTGACTCCATTTTTACACCAGGCTGATGATGCTGGACTAATTTTACTTGCGCCTGCTTCGCGTCTCAAAACGTGGGATATGCTCTACGGTGAGTACGGTGCTGATATTGCTTTCATCAATCAAGCATTGATGCAAACATTCAACCGCTACGCTGTAGACCCGGCACACATCGCGGTTGAAGGTTTTTCTGATGGTGCTTCTTATGCTCTGAGTGTTGGCATTACTAATGGTGATTTGTTTTCACACATTATTGCCTTCTCTCCTGGGTTTATGGCACCACAAATGCAGCAAGGAAAACCGCAAATCTTTATTTCACATGGTACTTGGGACAATGTTTTGCCGATTAAGCGATGTAGCTGTAAAATTGTGCCGCAACTGCAACGTGCTGACTACGATGTAGTTTATCAAGAGTTTCATGGTTTTCATACTGTTCCCACAGAGATTGCCAATTCTGCACTCAAGTGGTTTGGTAAGTAAAGTATCAAATAGCACTCCCATACAATCACATTGAAATTAGGTGGTATACATTTTGTTTACAAAATGTATACAGAAGAGTAGCCTCTTCTGAGCAAGAAAGGTGCGAGATAATGGTGACTGTAATCCTTTATAGGTAAAGCTTTGAACTCAGTAAGAACTACCATTGCTTAATTTTTGCTTACTGTGGCTAAATTCCATAAGGAAAACCCTCATAAAAACTATGAGGGCATTCGTTTCTATCTATGTCAGTTTTCAAGTGCGGAAACGTCTTTTACCCTGCTTTTGCAAGGCAAGTTTTTTGCGCTTGGATTTTTCTGTCTTGTGTTTCAAAGTGACGATGTTTCCTCATGTCTTGAAAAATTCCGGCTTTGGAAACTTCTCGCTTAAATCGGCGCGTCTGCTGACTCAAGGTGTTCATTTTCACCCACTATTATTTGGGTCATTCTCTCTCCTACTAAATTGAATTCCTCAATGGCCTAAAAATTGGCTCTCTCTTTCTTTCCGGTTTCAAATCTTAGTAGCGTCCGCGTCCACCGCCGCCACTATATCCACCCCGTCCACCACCGCCACCATATCCGCCACGGGAGCCACCAGAAGAACCTCTGTCTTCTCTGGGTTTGGCTTTGTTAACTTTCAGGTCACGACCCATCCATTCAGCACCATCAAGAGCTTCAATCGCAGCAGTTTCTTCTGCATCTGTTCCCATTTCCACGAAAGCGAAACCTCTCGGACGGCCTGTTTCGCGGTCTTGCGGTACTTGAACCCGGTTTACCGTACCATATTCAGCAAAAATACCCTTAATATCCTCTTCCGTAACTTGGTAAGAGAGGTTGCCTACATAAATTGACATTGATTTTCTCCAAAATCATAAATGTGTAGAGATTTAAATTTCGGAGAAAAGTCTGTCAATACCAAAAGGGAAAAGCCTGTCAATACTAAAAACAAAAATACTCACCGAATTAACTCTCGTTTTCTAGGATGACATAGAAACCAATTAGGCGCATCCAGTAAAAGGTTAATAGATGGTTAACCCTGATGTGATAAGGCAGTGATCGCTCAAGACTCAAAAACCCAGTCAGGATGACTGGGCTTTGTTGGGGTTATATTCCCCAAGAGCTTGTTATATCCGTTATTTATAAGGTACTTTTCTTTCCATGACTACAAAAGCTAGATTGCGAATTCCTGAAAACAGTGGACACGAATTTCAATTACCCTGTCAATTCACTCACGCTTTGGTTTCTCCGAACTTGTATATCTGCCGCATTGAGTCCATTTACTAAATAAGGTAGCCTGAGTAAAAGGAGATTCTGAACTGATGTCATAGATGCAGCTACCGCCAGAAGAAGCCGACTATTTTTTTAGCCTTTTTAAACCTCTATTGGTTTACACCAATCAAAAATTCCAGATAAACCCTGACATCAGAAAGCCGGAGGACATAGAAAAATGTCCTTTTGAGACAACAGTAAAAATTCGATATACGCTTTACGAGAATCCCGAATTATTCGATAATTTTATTCACGAAAATTCTGACAATTTATCAAGGGAAGATATTTCTATTATTCAAAGTTGGAAAGACTTTTTACTGGAGGAATTTTTTGTTTTTCGCTACTTGAAGAAGTATACAATTTTTCTGACAAGTGATGAGCCGACTAAAGCTTATGGAGTTCTGTCCCTGTATAGTCCATTTGAAGAAATAGTTGGTTCAGACCTTCCTAAATTAGTTGAAACAGTGCTACTACCTTTCAAAGATAAAATTGTCTCGGATGGGATATTTAAGTCTTCTAATATCTTTTTTGGCAGTGGTATACGGGGTAGACTGAAAGAAAGTTATGAGTTAGCCAAGACAAGATTTGGTATCATAACTTCCTTAACCAACTCGGTGTCAGAGATTGAAACAGCAGATATTGCCAAGTTAAAAACTTATTTAAAAAGTCAAAATAATCTAGTAAAACACTGGAACGAGATTCAGATTCTTAAGGATAAAAGTCTTGAATTAAAGCAGCTTTACTATCAAGAGATAGGGAAGATATATGCAAATAAATATAGCAAACAATGGCGAGAAATAGGTTTAAATAACGTCTGGTTTGCTCTATTTGAAGATATGCCGATTGCTAGCGGTAAAACCCAAGCTGATGTAGAACGAACAGTAAAACAGATTCTGACTAATCCACAAAAAAAATTTGTGTACTATTTTCATCTCAAAGGGAAATGATTTTGATAGAAGAGATGCTCTAGCACTCAAAAGCCCAGTCATAAAGGCTGGGTTTTTGTTGGACAAATTAAGTTCATGAGAAGACAGGTAATTGATGAAAAATAAAGGTATTTTGAAAAGTTAGTGATAGCTCAAGACATCAAGATTTTCTCATGGTAATATGGGCAGCCTCTACGGAAAGTCTTATACTGAACCACAATTAATCTCTTGTGTCCTTTGGGAACATGAAGGACATTATTGACCCCAACTAGTACATTTAGTTGGGGTGATTTTTTTGTGGTAGTGATAGGTGTGATTGCTGCTAGACATTTAACGGCTACAGGACTTAATTAAGAGTGAGTGTTTGTTTGAGCCATGCTGTTGCCTTAACAGCCGCTTCCTCCACAACTTCTTGTTGGTCGTAAAAGGCAATGTGATTTTCTGTACTCATCCAGTGTAAATTTTTCTGATTGGTTGGTATGCTCTGGAAGAAGCGACGCGCACCATCAGGAACTAAAGCGGTATCTGAATGAATGACCAAAGTAGGAGCCTTGATATCACGACCAGCATCAATAGCATTGAATTGTAAGAAAGGTTCAAAGAACATTACTGCTGAACGATTGACCCAGCCAGAACGCAAACCACGTTGGGTTCCATAATAATCATAGGCTTCTTGACCAGGCATAGCTACGTTAAGGTTTTTTGGGTCTACGTTGGTCATGTAATCAACTTGACCAGTTTTTTCATATTTAATACGTGCCTCTCTACCCATGTTGAGACGAGCTTCGTAGTTCTCACCCAACCATTGACGCATTACCTGGGGGTCATGATAGAAGCCAGCTACGGTAACAAGGGCGTTAATTGAAGAGTCCATTGCCGCCGCTTTTGCAGAGTATCCACCACCTGAACAAATGCCCATTAAAGCAACTGCATCAGGCTTAACTTCCGGTAATGCCCGTAAAAAAGTTACTGCACTGTGAATATCCTCAACTTTCATTTGTGGGTTTTCAAACTGGCGGGGTGCGCCACCACTTTCACCAAAGGTGCGATGATCAAAAGTCAAAGCCACAAATCCTTGTGCTGCTAATTGACGGGCGTAAACTTGACTTACTTGCTCTTTAACGCTCGACTGCGGCCCTACCACAACCACAGAAGCCTGTGGTGCTTTGATGTTCGCTGGTAGATAGAGATTACCTGCTACCTTCGTACCCTGGCTGAGAAATTGAACTTTACGAACTGAGATCTTATTCGCTGCAACAGTTTTGCTTTGGGTAGGCATAGATTTGGCTTCAACAGTTTGTAAGTCAGCAGTAGCGGTTAATGGTAGAGCTAGTAAACCAAAAGAAGCGAGGAAGAGTGTTTTTACAGCAATTTTTTTCACAGACAGCATGATGTAGGCTCCTTGAGTTTGGGTATAACTGGATTTGCGGCTGTTGTGGTTGTGTTCCCTTGCCGATAGTTAAATACTCGCAGAACTCACTACTGGAAAAATTGGAAATTCTTGCTCAATTTTTAAACTGTTTTAGCGAAAGCGCGTGGAGTGACACCAAAAGCACGTTTAAATACATTATTAAAATGAGACTGGTCAAAAAAACCCACAGCTAATGCTACTTCCGAAAGGGACAGTTGGCTTGTGAGCAGTAATTTTTTCGCTCGCTCTAGTCGTAGGCGCAGGACAAACTGATGCGGTGCTAAACCTATGGTGTTCTTAAACTGGCGGGAAAAATAATAGTCGGAAACTTGGGCGGCACAAGCAAGTTGGCTGAGGCTCAATTCTGTACCAAGTTGTGTTTGTGCGGTTTCAATTACGTCTTTTAGTTGCTTCGATGATAGTTTCCCTTTTGGATTTAAAGGTTTTTTGGCATTGCGCTGATGTTTGCTCAACAGGTGCAATGTGAAAGACAGAGATAGAGTTTGTGCATACAAGGGTTCCCCCGGTTGGGCCAACTCTTTTGATAAAGCTCTAGCATAGTTGTATGCCAACTCATCTGTGATGCAACGACGTTCAGCAAAGGTATCAATGGCAGTTGGGGCGCGGTCTTCGAGAATGGCATTGATCAAATCCGGTGAGAGTGCAATGGCTGCTACTGTCAGTTCATCCTGCCAGAAAGGAGCGTTGGTTTCGCCATCTGATTGAAGGCAAAACCCCCCAGGCGGCAAAATGGCTTCATGGGTTCTTCCGCCGCTACGCCAACCAAAACGTACACAGCCGCCTAAATTGATGATCAGTCGATGCCCTTCAATATAATGTTCTGGAAGTTCCATCGGCTTGAGCCTTTGTACTTCTAGGGTGAAGTTGTGATGCCATCCTGCTTGAAAACTAGACAGAACAACCGAACTATCTGGGGCAGATGGAAAACGCTGCCCTGTGTGCGGATTAATTAAATTAATACTGCTGTGCAACGTCACGGCTAGGTCTTCAATTTCAAGAACTTATCCTAATTGATTCTGGTTGTTGTCATTATCTCTAATTTTCTTGAGCCAAGGTGACTCTCAGCAGTATTTTTACTCAGTCATGTGATGAGGTGGCGATCGCCTTGCATCAATCAAAAATTAAGAAAAGCAATAGTTAAAAGATAAGTTCGGCTGGGAGCAACACGATTGTCCGAAGTTGGACAAAAAACAAGCGATTGCAATTATGCAACCGCTTGTTTTCGGTTTACTGAATTTATTAGAAGGAGATCAAATTAAAATTTTATAAATTTTTAAACAATTTTATTTTTACATACACTGTTATTACTTCATTAAAATTACTGGTTTCCAATAATATATTTTTCTCAGTGTAATCAACCAGTTTTATTTGAGTTTTTAGTTAGATGAGAGAATAACTAGTGCATCAATCTCAAAAGTTAAATTTATGCCTCTATTAATCTGCTAAATACTTTTTTTAACTTAAACGTTGTTATCTGCATTGCTAAATATTTTACCACTAGATTTATTTTATTAGCAGCATCTAGATGTCTATTAGGATGTTATTAGCTATTTAAAATCAGAATTGAAGATAAATTTCTGATGAAGAAAGCATTTATTGTGCTAGAAAATTTGAGTTTTATGCGTGAATAAATATCTAGAGTTGCAATTATTGGAAACTAAGTAATTTTTAGTTAACCATACTTTAATAAACCCTTAACCAAAAGTTTCAAAACACAGCAACAATACCAAGTTCATCAGCTTTTAATCTTTTTTCTCAAATTAATCATTTGAGGTATTTATTACGCAAATTTTGTCACTGTACTCTTTGATTATTGAGATTATACCCAATGATAGATGATAAAGCTAATTTTTTCGTGAAAATCCCATCTGGAAATTTACAAATTTCTGAGTTAGCGCTTACTGATGACAGTAATATTAGTCAATTGCGATTCTCTACAGAGCTATTGGTGCAATTCACTCAAAGTATGAATTTTCCGATTGGTCGATTTATGCGCTTTGGTTTAGTGGGACTGAGCGAGGTATTTGTAGATATGGCGGTTCTTTACTTATTGAGTGACCCGACAACACTAGGTTTGCCTCTAACTCGCAGTAAAATCATTGCGGCAGAAATTGCTATTATCAATAATTTCCTGTGGAATGACGCTTAGACTTTTGCAGATGTTGTTATGCAGCAGCAACAATGGCGTCAGCGTTTAAAACGGTTTTTAAAATTCAATATTATATGTCTAGCCGGACTTGTATTGAATGTGCTGGTCTTAAATGTTGTATTTAATTTCATGGTTCTTAACCGCTATATTGCGAATTTGATTGCGATCGCCATTGCAACTATCTGGAACTTTTGGGTGAACTTGAAACTTAGCTGGCACGTAACAGAAGTGAAATAAATAAATTTAATATTCCATACTTACCCAAATCAAAAAATTACCAACAGCAAATATGTTGATTTTTTATCTCTAATTTATTTAATTTTTAGATTTTTAATTTTCTCTAAAAGAAATAACGTCTTGCGATCTTCAATCTTATCAGGAGCTACTGTATGGGGACTTTTATCAACAACTATTACAGAGATTTTTAGTTTAGGTAAATTACTAACATTGTTATGAAAATTATTGCACAACAGTCAAATAACGTTGCAGTCAGCCCCAAGACGCGCTGGGTGCTGCTGATTGGCATGGTCAGCGGTGTACTATATTTGCTCGTCTATTTTACCCAGCGTGCCATTTACCTTAACGGACTGTCTCTGGATATTGCAAACATTGCTGTACGGGGTACATTAGCCGATCATACATACTTGCTATGGTCAGTTGCAAGCTATTATGCTGGCACAGTTGCTCTGTTTGCACTTTACCTATGGCTGATCGTACTCTGCTATCGTGGACAGTTGCGTGACAGACGTGCTAGCACGCTCGCGCTGCTTTTTCCCGTTCTTTTCAATATTGGGCTACTGTTCGGTCGACCATACCTTTCGATTGATATCTTTTCATACATTGCTCATGGCTACCTTGGCACTACGCCCGGCAGTAACCCTTATATTGATGCAGCAAGTGAGGTGGTGAATACCCCCTTCGGTCGGCAATTGGTGCCTTGGGGCTGGCAACCAGTTCACGGAATATCGCCATATGGGCCGTTGTGGACTCAGTTTGAGATCGCCGTCGTACACTTAACTAAGGACGTTCCGTCCGCAATCCTGCTAATTAAGAGCCTGATAGTCAGTTCTAGTCTGCTATGTGCTGCACTCATTTGGCGCATTTTGGGCCATGTCCGTCCAAAAGACCAATTGCTCGGAACGCTCGTCTATCTGTGGAATCCAGTGGTCATTGTTGAGTTTGCAGCTGAAGGACACAACGATGCGCTGATGATTTTCTTCATACTGCTATCCTTGCTATTAGCCCTTCAAACGTACCCAGCCAAGTCTTTAGTGATGCTATTACTGGGTGTACTCACGAAGTACCTACCGCTAATTTTGCTGCCAGCACAAGTAATCTACTTCTGGCGCACACAAAGTACACGATGGAACCAAGGCAAACTCTTGCTGCGGCTCCTGCTTGGTCTGGCGACGGGGCTTGGTCTGGCAATGCTGTTGTATCTACCACTTTGGGTTGGGGCAGAAACATTTCAAGGAGTGCGCGAATCTAGTCAGCAGCAAAACCTTCCTTCTTTGCAGCTACCCTTACGCTACATTTTCCAACATTGGCTATCTAAGGCGGAAGCAGCTAAGTGGGCATCCATCATCGTCAAAGGTATATTTGGCATATACGTACTCATTGCTAGCTTAAAAGTACGCAACAAGCAAAGCCTACTGAAAGCTTGTGGTAACATCGCATTAGTTTACGTGCTTGTAGCTTCGCCTGCCTACTGGCCTTGGTATGTTAGTACACCCCTTGCACTCATGACCTTATCACCGCACAGCAACTTCTGGACGCTCTTCGTGTTTACCTTCTGTTCGCGCTTGGTTGCCCCGATAGATCTGATGCGAGTTAACGGATTTACCACCTGGAAGTATCAAGCATTAATTACTACCTTGATCGCGCTTATGTTGCCATTTTTGAATTTCCTAATGCTGTCAGCAGGGTCAAGGGTAGGTTGGTGGCGTAGGAGTTCGAGTGTGAAATAAAGATGGGAGCGTAACCAATACGGTTCGGTTAACTCCTACTACTACTTCGCCACGCAAATTATGACAGGTGAAACTGGTGAAACTAAGGTAAGAGCATAAAAAGTAGAGGAACTGAAGAATAATCACACCTGTCATAATCGTTCTCAGCAACAAAAAATCAACCTTTTTCAAAACATCTTACAGGCTCTCGGTGCAATACCCTATTGGGAATTAATAGACCTACGTAAACCAACTAAAAAGCCCCGACTGTGCAAAAAAGGTGCGAAATAATAGCTCTCAAAAGCATTGCCTTTATTGATTTTCAGCTAGTTCAGAAAATTCCATTCTTACTTTTTGATTACTTGTGTTGATTTCCATAAGTAAAGCCCTCATAAAATATCTGAAGGCATTGATTAATATCTATGTCATTTATCAAGTATGGCTAAAGTTCAGGCGGTGCTTGATGAGCTGCATTCGTGGAAAGATAAAAAAATCGTGCGTTATGTGGGAGTCACAACTCACAACCGACCTATCGCCAAACAGTTAATTGAAGCCCATCAGTGTGAAGTGCTGATGCACCGCTACAATATGGCACATCGAAAAGCTGAAGAGGATGTTCTGCCCTATGCTTGTGTGGCAGGTGTTCCAGTAGTAGCGTTTACCTGTACTCGTTGGGGGTCATTACTTAAGGGGCATCCCAACTGGCAACAACAACCACCACTAGCAACAGACTGTTACCGCTATGCACTAACTCATCCAGCTGTGCGTCTGGCACTTACTGCCCCAAAATCTAGGCAGCAATTACAGGAAAATCTTTCTGTCTTGCACTCAGCTCAACTTTCCACGCAAGAAGTAACCCATTGGCAGGAATATGGCGACTTAATTTACGGTAATGGACAAGACTCATTTGATACTCAATGGATTTAAAAAATCAACAGATTGTCTCTTTAGCCAACGTGATTACCTGTAATCGATGCTTTGCGCTATCGCAAATCGCACAGGCATAAGCCTTGACTAAGGATTATCACCTTCAAGTAAGTTTTCTATTTGAGATAACAATTTATCTAATTGTTTTTGCTTTTTTGGATTTGACCAGACCTTAGTTTTTTGAACTCGACTCAAAATAGATGTAACGCGTTCTTTAAAAGTGTTGCTCGCGTCCTGATTAGACTCAGTATCATTGAGACTGCGAACACGCTCTCTAATTTGAGTTAGAGATAGTTCATTAGCAATTGCTTCTGCCAGTATATCTTTCCTTTGCTGTTCGTTCTTTACCCGTGCAATGGCTTTAGCCTTGGTGTATTCAATCTGACCTTGGCGGAGTGCTGATAAAATATCTTCAGGTAGTTTCAATAGTGGAAGACGATTACTCACAAAAGACTCCCACCCCATCATCCCTAATTCAGTAAACAATGCTTTTATAGACTGAGCTTCAGGTTGACTGATAACGTTATCGGTCAACCGAATCACATCATTTTGCATCCGGTAAAGTAGAGAAATCACCTCATGGAGAGAGCATTGCAGGCGTAATGCTAATAGCTGTAAGATGCCTTCTGTTTCTTCTACTGGATTTAGGTCTTCCCTTTGGAGATTTTCTACTAGAGCAATGGCAAGAGCTTGTTCATCAGTCAATTCACGGATAGCGATAGGAACCTCTGCTAGCTTGGCCGCTTGGGCTGATAGGTAGCGTCTTTCTCCGGCTACTAACTCATAATGTCCTGGTTTATTCGGTATGGGTCTGACTATAAGATTTTCTAAAATGCCATGCTCTTTTACTGATTGAATCAGCTGTTCCATCTTGAGCGGGTCAAAGTAGCGCCGTGGCTGCTGGGATGGAAGAGAAATAGCAGATAATGGCACCATTGTTACTGGTGGCGGCGAATTGCTTGGAGGCTCAGTGTTTTCAAATACAAAATCTTTCAGGTTTCGCCTTTTAGTGGACATTTAGTATCTCCAAAGCTTCTTTAAACAGTAACTCGTAATCTGCTGCGGCTTCGGTTGCTGCTTTTGCGGATATTTGAAATACCGTACACCCTTGACCAGGAGCATCAGCAATACACTGCCTTTGGTAGATAGCAGCTTTCATTAAGCGTGTTCCTGTGGCACTGAGAGCTTCCCTTGCTTCTCGCTCTAGCACTGTTCCCTTAGTGGCTCGGCTCAAAAATAAAGCGGATTTGGGATAACCTGAGCGCAATTCAGTGGCGTGTTTGATAAAACGCAAAATTTTATGACTGCTATGTAAATCCAAACCGGAAGGCTGACAAGGCACTAAAGCTAGGTCACAGCGAGCCAGGATCGCTTTAGTAGTTTCAGAAAGTGAGCCAGGGCCATCAATGACCACAGATGAATATTGAGTTGCTAATTCGGGAATCTTTTCAAATAAATCTTCAGGGTCTTGAATTACTTGATAGGCAAGACCTAAAGATTTAACCCAGACTGAGCTACTTTGTTGGGCATCGGCATCAACTATTAGTGTTTTTTGGCGTTGACTTAGCCAGTACGCCAGATGAACAGCAGCAGTTGACTTCCCCACCCCCCCTTTTTGATTAGTAAAAGCGATAATCATGATAATTGATATATATGTCAGCTTTGTATTGTCGCCATAAATGCGTCAGCATGGCTATTATCTATCAATTGTCCCGCCTTGCACATTATTACTCTTGAAAAACCAAAAGACTTCTCTGAAGTGTAGCTGAGAGCGAGTTTTTCATGGATGCAGCTAGCTAGCTGGCTGCGCTTATACTGTACCTAATTCAGCAGATTCCGGCAATATTTATTGACTGATAACGTTATCAGTCAAAGAGTCCATCTGCTCGCCTACCAAAGGTGTTGAGTAAATTGTGCAGCAGGCTGCTGCACAATTTCTATGTTTTTATAGCTGTGTAATTTTAGATAAAGTTAAAAATAATTTTGAGCGGGAAGTGTTAAAAAGACTTCAGAGAGTGAATCTTATCTTGAGGTGACAGGATATGGATGAAGTCGTCAAAAAAGTAGCTGCATTGGGTTTGCCTGGAGTGATTTTAGTAATCACAATGGCAACCACAGGTTTTACAGGTGCTGCTGCTATCACCGCCGCTTTAGCCTTTCGGGGTGGGCCTGCGGGGATGCTGGGTGGAATTGCTGTTTTGGGACTGACAGGTTTGATTACTGATGCTTTGGCGAAAGTCGGTTTAGAAGATTTTCTGACCTCTATTTACTGCCAGCGCCGACAGACTGAGCCACATGGTAAATTGCTAGAAGAGATTGAGTCTTTATCGCTGTTTGACGGAGACATTAGAGATAGGCTCAAGACGACTGTAACGGACGGATGCGGTTGTGCAACGGTGGTTAATACTAGTACAACAAATGATGCAAATGGAGCGATCGCGATTTTAGAGAATGTCCCTGGCATGACTCGCGCACACCACAGAGATTTTGTAAGTTCTCATCCCATTATGAGGCTTAGGGATGGAACAGTGGTAAGAACATGGAAAAACCTTGTTGGTGTTGACCATGTTTTTTTAAGCGATCGCAATGACAGAATGATTTATGGCGGGTTTGTTGGTTGGATTCACAGTGAAGGTTTACAACAGGCGTTAACTCGTATTAGAAGAGACTTTACTTAAGGGAGTAATAATTAGTGCCGCGTGGTCAGAAAAAAAACCGAACCGAAAAACGGTAACGGAGCTAGCTATCTTCGCCGAATGTTTGCTGCACCATGCACAATTCCTAACACTGCACCGATGTAAAGTCCAATATGGACTCCCCAAAACAATATAAACTTAGGAATTTCTACTGGCTTAACGACTGGCGTAATCTGCTGTTTTATCGGGACTTACAAGGCGTGATGCGTAAAGCCCCCGTGTTTCTAACCGGGGGATATAAGCGAATAGGATGAATTTATTCATCCGTGATGTGGATCGTTGATGTACTCTAAAACTTTCTGAGTGCTAATTTTCCCTGTAGTGTCAAACATATAAGAATGTGTCCACAGGCTAGGAAGTTTCATTAATTCTGGAAATTCTTCTCTCAAGTATCTAGATGAACGTCCTTTAAACGCCTTCACTACTTGAGATATTGAATGGTGAGGGTCGTATTCGACCAATAAATGAATATGGTCTGGTGCGATTTCTAGTGCTTTGATAACCCATTTTTTCTCATTGGCGACAGACTGAAATATCTGAATACATCGAAGCTTTAGCGACTCATTATTAGCAAAGATTTTCCTGCGCCTACAAGGTATCCAAACTAGATGGATTGTAGCCAACCCGATTGCGTGATTGTAGTGATTATATACAGTTCTCATGTAGATGAATTTTTGTTATCTACAAAAATATGATATCATGACCACATGAAAACACTGAAGTTTAAGTTGTACGAACACAAGCGGAATAGATATCTCAAGCGCATGATTAATGCTGCTGGTGTTATTTATAACCATTGTATTGCTCTCCACAAAAGATATTTTCGGATGTGGGGCAAGCATTTGAGTTGTGCAAAGCTTCAGTCCCATATTGCCAAGTTGAGAAAACGTAATTCATTTTGGCAGTTAGTAGGTTCTCAAGCAGTGCAGGATATTTGCCAACGCATTGAGAAAGCCTACCAACTATTTTTTAAGCACAACAAGAAGGGGGTTAGACCACCAGGATTCAAGAAGGTCAAGAAGTACAAATCATTCACACTCAAACAAGCAGGATACAAGTTTTTAGGTGCTAATCGAATCAAGATTGGGCAGAAAGTTTATCAGTTCTGGAAGTCCAGAGAAATTGAGGGAACGGTCAAGACATTAACTATTAAACGCACACCGCTAGGTGAGTTATTTATGGTTGTCGTAGTTGATAGTTGTCCTGACACCCAAAATAAAATCACGACTAGTAACATAGCGGGTTTTGATTTTGGACTCAAGGTGCGAATCGTTGGCTAGAAACCAATCATTAGGATTAGGGGGATTAGCCGCAAGGTACTGAACCTTGATAACTGAATGACCATGTAGGTGAAAGACATTATCCTAGAAATCTTAAATCCTACCCCGCAAGGTGCTGCGGTGAAAGCATCACCCCCAGGTTTGAGACTAGCTATCAAAGCCTGAAGCGGGGTGAAAAGGTGTTATTACTGACAGCCTAAGTTGGTAAGCACCGAGCAAAGTACCCATGAGTAAAGCAAGAGCTTGAAGATGCGTTTGAGTCGTCGTTACGAAGAACCAGCGAAATAAGGCTTAATGCGCTGGAGCCAAAAGGCACAGGATAAGGAGTTGGCAAGATTTTAGTTGACCAACAAGCACTTCCAATAAACCCGGCGAATAGCATCACTCTAAAGGTAAATAGTATGGTCATTCGGAACGAGATAACCTCTCGTCTGCTCTCAGGAGGTCGAATACTTGAGTAGGTGCTAACCGTATGCAGCGAGTAGGAGAGATAAAGTCAGAAGCGAAAGTCTGGGGTAATGCCCAGAATATGCAGACAGACTTACGGTGATTTGGATGATAAAGTCCCAAGTAGTGAGTATATATGTCTAATACACAGTCTAAACAACTGATGGTGGAATGGCACTCTATTAACTGGCGCAAGCTAGAGCGTAGCGTGTATAAGCTCCAAAAGAGAATTTATCAAGCCTCTGCCCGTGGTGATGTGAAAGCATATCGCAGACTCCAGCATACGCTGATGAAGTCATGGTCAGCAAGAGCTTTAGCGGTTCGTAGAGTTACCCAGGATAACCAGGGAAAAAAGACGGCAGGAGTTGACGGTGTTAAATCGCTAACTCCAAAGCAACGTGTAGAACTCACTGATAACTTAAACCTGGGAACAAAGGTCAGCCCAACCAGGCGGGTATGGATTCCTAAGCCGGGAACGGAAGAGAAGCGACCTTTGGGCATACCGACGGTGTATCCATATTGCACCTTGATTCAATGAAGTTTAGGGATATTCTCCTCTTTATGATTATTCTCCACTCAATGCGCTGCAATTGGGTATAGATTTTTTCACAAGTGAATGAGCCTCCCCAAGGCAAGAGTTCGCTAAGGTGAAAAAAGTAGTGGTTAGTGAGCTAATAGTGAGCTACTAATAGGGTAGGCTAGAGTTGTATCAAGTGTGGAAATCTACCAAACAATGGCAACAAAAAATCCCCGTATAGCAGCCTACCCACCACCCAAAGTCTATGAACTGTTGGTTGAATTTAAGCGCTCTCAAGGATTAAAGTCAGATTCTGCGGCTATCGTGGCAATTCTGGAGACTTATCTATGCGGTAGCATACCCAATGTGCTACCAAGTGAGCTATCAAATACGCCAAAGCGAATTGAGGATTTAGAGGTGAAGGTGAGTAGTCTACTTTCTGATGTAGCAGTACTTAAGCAGGCAATGAGTCAGTATACTTGTCAAGCATCTGATGAAGATCTATCGCACAACAAATATCTGCATCAACCTGATAACTACGAGGCATTAAGTGAGCCACCAAACGAATCTGTAGTTACGTCCGGGAGTACATCTAGAAGTGAGCCACCAATAACTGGGGCAGATGTTGACACTGAATTATTGAAGTCATCTGTTATTGAAACCGTATCCGCTGACAGTGAGCTATCAAATGAGTCACTATTGGTAACACCAACTGCTGAATCTATCTTAAATTCCACACTAATTGAGGAGAACACGCCTCCCTATAATGAGCTACTAAGTGAGCCAGCATCAAATGAGTTACTAGAGACCGTCATTGGTGAGCCATTTCATAACTCACTTGACGATCTACCAATGCTCGAAGAAAATAATCATCCCAAAGTATCATCTGCCAATAGTGAGCTAGTTAACGACTTACCTGATAGCTCACTAGAGAAATCCGAAAGTAAAAATTCCCTGGAAGTTCCATCTCACCTGACTGGTGCAGCTTTAGCCAGAAGACTAAATGTTTCTGGCAGCACCCTTCGTCATAAAAAAAATGCTGCCAATTTTGGGCAATGGACTTCTCTTCATGATCCAGATGGAATTGCTTGGCATTTTGATGGTAAAAAATTTATTGAAAAGCCCTCAACCGATAGACAGTAAAACCCCTTGAGTACAAAATTACTCAAAGGGGTTAACGATATTCAAACTATTGTTTGCCGCTCACTATCAAACTAGTATTATTCAGATTTAACTGGTACGCGGCGGATTTTTTCACGTAAAGTCTCTAAAACTTCGGGCGTGACTATATACCACCAAGGACTTCTAGGAGTTTCTTGGAATGCCTGAATAATTCCTTTGTCACGCCAGTAATAGACGGTATGAATTCCAACACCAAGTTTTTCAGCCAGAGCACTTGTGGAATAATAACCTTCTGGACTAACCCCTAAGTGTGCTACTTGTGGGTTACTTAAGGGCTTTTCAATCCCAAACTTCCAACGAATCCAAGCGACACCTTTTTTTGTAAAAGAACGCCCAGTACCACCCACCAAACCTCGGTGATTGAGTTCATGAGCAATTTCGCTATCAGTTCGACCCACAGCTAATTCTTCAATGAGTTGAATGACTTGGTTGGGTGTTCGGAATTTTTCTGCATTTGTTGGGCGTGTCGCAATCAATTCACTTGTAACTCCTGTATGCCAGAGTATCTGGACACGAGTGGAACGTTCTGGAGCATCAATTGGGGTGATAGCAACTTGTTTTACTAACAACCCTAATATCTCTTTACGCTCAAGGTTCGTAGTAGTACTGGCGTGCCAAAGTGTGGGAATATCGTTGGCTAAGTGTAAAATTTGTTGCCGTTGCACTGCTGTTAATTCCAGCCGTTGTACAAGACGTGCTTTTTGGTATGCCTCTTCTAACTCTGCTAACTGTTGTAATTTTTCATTCCATCTCTTTTCTAGTGTACGGGCTACTAAACGATTTTCTGGCTCAGTTGCATCATATTGCCGAAAAGCTCTTTCAGCTTCGTAACGTGCCCTTTCCAGTCGCAGTTGCCATGTTTTATCTGCCTCATCTGCAATATTTTCAAGTTCAGATAGGACAGCAAGGGAAATGTCTAGTTGCTCGTCCGTAAAAGCTGACAGCACATGAGCGGAAACGGCTGTATCAATTGCTGCTCCTGCAACGCTCCAGCAAGCACCAACGCTACCATCTTGTTTACGAGCTTGGGTACATTCGTAAGCTGCTCTACAACCACCAGTACCGTGGTAGCGAGGACTCATACGACGACCGCATTTACCACAAATTACTAAACCTTGGAGGAGAGCAAAGCCTTCTCTAGGTGTGCCTGGACATCCATCTGATAAAGAAATTGGGCAATTGCGTCTGAGTCGCTCACAATTAGACAAATATTCTGCCCAACTAATGTAAGCTTCATGAGCGTTGTGGATGATTACTTTCCATTCTTCTTGGGGTAGTTGCTGGATTTTAACCTTCTTTATTTGCCCAGCCTCAATTACATTAAAACTGCGTCGTCTACCATATACGTATGTTCCTGTGTAAGTTGGGTTGTGCAGTAGGGCAGTTATACGACTAAGGTTGGCTGGGGCCCAATAAAGTGTACCAATATCCCCAGGTCGCCAACGCCTTCTTGGGAAAGGAATTTGGTTTATACAAAAGTAGCGCATCACCTTAAATGCTGTTCTAAGTTCGCGGAACTTTTGAAAGGCTAACTGTATTGCGGCAACTACACCTTCATCTGGGTCTAGCACCAATTTCCCTTCGGGGTCGTAGACGTAGCCAGTAGGGGGAGAACAGCGCAACTCTCCTTTTTTAGCTTTATTGAGTTTGGCTCCTTGTAACCGTAAGCGCATACCATGTAGTTCCGTGTGGCTCCAAGTTCCCTTAAACCCCAGTATCACTCGGTCATTAAAATCATTTGGGTCGTAAATCCCATCGTGATCAATTACCAAGGTGTCTGTAAGGGCACAGATATCTAAAAGTTTATGCCAATCTGCTTGGGAACGAGAAAATCTTGAGGCTTCCAAAGCCAAAACAGCCCCCACTTCCCCTAAACCAACAGCAGCCATTAGTCGATGAAAATCTTCGCGTCCTGTTGTAGTTTGACCACTTTTACCAAGGTCACTATCCAATACGGATATTTGACTCTTGTCCCAACCCAAGGTTAATGCACGGTCAGCTAGGGCATATTGTCTTTCCGTACTTTCACGGTTAAATTCTACCTGAGTGGGTGTTGACTGTCTTAAATACACAACAGCACGGCGTTCCAGATGGGTTGAACTAATTTTATTATTCATCTGGCTCACTCCTAGTTATCGCGTTCTGTGTCTGTTGAGTGGAGAGTATTTTGTCCACTAACCGTGCTGTTAGCTTTATAAGGCGACTTAGCCTTTCTTCGTTTTTGGCTTGAGCGGTTGCTAGTAGATGCTTTTTTCTCATTTTTTTTCTTGTGTTTGACTTCAATATCATCAAGAACACAAGAAGATTCGGACGTTATAATTTGCGATCGCCCTGCTACCCATTCGCTTAATCGCAGTAATTTCTCAGGTAAAAACTTCCCGACTGTTTGGACTGTGAAAGCTTGCTGTGGCCATAGGTCGGTTTCCGTTGCTGGTAAAGACAAAAATCCTCCCAAAGGACTTTCTACAGTTACTTTAGTCTCTTGCCCAACTTTACGAATTTGCTGTATTACAACAAACTGACCACATAACGGGTGGATGGGATTGATGATGGTGACACAACTTCCCACAAGTGACTTGAAGTTATGTGCAGTCTTACTGTACTGTTCCTACAATGAAAGACCGAGCCTTGCAAGCGCTTGTCAAATTGGCTCTTGAGCCAGAATGGGAAGCGCGATTTGAGCCTAACTCATACGGGTTCAGACCAGGACGCTCATGCCAAGATTCGATAGAAGCAATATTTGGGAGTATCTATCTCAAGCCCAAATACGTTTTGGATGCAGATATTTCCAAATGCTTCGACCGTATCAACCAGGAAGCACTGTTAAGAAAATTAAATACATTCCCCACCATCCGCCGACAAGTTCGAGCTTGGTTAAAAGCGGGAGTGATGGATGGTAAGCAGTTGTTTCCAACATCTGAGGGTACGCCACAGGGCGGGGTAATTTCTCCGTTACTAGCAAATATTGCCCTCCACGGAATGGAAGAACGGATAAAGCAATTTGCCGAAACTATCGACCTCAAAGATTACAGGGGTAGACAACAGGGCAAAAGGGACAAAAGAACAAGCCTTAGTCTCATCCGCTACGCCGATGACTTCGTTATTCTCCACGAAGACCTAACCGTTATCCAAAGATGCAGAAACATTATCTCTGAATGGTTACATGGCATGGGTTTGGAACTAAAACCTAGCAAAACGAGGCTTGCTCATACCCACATAAAGTATGAACAAGAACAGCCGGGGTTCGACTTCCTTGGCTTTAATATACGCCAATTCCCGGCTGGAAAATACTCATCTTCCAAATCAACAAAAGGAAAAATACTAGGTTTTAAAACAATCATCACCCCAAGCAAACAGAAGCAAAAGGTACATTACGACCAAATCGCTAGTGTTATTGAGGCTCATAAGGCTGCACCGCAAGCGTCGCTAATCAGCCATTTAAACCCAATCATTAGGGGGTGGGCTAACTACTACGCGACTGTAGTAAGTAAGGTAGCTTACTCAGATATCGATGACCTCACGTACCAAAAGTTAAGCGCTTGGGCAAAACGCCGCCACCCTAAAAAGAGTAGGGAATGGGTGTCAAAAAGGTACTGGCAATCCATAGGCGGTGATAACTGGGTATTCGCAACCAAGAAGGAAGGGTCAACCCCACTTCGGTTACTAAACCATGCTGACACCCCAATAGTGCGCCATGTGAAAGTTAAAGGCGAATCGTCACCATACGACGGAAATCTGGTTTATTGGAGTTCAAGAATGGGTAATAACCCAGAAATGCCAAATAGGATTTCAAAACTCCTGAAAAAGCAAAAAGGGAAGTGTACCCACTGCGAAATGTTCTTCCGCGAAGACGATGTGATGGAAGTTGACCATATCATCCCGAAATCAAAAGGTGGAAAGGATGAGTATAAAAATATTCAACTTCTACACCGACATTGCCACGACACAAAGACAGCCAATGATGGCAGTCCTGGCACAAAATCTGGCTGTAATAGTGCCGAGCCTAAGCCCACCAGAAAACTTGAAAAAGTCGCGGATAAATGGGTAATGAGGTATGCGTGACAAGCACCAAATTATTGAGGAGCCGTGTGAGGTGAAAGTCTCATGCACGGTTTTGAAGACCAACGGGGTTGGTGACAACCTCGTTGAGTTTACTACATTTCTCACTTGCTCAGATGGTTCCAAAATTGAATCACCCCAGTTTTTCAAGCAGTCCCTAAACATTATTAAAAAAGCCAGCAGATATCATTCCAGAAAGCTAAAAGGTTCTGCTAAGCGAGAACGGGCAAGGAAAAATCTAGTACGTAGATACGAGGATATTTATAACCGAAGACGCGATTGGTTTTGGAAATTAGCACATGAATTAACTAATAAGTTCGATGTCTTATGCTTTGAAACATTGAATCTTAGGGGAATGCAACGCTTATGGGGCCGCAAAGTATCTGACTTAGCTTTTGGTGAATTCTTGCAAATTCTAGAATGGGTTGCTAAAAAGAAAGATAAGCAATTGGTATTTGTGGATCAGTGGTATCCTTCCACAAAAACTTGTTCTAGTTGTGGATACGTTTTAGAAACTCTTGATTTGTCTATTAGAGAGTGGCGTTGCCTATCCTGTGAATCTGTGAACGGACGCGATGAAAACGCCGCTCGGAATATTTGTGCAGTCGGGGCATCGACTGTTAGGTTAGGTGATGTAAGACGGGCTAATCCTGCTATCGCTGTCTGATCCCAGAATCCCCGCAATTCAATTGCGGGGAGTATGTCAAGAACATAATTTCAACAGTTCAGGGGGCGAGAAGCCTTCTTGCTGGAGTAGATATAGCGGCGGCTCGTTAGGGATTATCGTCCCAAAACGGGCAAGATGTACGTTTTCCACGCCAACAGCATTTTGAAAGTTGACCAAGAAATAAAAAATTAAAACCTCAGAATTTAAGGCTTCTGAGGTCATAAATAGCTTTAAATAGGAGAAAAATCATGGACTTAATATTACCCGTTCTCTCCACGAAAAAAACAGTAAAACTACGGATAAATTACCCTATTGAACATCTAGAAGCAGGGAATGGAACCATCTCAACCAATCACTTTTATTTTTGCTCAACCCCTTACGTCACTCAATGATCATCGTTTCATGTGGTAGTGACTTTGAGCGAAAATAAAAGTCAGTAAATTTTCTTTGGAGAGTTGGGTTTAGATAAAACGGGCTTAATCGTAACCTAAAAACCATAATGCCCCAACTCGCGTTGATGAAATCAATACCACTCCTTCATCCCAGCAACAGCCCACTTTGAATACAGAGAACCCTGTTGCTTTTGAAATCACAGGGTAAGGAGGCTCAGACTCCATTGGCAAGTTCCTGTGCCACTTCACATTAGTTAAGAAGTAGCAGGGTTCTCCAAAGCATTGAAATAGTCTTTGCGTGAATTTGAGCGCTTGTTCAATGTTGTCGAAGACAGAAGGTTCTCCCATAGCACCTTGGTTCAGCAATTTTACTATCACCATAGATGCCTCTTGAAGGTTTAATATTTCCCAGTTCTGAGTTAAATAACCACTAGATAAATAACGACTATAAGGTTCATTGAGGCTATCAAGAAACAAAAGGGTGAGGACAACTGGATCTGATATGTCTTGCAAACTTGTGTTTGCTTGTATATCTCTCATGATTAGGAAGGCCGTAGCGAGATCCAAAGTGTCATCAGCAGATGTTGCCTCATTTTCAATCATCTGTTGAAGCTGGTAGCATTCTTCAGATAAGCATGGATGAAACTCAACCCACTTTTCTAAAAACTCTTGTTCGACACTCATCAAAATTCACCCGCTCAAGTTCTTCATTAAAAGTTTTGTTACTCCATTGTCCACGCATAATAAGGATACGCTCGCCTGTCATGCCAGAGGTAAACTACAAGTCTGGAATATTAGGCTACTTACCATTGAGGGTATTAATTTTTGGTTGATTGCCAAGGGCACTGCCCGAAGCGCGCAATCGCTTTCGGGCAGAGTCTGCCAGTATTGTTGTGCTGTCAATTTTGCTGTTGTTGATTCAAGTTAATCAGGATAGTATATACCCCGATTAAGAACAGGAAACTTCAAATGAGAATTTTTGTGACAGGCCGTCTTTGTTTGTTCGGAGAACACAGCGATTGGGCAGGAGAATATCGCAGAGTTAATCCTAAGATCGATTTGGGCTACACCTTAATTGTTGGTACTAATCAAGGAATTTATGCCGATATCAAGCCTAATTCTACTGAGTTAATTATTCGTGGTTCTCTCTATGATGGCAGGCGTTATGAACCGCTCAGATTACCTATGGAATCTAATACCCTCAAGTGCGTAGCCAAAGAGGGTGGTTTTTTTAGTTATGCTGCTGGTACAGCTTATCAATTTCTGACTCACTATGGTGTTGGCGGACTTGAGGTTGATAATTATTTAACCGACTTACCCATCCAAAAGGGATTATCTTCAAGTGCTGCCTTTTGCGTTCTCATGGCTCGCGGATTTAATCGTCTGTATGACTTGAAGATGACAATTCGTGAAGAAATGGAGTTGGCCTACCTTGGAGAAAGAACCACTCCTAGTCTTTGTGGTCGTATGGATCAGGCTTGTGCTTATGGAAATCGCCCAATCTTGATGATATTTGATGGTGAACAAATCGACATTATTGAGCTGAAAGTTAGCAAAGATTTATTTTTTGTGATTGTCGATCTCGGTGGCAGTAAAAACACACAAGAAATTCTCAGACGATTGAATGAGTGTTATCCAATAGCTACTAATCCAATAGAGCAAAATGTCCAAAAATATTTGGGTTCTATTAGCTCGGAAATTACCCGTTCGGCAGTAAAAGCAATACAAAAGGGAGATGCTCAACTTCTTGGAGCTTTAATGACAAAAGCCCAAGCTGAATTTGATCGGTATGTAGTTCCGGCTTGTCCAGAACAATTAACTGCAAATCAACTGCATCGACTTCTCCATCACGAGCCTCTGAAGCCTTATATCTTTGGAGGAAAAGGCGTGGGTTCTCAGGGTGATGGCACTGCACAACTGATTGTTAAAAATCAATCAAGTCAAAGAAAAGCTATCGAAATTATTCAGCGCGATTTCCCTCAAATGCAACTCTTAGAGTTAACTATTTCAAAACTACCTGTATGATTGACTTAATTAACTGAGGAGAAAAAGCATTAAGCTTGTCTTGTAATTTCTAATTTCATGGATATTAACCAACAAAAAGAACAATTTAGCATCACGTATATTAGAGCCATCGCTGCCGTTGCAGGTTATTCTTTATATAGACCAGAAGTAGATAACGACAGCGTAGATTTAGGCATAGTTAGCAGAGGTGGTACAGGTAAAATCCTTTCTCCTAGACTAGAACTACAACTAAAATGTACAGCCAGAGATATTCTTGAAGAAAACTATATTAAATATCCCCTTTCTATCAAAAATTATAATGAATTGAAAATCAATGCCCTTGTACCTCGAATTTTAGTAGTTGTTTTGGTTCCAGAAAAGATAACAGACTGGATAAAACAAACCGAAGATGAACTTTGTATTAGACATTGTGCTTACTGGGTATCCTTGCGTGGAATGCCAAACACCGAAAATACAACCAATGTTACTATTGAAATACCCCGTAATAATCAGTTTACGCCTGATGCACTCCAATCCATCATTCAACGCATTAGTTTTGGAGAAAGCCCGTGAAAGTTACTATTAAAGATAGCCAAATCCTCAAAACCGTTAACCCTGAAGTGATACAGGCACATTTGCAAGCAACAGGCTGGCAGGAGACAGGGCGTATATATAATGATGCTGGGGCAATTTGGCGGCTGAAAAAAGATGCGGCTCCTGAATATGAAATTTTGTTACCCCTCCAACATGATTTAGGAGATTACGCCGAAAGAATCAGCGACATATTAAAAACATTATCAGCGGTAGAAAATCGTTCGCAAGTTGATATTTTAAGCGAATTTATTACTAACTATCCCAACTTCACGGTTCTTGGTATAGTCATGCAAATTGCTACTCCATCAATTGATAAATTGAGTGGAGAAATTACTTTACTATGTACAATTTTTGAGAAATTGCAATCAATTAAAACTGAACTAGCAGACCATGATTATATCTTAGCTATTAAAGCTTATCAGGAACGTTTACCAATTCGCTGCACAGGTGATTTAGTCAAAGTTGACAATCATTTTATTCTGAGAAATCCTCAAAATTTCCAAATTGACAATATCTAAATTTTTAGTCTTTCCTAAATCAATTCTGATATCGAGTCGCTCATCTGCTTTTGCAAACGCTGGCGGTTATCATCATATTTCAATACCGTTTGAACTTGGGCGTGTCTGCTGAATCGCTGAGTAGCGCGGTAGTTGCCATTGTTCAGATCCAATACAGTAGTAATCGCACTGTGGCGGACACGATGCGGCGACATCTTTTTAGTAATTCCGGCTTGCTTACATAGCCCATCCACCAGTCGCCTGATTGCCTCCCCGGTTAATCTCGCTCCATTCTTGTGGTAGGACAGCACCGTAAAAAGCGGGTCATCGCCACGTTTTTTCTTACTCGCTTTAATCCAACTGGCGAGAGCGTCGGCGGTTTTATCCGATAGGTCAAGCACTTCCTTCTGGCTACCCTTGCCTTTACCTAGAATAGAGAGCGTTTTCTCCTTGGGGTTAAAGTCATGCACATTTAAATTAACAATCTCATTGCGGCGCAAGCCATTATCCCAAAGTAACCGCAGAATCGCATAATCGCGCTTACCTTTTAAAGTGTTCTGGTCAACTAACGCTATAACGATGGCATAGTCACTAGCGGCAATACCTGTAGTGTCGCGGTAAGTTTCGACCCTTTCACCTTTGACATCATCGACATAGAAATTGCACACACCCAAGCGCCGCCCCATTGCAACCATCGACTTGATAGCACTGAGCCGACGATTCACCGTAGCTTCAGCCAGTTTTTTCTTGATGAGGTGTGCTTTGTACTTGAGAACCACAGCGACAGCATGACGTTGTTCCAGGTGAAGAAACTCTAGAACCAAATCCCGGCTGGGTTCTTTCTTGGCGACGAACTTGAAGAAATCTTTCAGGTCTTTTTGGTATTCGCGCTTAGTGTTGGGCGATCGCTTATCACCAATTAACTGCTGAATAACGTCAGGGTCATTCTCTAGGGAAAAATCCTCACCGATCGCTAAGGCGAGTGAGTTTTCTAAGACACTAAGATTTTCCGGGTGAATGGGTGTCATTGGTGATAGCGCAGCAGAGATTGGGAAGTTGAATACTTAAGCTATATCTTAGTTGAAGAGAGGTGTTTTTTCTTATAAGTAGTGTGAAAAGCAATATTGTCGCACTATCTCGTGACACAGCTGGGGGAGGGGTTTGAAGAGTATTTGTTAGATGATTGACATTTACTGAGGGCGAATCAGAGAAATTTTCTGCGATAAAAGTGTAAGGATTGACTTATAAATACGTGATCTGACGGTACATGAATCGGGCGAATATCATTTCATTTGGGGGGTCTAAGAAACCGCCTACAATAGCGATATCAGTCAAGATATCGAGTAAGATATCGCCATGTCCACAAAGAAAAGTCAGACCAAAAAACAGCCGCCAAGCGAGATGATCCGCGTCCCCGTTCCTTTAATAGAGGCTGTACGCTCTTTGTCTCGGTTGCACAGGCAAGGGCGCACCAACGAGGTGCTACAAGGCATCCAAGAATTAGTAATCAAACTAGATAGCATTGCTGATATCGATTACTTTGTTGATATTAAACAGTTGGCGCAACGGGTAGCCCAACTAGAATCACGCTTGGAGTCAGGCTCTAGTAATGAGTTTAATGAAGAACTGGCGGACATGAGTTTACGCCTAGAGCAGCTAGAGACGGCGTATAACCAACTGATTATCTACCTCAATAGCAAGAGTAAACCCAGGCAATCTTCATCACGGTACTATACTGGTCAAGGTGAGGTAAAGATAGATACTTATACACCACAAAACTTAGCAAAGCGTTTGGGGGTTGAGCTGGCGACTCTAGAGCGTATTCGAGTGAATGCAAAAAAGCCGGAGGAGTTTGTTAGTTGGAGTAGGGGACGTGACCCCAGTAGTTTGGGTTGGAGGTATAACCCAGAAAGTGGACTTTACCATCCGGTGAGATAGCGTGCGCGGACGCGTTTGACTTCCTTGTTCGTAATATGAATTTTGTTCAGAATATAACCAAAGAATGCTCTTGAGTATGAGTAATGAGCAAACACCATTCGCTGTGGGAAAAACCTTGCGGGGCGGCAACAAGCTACTCTCATTGCCATTTACCGTGCTGACCAAATTGAATGAATTAATCTATTAGCTCTTTCATCTGAAAACAGTGCTGATGAGGATAATTCAAGTAGTAGACAAATTAAACTGATAAACTTGTTCACAAGATGTTGCTCCCCTTGAAATCATGAAATTTTCAGATTTAGCTCTAGGAGATTTATTTCAATTTTTAGAAGGAAAATATACTTACAAAAAAGTAGGCTCAGAAGCTGGAATGCCCATGTGTTCTCGAATGAACCACATTGCTGAGGTAAAACCAGAAACAGAGATAATTAGCGTCGAACCAAGCACCTACTCACGCGAATTAGAAGAGAATGTACCTGACTTTAAACAGTTAGCTTGGGAACTCGAATGCGAAATGGCAGAGTTAGATGCCCACTATGCTGACCTATAACCCCTCCAAGTATTAATCGCTGTTTTTTAGTTATCTTCTTAAGTAAGGTCGTTACTATCCTTAAGTTGCGTTCCACAGTTTTAGAACCAGTCCATGCCTAAAAAATCAAGAGAACGTTATCCCCAAAATTGGTCAGATATCGCATTCGTTGTCAAACAAGAAGTGAACTGGCGATGTTCTAAGTGTGGGTTGCAGTGCATTCGCCCAGGCGATGATACCTCCAAACTTACCCGTTCTCAAAGAACCGCATTAACATTAACAGTGCATCACTATAATTTCTTGCCGGAGGATAATCGTCGGTCAAACTTATGTGCGTTATGCACAGCTTGTCACTTGAGTTTTCATACGCGACGCAGGGGGAATTTATCGCCGGGGCAACTGTCTTTGTTTTGAGCATTCAGATTTATTATTTTCAAGCGAACAGAACATATCACACTCAAAAGTGGAATTGGGATATTGCAACGATTCGAGAAAAAATCCGCCATTTGGCGTGAAATGCTGGCTTTAAATATCTTGTTCATCAAAAATCGTCAATACATCAGGAAGGCAGCGTTTCACGAGGACTTTTATCTCCCTTGCTCCCTCGCTTCTTAGGTCTTCAACGTATCCGGGGTAGGCAGCTTGAGCCGACTCAAAAGTTTTAAACGGCCCAAAATAGTAGATACAATCAGGGGTAGTGGTGGTAATTTCTGCCCAGTAATTACTCTTCAGTCCTTGGACAGTTCCTATAACCAAAGTTTTGATTCTGTTAAACAGACACGACTCCAAGTTAATTTGATTAAATCTAAGACGTAATCAACAGAGTTATCTATATATTCTGATGTTTCATCATTCATCAGCCACAATTTCCCACCAGTAATATAAATTTGGTTTGGTTCTTTGTAGTAAGCTTTATGACGGCTGATCCATCCTGGTTTATCTCCAGTAGTTTCTATTTTGTCTATTTTCAATGTGTGGCAATGTAACCGATAAACCGGAGTTTCATAATATATTCTTGCATCTACATATCCTAAATTACCAATAATATAGATGTCTTCTCCAACTAATGTTGCCGAATGGAAATCAGTTGGCGGGAATACATCTTCTGGATACCCAAAAATCTGGAAATTCCCATCACCTTGATAAACTACAACATCGTTATAAATACAAAAATCAGGGTCATAGTAGTCTTCATGTTCACCGGCAATTTCGATAACTCTACCGTCTGGTAATTGTGTAATGGTTCTGCCAAATCGCTGATAGCACCATGCTAAGTCTTGCCAATTTTCTGTATCGTCAAAAAGCTGTTTGGCTGTATAAGCAGAACAACCTTCTCTAATCATCGCTTGCCAAAACGGGATTTCCATCAACTCTGGATTAGTTCGGCCAAAGCGCGGATGTTTGTCAGCAAAATACTGCTCTGGTGATAATTTTGAGAGTGAGAATGTGCTGCGGTTAATTCCGGTGAGCAATCGCCGCATATCATCGTTAATATCACTCAAATCTTCACCAGCTGCAACTAGCATTCTCACAATTTCCAAATTAGTCGCCATCTTAATGGCTCTGTTATCGTAATTATCAGCTCTGCCAGCATTTGCACCAGCCTCTAATAAAATTCTGACGCAATCAGTTGCACCACGCTCTGCGGCCATCATTAACGCAGTGTTGCCAAAATCATCAGTAGCTTCAACATCACATCCCTCTGCAATTAGCCACTGTAGGACTTCGACCCTATTATTTCCTATCGCATACATTAACGGCGTTTGTCCACAGTTTCCGCGCTCGTTGTAATTTGCTCCCGCCGCCAAGAGTAATTTAACTTTAGGTAGTTCACCCACCTGAATACTCAATAACCAAGGCGTTCTATTCCAACAATCACGCACATTTTGATCTGCACCTTGTTCTAGTAATGATTGGACTTGCTCTAAACCCTCAAAAACTATCGCGTACATTAATTGAGTCCATCCCAGTTGCTCTAGGTTAGCACCTGCATTCAGTAATAATTGGACAGCATCAAATCTTCCAACATGAGCCGCTACTTTAATTGCAGTCTCACCATAGCTACTCATCCCATTCACACTCGCACCTCTAGAGATGAGTAAACTTAAAGTCTCTATCAAGTTTTCATCCTGCAAAATATCTCGACCAGACATAGCATCAATCAAGACATCATATTCTCCTCGTCTGCGATAGTTAATATCTGCTCCAGTATCCAGAATCAATCCCACTTTCTCTACATTCCCCGACTGCACCGCCAACTCAAGGACAGTATGTTCTGGTTCTGGTTCAACAGCATTCACATTCGCGCCATGTTGCAACAGGAAGCGAATCATATCACTACCTGCATTAGGGCTGTTTAGGGCGTACATTAATGGTGTTTGCCAATTATCTTCTTCTAAACAATCAATATCAACACCATTAGCTATCTCACGCGCAACTCCAGCAATATCTCCTTGCTGTGCATAAATATGAATTTGCATAATTTTTCTGAGTTAACTCCTGTTATCAAATTGGTATTGAGCAACCCCGGCAAGGCGTTTTATGGGTATTGAGCAAAAAAAAGTTGAAATAATTCACAATAAAGACATAAAAATCAATAGAAAACAATATCCAGATCATGAAAGCCAAGTATGCCATCAATCTCAGCAAAGGACTAACATTCTTTTTTATACTGCTCCTGATGTTTGTTTACCAGAACTTCACTCTAGGCCCGTGGGTGTATTTAGCACTTCACGGTACTTATGGCTTTCTGTGGCTACTAAAAGACCGCATATTCCCAGACAAACAATGGGAGCAACAAGTTTCTATTCCACAGGGCATTTTCATCTTTATTCTGGTGAACTTCTATTGGATAGCACCCTTTATTCTGATTAGTAGTGGCACAGTACCACCACTACCCCTAGTGGCAGTAGCTATTTCCTTGAACATTTTTGGTGTGTTTCTACACTTTGTTAGCGATGCCCAGAAGTACTATACCCTTAAATATCAAAAGGGACTAATAACAGAAGGATTCTTTGCTCGTTGTCGCAACACCAATTATCTAGGAGAAATATTGATTTATAGTGCCTTTGCTATGCTGACTCAACACTGGTTCCCCTTCTTGATTCTAGGAGGTTTTATCAGCATGATATTTATTCCAAATATGCTTAAGAAAGACCTTTCTTTATCTCGTTACTCCGAGTTTGATGACTACAAAAATCGTTCTGGGCTTTTGTTGCCAAAACTGTTTTTCATAAAAAATAATTCAGGAGTCAGTAATCAGAATTCAGTATGAATTCTGTACGACTGGCAGATTTTCATACGCGACGCAGGGGGAATTTATCACCAGGGCAACTGTCTTTGTTTTGACCTGCTCCCCCGACGAGAGCGTTAGATAGATTTATCGGCTGCAAAATTATTGGTACTTCTGCCGTGGAGGTCTGCGCTACCGTAGCAATGCCGTAGGCTACAACCTATACATGATATGGCTTGCCGTGATTGTGCCGTATGCCGTAGACACATCAAAAAGCCAGTAAAATATCCCTTATTATGACCACGGCATCACGGCAGGACTTTCACCAATCAGGCAGGGAGTAGCTATCATTGCCGTCATAATTTATCTTCTCACTTTCAACTAATTCAGATAATCCATTCATTAATTCCTGGTCTGAGTAGCCTGATAACCTGTCAGCCTTCTTCAAATCGCGTAATGTTTTTGGCGTTTTATTCTTGACATTCTGGAAGTATTCATAAATCTTTCTCGCTACCTCTGATAATGGTTTCGTGTGGTTAGGGTGAGCAGCATTTAAATTAAATTCAAGCTCATATACTCTATCTAGATATTCATGAGCATCTGAAATTGACTTGGCTTGATTAGATAGATTCGGCATTAATGCAACTACAAAACCACCAACGGAAGCAATCATCACTGGACGGAAGTTTTGATAAGAGACTGCTTTAACTTCCAGGTACTTAGATTTAATTAGCTCTCGTGATTGTTTACCTGGGATAATGTCACCTCTATTTAAAATTAGTTCCAATACCCCATAAGATTCTTGCTCTCTAGAGTTCTTAATGTACTTGTTGCCTAACAGCAGTAAGTTGAGGCACATCCGGGTTTGAGCATCCATCTTTTCAATACCCAAAGCTGCCAAATTAAAAGACTGTAGAGAAGCAATGAATTTAGTATTAAACTCTCGACCAATCAGCAGAACATCAAGTAATTTACTGCCATAATTCCAATCAGAATAAAGCTTACTCAAAGAGTCAGCAATTACTAACCAATCATCCAAAATTAGAATCAATGGTGGTAAAGATTCGCGCCTTTGTTCTGGTAGCTGTTTTCTTAGTTTGTAGCTCTGGTAAAAGTTATCAATTACATCTTTAGCTAGGTCTGGGTTTTCCCCGTCAAAGACAATTACTCTTTCTTTCTCTCGTAAACCGCAGAAACTATCATTCTTAGCACTAATCACCCAAATATCAGCACTTGGGCAATCTGCAAGGATTTTCTCAATCAAATAATTGAGGGTGACAGATTTACCGCTTCCGGGTGCAGCGACTAAAGCAGTAGAACTATCGGCTTTGGCTAGGGCTTGCAAAGTATTTAGGGCAAGAGATTCTGATGGGTGAAGACTTTCACCGCTATTGTGTTGTAACGCCTGCTGTTGTCCCCCAGTCACTTTATCGTCACCCCTGGCAACATCCTGCATTGACTGCCCTGGTAAAGCTCCGGCAGGTTGTCCGGTTGCTTGCTGAAGTTGCGCCCGTGCCTCAGCCTCTGCCTTCAAACGTACCTGCTCCTGAAAGATGGCTAACTCTTGCGGTGTCATTTGAGACAATTGTGCTGCCCTTGCCCGTCGATTCTCAGTCCATTGGTGGAACTCGTAGTCTAGTTGTGCAGTGTAACTTTCTTTGTGGAGCCTTAGCCCTTCACGAAGCTTGCTAATCAGCCAGTTGGCTTTTAGCTCATTCCTAACTTCGGGTAGCAACTGCATCAATCGCCATTCCCTAGCTTTGGACAATGCGAAAGCACCACCAGTAGTCACAACGGAGGCTAGACCCCAAAGCGGTTTATTCGGGTTGCTGGGTGGAATAATCCTTAATCTGGTTGCTTTGGTAGGCAGAAAATTATCACGTTGAAACGAGGGGTTAGCTGGTGCGTAAGCTTCAGCATAAAACTCAGACTCCGGCATTATGTAACGCAAGTCTTGTGTGCAGTATTTAGCGCGGTTATCTGGTGAGGTCAGTGTTTCGGGGATGAAGCAATATTCAACTAAGCTGATTTGAGTTCCAGTGAATGACTTAGCCCCACAAATTAAACCGATGCTTGCCAGCACCCCCACAGTTATATTGTTGGCTGTCCCTGAACTTCTATATAACTCAAACTGCTTACGTTTCATCACTTTCTACCTCCTCTGCCCAGATAATCAGTCCCCGTTGATCTAATTCATCCAAAGTTGCTGCGTTCAACGACTCTACAACCGCATCTGGCAGGATTCGCACCAAAATTTTTAAGAGCCAATTCATTTCCTACCTCCTATTGCTGCAATCGCCAACACTCCCAAAGCAGCCAACCCAAGCAATAACCAAGGTGTTTCAGTTTGGGGAGTTGGTTTAACTTCGTACTGTCTTACTTCCTCATAAAACCTTGTCTTACCTGCCTTAGTTGCTCCCCTTACAACCCGATACTCATCAAAGGCTATCCACAGCGAAGCCCCTACACTGGCAGAGGAGACACTCGCCACCATGAAGTCTTTGCCAATGTGGATTCTGCCGTCGTATTGAATCTTGGTCAGGGTGTTGGCGAAGAATAACCCCAGTACAATGCTGCCGAGTGTCCCAGAAGCGATCGCTCCAATTCCTAAACTCGTTAGTAGGCTGACTCCAGTGTTAGCGGTGAATACGCCTAAAAATGTAGCCAGTGCTTTGTTGAGGAGTTGCTTGTTATTGAAAACATCCCTAATAGATTGCTCTAGTCGTTCGCTGTCGTCATCCTCTGGGGTTGCCTTTGCTTTTGGCTGTTCACTCCAATGGGGAGAGGGAGCCGAATCATTAGTGGAGTGAAATTGAGATAACAAAGCGTCTAATTCATTCATTTTTACTCCTAACCATATAAACTGGCATGAAAGCCAGAGTTTCTCATCCTCTGGCTTTTTCACTGACTATGGTTTAGATGCCCATAAAATTCCTGAACCACTGCCCTACACGGCTAATTCCAGCAGTCCGGCTGTAGTTCGGCTTGGGTATGCGGTCAGTCTTCGCTTCACTGCCGTTTGTCCACAGTGCGCTAGTTACCGCCGTCTCATAAGCGCGATCTGCTGCGTCTTGGGCTTCTGGGACTTTGTTAGAAGCTTTGATTAAATCAGCCTCATATTTTGCGATCGCCATGAGGTCGGCTGTGGCCCCAGATATCTGAATTAAGGATGAGCGCTGCGCGTGACGGGTGGCCTCCGCAGTGGTGGCGTTGACGTGTTCTGCCTGCATCTCGGACATCTCATTTTTGAAACGCTGCTCTCCTGTCTTACTAGTGTTGATAGCTTTCAGGGTTTGCGTACCGTGTTTTTGGGTCAATTGCACCAGTTCGGCATAGGCTTGGTTTACATCCCCAGTTGTTTCAATAATCTTCCGATATGCTTCCAAAGCCTTGGGTAAATTGGCTTTTGCAGTGTCAGACAGTCGCGCCATGTCTGCAATTTTGGTGATTACCGTTTGATCTCCCTGTAAGGCTTTATTGAACTCTTCAGTCGACACATCAAACAGTCTCCCCATTGCTCCTAACGTACCGGGGGCATTATTGGGAATATGGTTTTTGAGTTTCGCTCCTCCAAAATTACGTGCCATTTAATCTCCTAATAAGGTATGTTGTCGTAGTCGATATTTATCGGCTCTTGGGGCACTTCATCCCAGTAACCCATCTCTTCAAATCGGCTATAAATTCTCGTTGCCAGTTGCCTTACGGGGTCGTCCAAATCTTCAGAGATTAAATCAAATCTGTTCTCACCAAACGCCAAAATATTTGCAATGTCCGGGTCAATCCCATTACCCAAGAATTGACCAAATGCAGCAGAGTATGGATGGTCATCGATGGTTGAATGAGTTGCTAGAAATTCAGTTCCGGTGAAAGGTGGGTAATCTTCACTTTCTTCTAACGGTGTGGAGAGTGCCTGAATATCTGCTGAGATCATTGCTGCCCATTCTTCAGGATTTTCTACTTTGAATTGCTCTAATCTCAGGGCGCGGTCAGTTAGCGGTGAACGTCCCCAATCGTTGGGATTTCTGTAGTCAAGTGTCATTTGTTAGAATCCTTAATGTCTAATGTGTACTCACGATGCACAGATGGGCGATCGCCAAGCTTGCCGGCAAATGCGATCGCTTCATCATCAGTTCTCACAAAACTCAACAAGTTCCAAAACCTCCCTCTGCACTTGGTTTTGGTTTAATTCTTTTCGTCTACCTTTCGAGTCATTGAAAATGAAAGGTGCATTGGCTCGACAATTAGAGCGGTGGCTGTAGCGCAGTTGTTGACCACGGAATTGGTACAGATGATTACGCTGTAAGGTTGTTGTTTCTAACATTTGCTTGTCTCTCGACTTGGGAATAAAACTCGATATTTAGGATTGCTTCGTGAATCTCCATCAAAGCTTGGACAGCATCACCCATTTTTAGGTCATTCGATGTACTGAACCTTTCGGACGCTTCAATTTGTTTGTAATTTGGGGATACTTGCACAAATCTGAGAGTCTGTTCGCAACCAAGGATAATGGTCATGATTTCGGTTGTTGTTAAGCTTGGTTGTCTCTGCACGGTGTCTTGGTCGCTCATGATTTGTTTCTTCTCCTTTGGGTTTTGATTGGTGCGGTTGGTGCTTCTGGCTCACTGTTTGGCACTTGTGGCTGGTTCGGTTTCTGAAGTACATAGCTGATTGCACCAGCACCACCCACGGCTGCGGCGATAGGAAACAGTGTGTTTCTGCCAAGCTGCTGGACTCCGAAGTAGCCAAGGGCTAACGCTGCTGCTGCTGCACCAATGCCTAAAACCGTGTTTCTAAATCTGGATTTGGTCATGCTGCCCCCTTGAAATTAGTGACCATTGCGCTAAGTGCTGATTTATTGGGCTGTGTAGATTGCGGTGTTTCAACTTTGGGCGATGGTTGTACATTGCCGTGTTGAAAAATCAGCTTCTCTACACCTGCTGATAATGCTTGTGTTGGCGCATCTTGAGGTAAATCAAAAATCTTGCACAATTCAATTACTGCTAAGTAAGAGATGGTTATACGCCGAGATTCGTAGTTCATTAATTAAGCTCCTGTTGCAATTTCAGTTAATAGCTTTAAGCCAAAAGCATTGATGAATTGGGGATTTTGTAATACCACAAATCCCAAGTCGGCAAGATTCTGATCCACTACTGGCATAGCCACACCACCACCCCAGGCGACAAGGTATTTCGCTCTGTCTAGGTAATTGCCATTCGTTACAAAGTTGGCGAATTTCTCAATTCTGCTGCTCCACCATTCGTCCAGACATTGGCTGTACTCTGTCTCAAAGTTTTTACCTGTGAGGTGATTACCTCCATAAGTGAAGGTTCTTGACACAATCCCCTGGTTAACCAAGGTGGGTGAATGTTTTACGTCTCTGGAAATTAAGCTGATATGGTCGTTGAGTTTGTCGAGTGCTTCTGCAATCATGCTGTGCAGTTCACCGGCTCCACCTTCAATTAGATGGCGGTCTATGACTGCACCATTGCCGTTAAACACAGTGCAAAGCCAAGTCGATGAACCGATATCTAGGGCGATAGCAATCTCTGACTCTTCTAGGGCTAGGGTTGGTGAACCAAATAGGCAGTGAGCGATACTTCCATAGCCTTCGGGATAAATGCCTGTAACTACAATTTCAATCGTTTTAGTGACAATGGAACGATTTACGGGATGTTTGTGTTGGAAGGTGTGAATACCTTGAACTCTGCGTTTAATCTCCTCTCCCCAGCGTTCTGGGTTGTGGTTACTCAAACTAATTTCTAGTTTCATGCCCGAAGGAATATTCAGAACTGCCAAGTCTGCAAGGATGCTTTCTAGCGCCAGTTCTGCTTTTTTGCCTTTGTCGTCATGCAACAGGGTATGGTCAGCTTGGGAAAGCGCTGCACTGCCCCAAAAGAATTGCGTGTCTTTCAAGTCCAGACGCTTTCCTCCGACATAATGCACCCATGCCCCATCTTTAGAAATGGTTTCGTGGTGGCGAATGTTGCGGTTGCGAACTAGTGAGTATGCAGATGGCATCGTGACAGAAAAATCACTGTAAATTGCCTTGCCATACCCAGCACCGGGGTCTTTACCTGCAATTAAGGCAGTTAGCCCGGAATTGGCAACGTTGGCAGCTTGAGTAAGCCAATTTGCGGCATTGGTGTATGTGGTTGTCATGGTTCTGATGATTGGTAAAAGTCTTATTTATTCTGGCTTTGGAGAATTTATCGGCTGAATCACCTTAAATCCACACATCCAGTTTTTGGCAAGCCTAAACTTCACTTTCTGGCTTCTATTGCCTTTGTTGGGTGACTGTTTTTGGTTTGGATAATGCTATGTTAGCATAGAATTGCATGAATTTTGAATGCGATAGCATGAAAAAAAGCTAAGTTAACTACTACATGAGGCTAGAATCGATGAATACAGAAGCTTTCATCGACATGACTAAAAGAACAACTATTGTTTTACCTGATGCAGTTTATGAAGATTTGCAAATATGGGCTGATGAAGAAGGTAGAGCTACAGCTAATCTCGTAGCGTTTCTTGTGGAGCAGGCCATAAGGGCTAAATTCCCCTCAAAATATCCTCCTGCTTACAAAAGAGTAGAGGCAAGCGATCGCCAAGCATAACGCTAATAGATAGCTATTTGTTCAAAAATGCAGTGTCAAGCATTACTATCAGTAAAGGAAGTGCTGATTTCACATCATCGTTAATCATTAAAGTCTCCAATGACTACTGTGAAAGACCCACAAACCGATTTTCAACTCCCACCGCACAACGAAGCGGCATTAGAGTGGCTTAGGGAGGCGAAAGACTATCAGTCCACTGTTGCTCTAGCGGCTAGTGGTGCTGCACTTGGTACAGGGGGCATAGTTCATCCGTTAGGCTGGTTACTTTTTGGATTGGCTTACAAGCCGTTGGTAGCAACTCAAAAATTTGCGCGGTTGGAAAAATTAACAGCCCTACTTTTGGATGAGTTTAAAAGCGAGGGTATACAAGTCTTTCCGGTAGTTAAGGTAGAAGACAAGAACCCTATCGACTTGTTTATCAGGTTTCCGCGAAAGGCACACCTATTTATCTCCATTCGTTCGCGGGGAGATAGTGAGGTTGTCTACAACGAAACCAGAGAAATTCTACAGGTTAAAAAGAAGAATAAGAGTGGTTTAACCACGTGGAAACCCTGTCCACTAGTTGAGCTATCGGATTATGAGAGATGGCTGACTAAAAATAGAGCTTTGTTCGGAATGTCCTCGAAAGAGGTGACAAAAACGCCGACAGTAAAAGTTTTGGTCTTATGTCCTCCTACCAAGGCGGCTGATGACCACAATCCACATCTTTATTCTGAGATGGGAAGTATGAGACTTCTAGCTCTCAGAAGAAAAGGCACTGCGTTTGTTATTCAACAGGAGGAAGTAACCGAGTTTGTCAGGGCTTGGTTAGCCAAGTACGAATAGGCTAAAAGCTGAAAACCCCACGTCTCGACGAGACAGCAGGGTTTTCAAAGTTGATTCCATTGGAATTGGGGTATCGGGTTGGACGCCTGATTAATATCCCTAATAGTAATTTTATCTTACATGATTGAAGTGTTAAGCCATTGTAACGCTTACAAGCAAGATAAGAATGGCAACTTAGGAATTTTATAAGATTATATTTCCGACTGTTGTATAAAAAATTACTAAAAAGGGATAGCTCCAATTCCTCCACTACACATACTGGAGGATGGGCTAAATGCCACAATTACAACAATTTAATAACTCGCTTGATCTGTCTAGACCCTGTGATCTAGAAGCCAACCACTGGAATGAATGGTTAGCCAGTGCAGTAGATCCAGCCTTAACCGCTCTCAATATTCGTTCTTTATCTGGGGCAGTAACCTATGAATATCTACTATATGCCCTACCCCAAACCGCCAGACGCAACGATGGGCGATTGCGAGATGGGTATTTAAAACGTTATGCCCACACCGTATTTGGGGGATGGTGGGTAAGTGGACTAGACCCACTCAACAACTGGCAACCGATGGACTGGGGACGGTTGAAGCCAGATGACCCCAGGCGAGAATGGGACAAACGCACCCACAAATATACCGAAAAAACGGTCAAGTACGAATCGCCACCCCAAACACCCAACCGTGTTACGTATCTGAGAGTATCGTTGCACATATGGTATTTGGTAGCCCAACGCCATAACCTACACATGCCAGAAAACATCACGATTACTGAGCAGGGAGAGGCGTTAGGGTTTTGGGCTTGGGTTTTAGCTCACCCAGAAATCCCCATCATTTTGACGGAGGGCGAGAAGAAAACTGGCTGTTTGTTAAGTCTGGGATTTGTGGCGCTCGCGCTGCCGGGAATCTGGAACGGGCGAATCGGACAGGAGGATTTAGAACGACTGCACCCTGATTTAATGCCAATGGCACAGCAAGGGCGGAAATTTATCATCCTGTTTGACTACGAAATTAAGCCCAAAACCAAACGCCACGTTTTTCTAGCTACACGCCGTACAGCCTGGGCGATCCAAAAGCAAGGTTGTTATTGTGAAGTCGCACTACTACCCGGCCCAGAGAAAGGTATTGACGATTGGGTTGTGGCTTTAGATAAAAAGGCTGATAAGGCAGTCACGGCGATGATTGCTGATACTATCACTTTAAGTGAGTACCAAAAATCATTTTTCATCAGTCGTACCAGGGGAATTCGCAAGCACAAGCCCAATGTTACCGTCAACAGCCGTTTTTTATCAAAAGTGATCAACTCCTTACCGCAATCTGGTCTGGTGGCTTTACTTTCAGACATGGGAACAGGTAAAACTGAGTTGCTGGCCAGGGTAAGAACAACCCAACCAGAGTTAAGTTTTTTAAACAATGGTCATCGCGTCAACCTGCTCAAAAACCTCAGTGAGCGGTTAAAGACCGAGATTTATTCAGCTATGGCTTGTGGAGACTGGGCTAAAGTTCATGCTCTCAGTATCACGATTGATTCCTTGTATAAAATGGCAAGTAATTTACAGGCTTATGATTGCCTTTTCATAGATGAAGCTTGTCAATATGTCGCTCACCTGCTGAAGTCCAAAACTTGTAAAGAACATCGTTCGGAAATTTTAGAAGTTTTAGAATACCTAGTTTATAACGCCAAGCTGGTAGTATTAGCAGATGCCCACTTGGATGACTTGACCATTGATTTCTTTATGGCAATGCGACCAGCGGGAGAAAAACCCTACATTATCAAAAACGAATATCGCTCTGGCGGTCGCAAAGTTTACTGGTACGAGGGTCGAAACAGCAGCAATCTAGTGGCAGATTTTCACGCTCAACTGATGACAGGTAGAAACCTGATGTTAGTTAGCGATAGCAAGCGTTTTATCAAGAAACTAGAGAAAGCTTTAAATGGTCTTGTATCGTTAGATGCCCCTGATGAAGACAATACACCAGAACCTGTTGAAGACCGCCAGTTAAAAATCTGGTCAATTCACTCCGAAAATAGCGGTAGCGAAGAGAATGTGATATTGATCAAGGAAATCAACGTTGCAATTAAAGATATTAATGCGCTGTTGACTACCCCCAGCCTGGGTACAGGTGTAGATATTTCAACGTATCATTTTGATGCAGTGTTTGGCGTATTTCACGCTGTCAGCCAATCAGCGACCGAATGCGCCCAGCAGCTTTGGCGGTATCGTCCTAATGTGCCGATGTACGTTTGGGTAGCTCCTCGTCCTCCCTTCGGTTATGCCGAAACCAATGCCCGACACATCAAAGAAAAAATTCTCCAGAAAAACGAGATGACTGCGTTTTTAATTCGCATTGACAAAGAAACAGGCAAACGGGGGGCGGAGAAGGATTGGGCTTTGGATGCTAGTTGTGAGATTGAAGCACAAAGGAACTGGTCAATTAATAATTTGCGTTCTGATTTGCGATCGCTCCTTGAGGAGATGGGCAATACTATTATTCCAATGGGCGATGGTATTGATGAGGGGGCTTCTCGATGGATTAAGGCGGCGGGTATTGCCCTGGACTGGGAGCATTACACCAACGTTGCTAACGCCAAAGATATTGACAAGAGAACTTACACAGCAAGACTGCATCAAGACTACCTTAAGCCCGAAGAAATCCTAGAGTGTGAGAAGTTCCGCATACAGGATACTTACGGCATGAGCGTTACCCCTTCCTTAGTCGAAAAAGATGACTCTGGAAGGCTGATTCGTAAGATTGTGGCATTGGAGGCGATACTAGCACCACCAGGGTCAACTATCACTGATGACCAGGGACGAGAATTCATTACGCCGCCATCTGTCGTGGTCGAGCGAGATAAGTCTGAGCGCGAGCGTCTAGCAATCTGTACTGATTGGAGCAATCATTCCACATCATGGTTAATGCGTCATCAAATCGGATTGAGAGAGATTCTCACAGAGTTAATGGCTGGAGCAGAGGTAACAGGAAATGAGTCTAACCTTATATCTGTGGCGCATTTGTCCAAACGCTATGCCAGCCACATTAAAGCCATCCTCAACATTACCATACCCATTGATGAGTCGCCGATGTGGATTTTGGGGCAATACCTAGAGCAACTGGGACTGTCTACCGGATGTCGGCGGCCTGTGGAGAATGGGAAACGAGTGAGGTATTATCGCTTACATTCCGATGATGTTAAGTTTGCCCAACAGGTGTTGTCATATCGGCAAAGGCAGCGTGAACTCAAAGAGCAGCAGCGTCAATCCCAACGAGAACGAAACGCGGCTTATGCGGCTAGAATGCAGGCTCTATATGGTATTGAACCGACTAAGAAAGAGCAGGGGGGGCAGGGGGAGAGGTGCAGCAGGGGGGGAGAAGAACCATTGAACAATAACGCTCTTTGCTCCCCAGCCTCCCCAGCCTCCCCAGCTTCCCCTGCTTCCCCAACCCCGTCCACACCCCCCCCTAATTTAAATGGAGAGATTAATCGGGGGGGTATGGACGGACAATCTCAACAAGTAGAAATACTCAATGATGACTGGTGGCAGAGAGTGAAAAACTATACTCAATTAGTGGTAGAGCAACTAGAATACGGGGTTGATAGAGTTAGAGAACTGCTCAGTACACTTACCACTGATGAGCGCTGGGGGGTGATTCTGGAATTTGACTCAGCTAACCCCGATATGTTTTCTCAACTGGTGTCCAATGCACCTAATTGGGTGGAGTGGATGTGATTTGTTAATGGTGAATTAAATAAAACTAATTTTTTAGGAGCGTGCTTGAATGTGTATTTGAACGCGCTCCCGCCAAGGCTGCTGATCGATCCAATCCTCAATGGTTTTTCGTGCCTTGATTGGGGTTCCTCTGTCGCCATTTGTAAATATAAGGACAACTGTTTGTCCTGGTAGGGCTGAGTTAATTTTGGTCATAGCTCCTGCTATGAATGCTTGAAAATTTTTCAGAATACTCTCATTAGATTCACTTTGTTGAAGTGATTTAAGTTCTTTGAGGTGTCGTTTCATAAACGATTTTTGGATAACAAACCTAAATCATATTTTACCTACAAACACAGCACTACTCTCGCTACTTGCTCAGTGTGGTCAATTTCAGTCGCAAAACACACCAGTATGACTGGCAAGCTTTTGTGTAATTTCTCTGATAATTGTCAGTCCAAGTAGTGGAAATAATCAGATAAATCTGTGTATTTTTTGTGTAAATTTAGAGGCGTTCTCAGAACTTCTTATAACTGTTGATTATCAAATTTTCATGGTTAGTATATGGAGACTATATGGCTTATATATGGCAATTTAGCGGAATTCTAATTTCTTATTACTGGAGTTTGATGACGCACAGTACGCCATCTTTGGCGGAAAGTTTTTGAAATCAAAAATGATTGATTTTAAGAGTAATTTCCGAAAACCGACTACTAAAAACTACATTACCACTACAAAATTGCTTTTAAAGACTTAAATCATCTTCTTCGTGCTGCTGTTGCTGGTGCTGTTGCCTTAACTGCCGCCCATAATCGAGTAGCTGCTGGTTCCAATCAACCGCCTTGCATTTGAGTCTCTTAGCCTGTGGGAGTAGTTCCATGAGTGCCCGTGCAGCAACTTCTCCTGCTTGATCTGGGTCAAATGCCACTTGCACATTAGGGATTTGTCGCAATTGCTCTACTGGTAAGCTGTTAGGGCTATCAACTGCCATGTATAGCGTTCTTTTTGGTGGCACATCGCCTCTAACTTGATACTCCAGCATTGCAAAGGAAATTGCATCAATGGGCGACTTCAAAAGCACAACTTTTTCTACAGTTGCATCGCGCTGGCCACCCCAGTGAAAGTGAAACCAGCCATTACGCCTAGTGGTTCCTTTTTGGTAGCCCTTAAATGTGTTGTTCTCGCCTCCGAAGTTCAGCTCGGCTACAGCCGCCGCTCCGACTTCTCTCCGTGTCCCCCGCAGGAATGCACCGTTAGGTTGCAAGTCTAGATTCCGCATCACGAACACAGCGTTTTGTTGCTCATCAGCGTAAACCAGACCTTTGCTGTGTAGAAGTTGCACAAAATCTTGGGGTATGCCCCGGTTTTGGGTCAGGTAACGTTCAACTGCTGGCCAGTGGGCTTGATTCTCAACAGGTAGCTGGAATTGGGGGCGTGGTTCAGTCTGGATAATAAGAGCAGTCGCTTTTCGAGCGTGGGCGATCGCTGCTTTTTCTGCTCCCGCTTCCCCAAAGCGGTCATGAAGCCACGCGATCGCTTGTCGGAAATTACAGTTGTTAACGTGCATCACCAAATCAATCGCACCACCGCCGCCCTTTTGCTGTTCGGGTGAAAAATCGTAGAACTTCGACCCATCTATATTAATGATGTGACCGTGACCTTTCCATCGCTCTAGATCATGATGCAGCCCCAACTCCCAAGCGACATCTTCCAAGGGTAAATCGCGCAGTTGTTGAGTCTGGGATTCCAACAGTTGCACCCGTTTTTCAAGTCGCTGCCGTTGCTTAGAGCTATAGAAAGCCCGTTGCTCTGCACGGGATAATCGCTCAAGCATGAAAGCGCGGTCAGCCAATTGGTGGTTAATGGCTTGGAAATTTTCATGCTGCTGAATCCGGGCAATATAAGTCCTGGCTGATTCAAAGGGTGTCGGTGCTAATTGGTAATTCTCCCAGACTGCGGTGAATGGTTCGCTGTTGACCGCTTGGTAATACTCCTTTACTTTCGTGTGAGTTGCCTTACTCCCCTTCACCCCCCGTTCAATGCCTAATGGTGCAAGTGCTTCTGCATAACTATCTTGAAGTAGGGATAACTTCTTCCTCCCCTGTCCACCTCTGCCGCCGAACATCGCATCATGGCTGACCCTCCCGGTTTTATCGTTCAATGGCACGATGTAGGCGTGGATGTGTGGGGTACTTTCATCTAGGTGCAGTTCTGCCCTGACGCAAAGGGAACCATAGTTTTCTAAGAGCCAGTCACGGGAAGCACTGGCCCACTGCTGCATTCTTTCATCAGACCAATGCCCGGATTGAGATGGGTCATGAGGACGAAAATAGAGAGGTGATGCCGAGAGAAACATCTCGGTGCATAACACCGCATCCTTTCGTGGGCGATGCGGTAGCGTAGAGATTTTTTCCTTAACTATCTCCTCTAAAGAGCGTGAGTCTTCTGTCCCAATCAACCGTCTATTATTTTTAGTTGGATCTGCATTGGGTGTTTCTCTATTCCTGGTAACATGGTCATCACTTCCGGCAACGTTGCCAAATGTTTTTAGTTTCTCAATTCTGAGAATAGTTAGTGGCGACATAAAAGATTTATGTTACAAGTGCAGTACTTTGTAGTACTCAAACCCCCCTCCGGGCGAACGACGGTTTCATGTCATGAGCGCAGCGAGAGATGGCGCAGCCACCCGCAGGGCATGAAACCATAGTGAGTATGGTTATAACTATAACTCAGCCTGAAATCGATTTTTGGGGGAGTTTAGCCCAACAAGTAGGTCGCCAAAACACCCCCAATTGACTCATTTTTGGGTCAATTGACAGTCGTTTGACTGTCGCTGCTGTTAGAGGATTTGACTGTCGTTTGACTGTCATTTGGTACATTAAAGGGTGAATTGGGGGTAAAAAGGTGGTGTTTTGGCATCAAAACATTTTTAGTATCAATCAACACAATCGCTTACACAAAAACTACACTAATTCGATAGGGTTATAGTTTATGAGTGAACAGCATCTGGAAGTGCTTTCGATTAAACGCAGTCACGACAGTAGTGATGGCCAGCTACTGCAATTTTTACGAGAGCATGAGCGTCAAATTTCTGGCAGAGGTCTCAATACGGTTCGGATAAGCTCTTTAGGCTGGGGAGGCTCTTTAGGCTGGGGAGGCTGGGGGGGAGAAATTACTGTTCAATGGCTCTTCTCTCCCCCTGCTCCCCCTGCTCCCCCCGCTCCCCCTGCTCACCTCAACAGATAACTTTGTTAACCGAACAGTATTGGCAGAGGTCTGACTAAAATTGTTTTGAACACTTTAGGGATGTATTGGTGGCCAAATGTTCTTAAGCGCCAGGGTGCTGATAAGAAGGATTTAGAAATTGCTGTGATGTACTCTATCTCACATTTAGAAATACAGATTTCTCTGCTTAAGCAGTTACTTAAGTAGACACTTGCTTTGATGGTGAGAGCTAAAAGCTTGCTTGCAGCGAAAGCTGGGTTGGCAGGTTGAAACTAGTCAGAGTCATTTTTGAAGTACGTTTGCAACACAATAAGATTACGCATTATCAATAAGTTCCAGGTTTATTGAGAATGGGCAACCATCTCACTTAGTGAATAACATGAGTGCAACATCCACGCTCCCGGCAGGGCGAACTACTTTTGCGTTTTGAGCGAAGCGAAAAATGGCGCAGCCACCCTTTGGGGCGCGAAAGTAAAGTGAGTACACCTTTAAAATAACCTACCCGAAAACCCCTCTTTTCCAGCCGCAACTGACCGCAACTGGCCGCAATCAGCCGCAACTGGGCGCAACTAGCCGCAAACGAAATTACTGACTTTTCTGATTTCCAGCCGCAAACAGCCGCAACTGGCCGCAACTAGCCGCAAACAGCCGCAAACAGCCGCAAATTTTCGTAGACCATTTAGAGGTGTATTTTAATACAGACGCAGTCCCGCTTGATATTACAAATGTAGTGTTTTAGTAGTTTTTTTGAGGGCTGTGACTGTATTAGGGATTTAATCACCACTAATTACATAGACTTAGTGGTGATTATAAATGTGTTGCTAGTGTTCACTAATGATGAGCAAACCTGAGAAGAAGGCAATAACGGTTTGATAAATATAGAACCGCTTTATGGTAGGTAGCTAGTCGGACTGCCTGATAAAATTCAGTAGCGAAAAATTTGAGTCTCAGATGAGCTAGGGAGCGAGGTATGCAAGTCAAAAGCGAAGTCACAATTAAATTTAGCGGTGAACTACCAACAGCCACACCAGCAGCGAACAAGAAAGTTGAAGTCTCGCTGACAGATCAGAACGGCTACGTGTTTACTGCTCAAGTTAATGCAAAAAGCTGGCGGAAGGCTGAAACTAACACGTCTGAGTTTGCTGACTGGGCAGGAGCTATATCGGGTAAGCTTGGTCAGCGAACAGATTCAGGTTTTGAAATCGTTGACGCAGGAATCCAAATTTTTGAGAAGAAGGTGAAGGAGCCTAAACCAGAAGAAGGTGCTGTTGTAGCTGAAGCTGGTGCAAGTTAATAGACTTGTCTCAAGCATTCATGAGCAAATATAAAAGGCTAGTTGAGTGAACAGATATTAGCCTTTGCTCATACTAGTAGCGCTTAGGTGGCGATTATTTCTTTCGCTCACAAGTTCCTCAAATTGTTTCTCTATCTTCAAAGTGAACTAACCCCAATTCACTCATATAAGATGGAATACCTCTGCTATCTGGCGAATGCCAGCCTGACACTACGGTTGGTTGAATATCTACTTGGGTCTTCTCAACTGGGAGTCAGCTTCGTCACCGTGATTAATACTATTGACGGCTGGGTGATTAGAGTCAGACTAAAGCATCAACTTTGCCCTCAAGAAGATGGTAATTTCAGGTCAATCTTAAGTGAATTAGGAATTAATTACTCACCATCAAAGCTCTTACAATTGGCACTAATGAGTTTAGCAGGTGGACAGTCTCCTGTTGATGTTATGCGTCGCTATCAAGTTGCTGTAGTTTCTCATGGTCAGCCAAACAAAGAGGAGATAGAAGCATTCCGGCAACAGTTCATCAACGGATTGGGTTACTGTCCACAAACCCTAGCTTGACCTAACAGCCATTTCTCATACTAAATGCTATTGACGCGGTTGTTGATAAAAAATTGCTATATTCACTTTGCTAAAACAGTGAAGGGAGCATGAAAATTTCTAACACTTCAAAACTGAAGTCTCACTAGTGACGATACTATTACAAACTAAGCAGTTTTATTGATAAAGACTGCACCGGAAAATAGCAGAGGTAAAAGCAATGGATGAGCGTCATCGTTACTTAAAAATCGCTCTCATTATTGTCGGGATTGCCTTTTTACTTATTTATCCGCTGACTAAAATCTGGCCATCAGGCTGGTTATGGCAACCTGGTCAGTACGAATATGAACAAATGATCATTGGTGTTTATGCAACGCTTGGTGTCTTTTTGCTGTTGGCTTCTCGACAACCAGAAGCGAACATCAGTTTAATCTGGTTCACTGTTTGGTCAAGTTTAGTGCATGGGCTAATTATGGCGGTACACGCACTAATTGATCCGGCTGAACGTGGACACCTGTTTGGTGATGTTCCAGCATTGTTATTAGTGGCAATTGTCCTTGCCGTCCTTACCCCGCGCAAAGTAGTGTCTAGTTTAATTGATGACAGAACCGCCCCAAAGCTTAATTTATAGTGAAAAATACACTGGTTCTGCCGAGCAGTTAATCATGTTTACCTGCCTCTGTGTTTGTAATCCAGGGTGTGAATCTATTTATCAGCTATGACATCATCTGGAGACGCAATTTCTACCTCTGCAATGAGATATTGCAGAGGTAGAAGCACTTTCAGTTGCAGATTCCACTTTTTCCTAATTATGTGTAATCTCCGTCAGCATCAATCAAAAATTAAGAAAAGCTTGTGTTCTCAAAACCGTAGATGGGTTACTACAAGCATTTTTGATAGGTGCGACCGCGAAACACTTTTGTGCGGTCGTAGCTTATTGCCATCTTGAGCTTGATTTGAGATACAGCCGAGAACGGAAATAGGAGTACTAATATGCTTCATTTTCCGTTACATACAATTCCAGTTACATTCAAGTAGCACATTATCAAAATTCAGAAGAGCAACCATTTTAAGCCTTAATTTCCGAAAATGCAGCTATCTCGGTTCTATGCCATTTAGGCCTTTGGTTGCGATCGCCCAAGATTGTCCTTGTCGTCCTTGCGGATTGCCGCATTCTGTATTGCAGTACTGTCGCGCAAATAAAGCACTTCCAGCACCGTGTCTTCCTTCCGTGTTACTGCCAAACACGAAAATCTGGCCTTTTGCTAGTTTGGTAATTCTGTCAGGAATAATTTTGTAGGGATGATTATTTGACATTTGGTTCTTTTACCCAAAAGAAAAGATTGGGATATCTGTGATTAAATTTTTTTACTTCTGCTTGAGCAGCAGTTAGGTTATCCCACAATTCCATCTCTCCATAATCACCTCTTATCATTGCTTCTTGTCTAGAATTTGGATGAGTGAAAATTAAGGGTGATGCGTCCTTACTAGAATTTTTTCTTCGCCAATAAATACAGTACTTGTCCATTTTATATAAACTAATAATAGAATGAATTACTATCAGTTTATATTTTTATTATGCTGACTGTTTAATTTGGCTTAAGGCTATTAACATTTCTTCTCGGTTGAGATGTCGTTTCTTGCCTGTTTTAGTTTCTTGGATAGCGTAACTCCATTTATTCCAACTTGTGAGCATTTCTTTCTTAACTGTTAAACAGTCATCTGTTTGGTTGTAGATACTTGATGTTTGTTTTTGGTAGATATCCGAATTTTGGATTTTTCAGTTAAGGTTTCGGTTTGAATTACAGTGGGTTTTCTAGATGTAGTGCAGTTGCAGTGTTTTTCAAAAGCGATAGATATCTCTAGCAATAATTGAAAAATAAAGAGAGTAGAAAATCCGTAAATAATAACGGAGAAGCTCTGTTAACATTACTGTGCTAATTGCATTGTTTTAACTCCTGTTGATATAACTAGTAACTGGCTATCTATGAAGCGGTTAGCTAGCTTTCTATTTACATCAATGCGTTAGCATCTGTGATATTTAAAATGATTTTTGACTATACTATAGCAACAATGTATGTAATTAATTCTGTCTAAGTACTTACCCTAAACTCTCACGGTTGATCGCTGGGTAATCTGTATACCCTCGTTCACCGCTGCTGTAAAACGTACTACGATCGTGCCGATTCAGTGGGGCATTGAGTGCAAAACGTTTTGGTAAATCTGGATTTGCTAGAAATAAGCGACCGAAAGCAACGAAGTCAACACCATTATCTTGCAAGATGGCTTCGCCCGTTTCGCGGGTATAACCACCTGCTGCGATCATCGAACCTTGAAAAATAGAACGGAAAAACTTTGTATCTAACCCCTTGCCCTCATCAGCGATTGTTACATTTCCTTGAATGCGCGGTTCAATGACATGGAGATAGGCTAGCCCAAATTGATTTAACACATCGGCGACGTAGCTAAAAGTCGCGGTTGGATTTGAGTCCCTCATATCATTAAAAGAACTGCTTGGTGATAATCGCACACCTACTTTTGTTTGTCCCCAAACTTCAACCACTGCTTGAACAACTTCCAGTAGTAGGCGTGTTCGGTTTTCGACAGAACCTCCATATTCATCTGATCGCTGATTGGAGTTATCTTGCAGAAATTGATCGAGTAGATACCCGTTGGCGCTATGAATCTCAACACCATCAAATCCAGCGGCTAGAGCATTTCTTGCGCCCTGCTGGAACTGTGACACAATCGGTGGAATTTCTTCTAATGCTAAAGCTCTAGGCGTAACGTGGGGTTGCTGCCCTAGGGCGGTATCTGCCATGCAGTTCGCTGGAATTGCACTGGGAGCGATCAGGATTTCATTGGGTGGCAATAATGAAGGATGGGCAACTCGTCCAGCGTGCCACAGTTGGAGAAAAATCCGTCCACCTTGAGCATGAACGGCATTTGTCACTTGCTTCCAACCTTCGACTTGCTCTGATGTATAAATTCCGGGTGTATTGGGATAGCCAATACCATTGGGAGCAACTTGAGTGGCTTCACTGATGATCAGTCCGGCGGATGCTCTTTGAGCGTAGTAAGTTGCGTTAATTGGTTGAGGGACATACCCATTACCAGCACGGCATCGGGTTAACGGTGCCATAATCATCCGATTAGGAAGTTCCAAAGTACCAAGAGTTGCTGGAGAAAGCAATTTCAGATCCGGCATGAGTTTTATCCTCACAATTACAAAACAATGAATCACAGGGGTTGAACCACCAATTAGGCTGAATTTCACTTAATTCTGGGCAACCAAAACCAGATTGCCGCAACTCCAATCAAGAACAACCCAGCAATGCAAACTCCCGACCATTGCAGTAGGCTCCAACCGTAGGTTCCAATAACCGATCCGAGCGAAGCACCAAGAAAGGTTGCGACCATAAACACGGTATTGAGACGACTCCGAGCGTCCGGATCGAGACTATAAACTTTGACTTGATTCGCAACTAGTGCACCTTGGCTACTCAAGTTCAGTAAGACACTGCCAACAATCAAGCCCCAAAGTTGCGTGCCGAATTGCCAAAACATTAGATATGCAATGGTCGCCCCTACAATTGCCATCCCCACCATCAAGCGTAGGATTTTCGCTGTGACTCGATCTGCCATCTTCCCCAGTAGGGGTGCTGCCAAAATGCCAGCAATACCCACCAAACCAAATAAACCAACAGCATTGCTGCCGTAGGAATAGGGTGGGCGGGTGAGTAAAAATGCCAGTGTTGACCAAAATGCGCTAAATGCCCCAAACAGCATGGCTTGAATCAAACTAGCTGTACGTAATGCAGACTGAGATTCGATCAAATCCCACAGAGAACGCAGCAATTGTTCATAACTCAACTTCAACGTGGGTTGATACTTTGGAAGTAACTGAGCCGAAGCGATCGCCAGCAGTAGCATCACACCGCCTGCCAACCAGTAGATCGCCCGCCAGTTGAATTGTTCGCCAACCCAACCGCCAATTGGTCTTGCCAGTAAAATGCCCACAAACAGAGCACTCATCAAGTTGCCGATAATTTTGCCTTGTTCGCTGGATGAAGCTAATTGAGTCGAAAAGGGTAAGAGGATTTGAGCGACGATCGTCGTAGCACCAATGCCATAACTTGCCAGAATTAATGTTTTAAGATTGGGCGATAATGCCGCAGTGAATAAGTTAATAGCGGTGATCAACAGCATAATCACGATTAATCGTCGTTGTTCAAACCGATCGCCCAAGGGAACAAACAACAGCAATCCAGAAGCGTATCCCAACTGTGTCATTGTGGGAATCCAGCCAGCTTCCGCTACGCTTGCATGAAAACTGTGGGCGATCGCAGCTAGAATCGGCTGATTGTAATAAAGATTAGCGACCGCAAACGCGCAAATAATCGCCATCAGCCAAAAGATTTGAGGTTTCATGAGATTCGTTAGCCCCAGTTCTTGCTGGATTAGTTCAGATGTGGGATTCGATAGATCGGCGACGCGAATTTTAAGGGCCAAAAGCGTGGCGGCGAAGCTCTTTGGGAGCCGCTTTGCTAACGCTCCATCACTAAACGCTTGAAAACGGCTGAGGCTCATGAGGGAGGTTAACTGATTTGGAGCTTGAAACATAAACTTTTAAGCTTGTTGCACAATGGGTTCATCAAACCGATCCGTGCCATACATGGACTGAGAACGCTCACCAAGATCCTGTCCAGTTTTCCATAAATGCATTCCCAATCTCAGCTGATCGGTTTCCCAGGCATTCAGCGCACTAGGAACATGATGATTCTGAGCAACTAAGGCATCCGCAAGGGCGATCGCATTGGCAGCCCCTTTAGATACACTCGCTGCTGTATGCGGTCGAGGAATAAATGCCGCATCCCCAAGTAGCGCAATCCGACCAAATGCCATTTGCGGGACACCCAGATCCAAAATGGCTTGCACGAACGGCTCTTTTGTCGCCGCAACCAACTTTTGAAACGGAGTCACCAGCACGCGGTTTGCATAAGAGCGCATTTCTTGTTCAACGGCAAAAGCCATCATTCCCGGCGGAATGGAGTAGTCTCGCTGTTTGCCATGCTTGTCTGTCAGAATGCTAGGCAGTTCCGTTTTTTCATCGTAATTGACATACCAAACCCAGTTAAATCGCCGTTCTCCCGACACCAATGACTCATTCTCTCCTGGAATTACATATTGCAGAATATGAGAATTGCGAAACTGATAGAACACAAATCGCTCCGTGAAAATTGCCGCCGTTTCTGGGTCTAAATCTGGTTCGTTGACCAAACCTCGATAGCCAACATAGCCAGCATATAGTGGGCTGTAGGTCGGCAACAACAGTTGGCGCATGGTGGAATTCGCTCCATCTGCACCTATTAGTAGATCGCTGATTTCACGAGTACCATCAGCAAAAATTGCGACAATCTGTTCGCCTTCTAGTTGAAAATTTGTCAGTACTTTTCCTTGATGGTAGTGAGCATCTGGAAAATGTCGCCGCAGGTTGCCATAAAGCAAATTCCAAGAGGTTAAAGTTTGACGCATCGGCATTCTTTGGATGCTGCCATCCCGTTGTAGATAGTAGCGCTCGTGTGCTGGCACACCTAAAGCCTCATGGGGAATTCCTGCGCGTTGAAATGCCTCTACTACATCTGGCTGCAAAACGACACCGCCCCCACGACTATCGAGTGTGTGAGGCGATCGCTCATAAATATCTACCTGCCAACCTATGGAACGCAGAAGTGTGCCAGCAAATAGCCCTGCTAGTGAGCCACCAATGACAATGGCACGATTACCTGACAAATTCATCGCGTTTCCTCCAGATATTTATGGACAAACGTCACTGCCATTGCTCCCTCGCCTACTGCTGAAGCAACTCGTTTAATCGACCCGTGCCGGACATCCCCAGCTGCAAACGAACCAGGGACACTGGTTTCCAAAAAGAACGGATTGCGATCAAGTGTCCAATGTTGGAGCAGATATCCCGAATCGAGCAAGTCTGAACCTGTAATTAAATAGCCCGCGCGATCGCGAATGATGTTTGTATCCTTTGCCCATTCTGTGTTTGGCACACCACCAATACACACAAACAGGCGTTGCGTATCAACTTGCTGCACTGAACCATCACGGCTGTTGCTAATCTCAATTTGTTGCAGCGTTGTATCCCCAGCTAGCCCTGTCACTTGGGTATTGAAAAGTACCTCAATATTGCTGGTGTTCGTAATCCGGTTAATCAGGTACTGGGATAGGGTTGCTGCCAAATTATCACCTCGAACCAACATAGTTACCTTTTCGGCATGATCGGAGAAATAGATTGCAGCTTGGCCGGCTGAGTTACCACCACCCACAACAAAAATATGTTTTCCCTGACACATTAGGGCTTCGCTGGCACCTGCACCATAAAACAACCCGACATTGAGAAATCGGTCTTCATTAGCAAGATTGAGCCGTTGATACTCAACCCCTGTGGCACAAATGTTGGCACGGGCAATCATTTTGCTCCTATCTGCCATGTCTACATAAATTCGGTTGTTTTTGAATTCGGCTTTAATCCCTTCGCGCAAGAGCAGCAATTCAACTCCGAATTTAACTGCCTGCTGACGCGCTCGTTCTGCTAAGTCAGCACCACTAATTCCTTCGGGAAATCCCATATAATTCTCAATCAATGAACTGGTGCCAGCCTGTCCGCCGACTGCGTGTCGTTCAATTAAAACCGTGCGTAATCCTTCAGATGCAGCATAAACCGCAGCACTTAACCCAGCAGGCCCCGCTCCATAAATTGAGAGATCGTATTCTTTAAACTTGGGTTGTGTCACCCAACCCAGGCGCTGGGCAATCTCCAGAATAGTGGGAGCAAATATTTGCGTACCATCGGGAAATTCTACAACTGGTAATCGAATATCACTCAACGTTGCTAGACCGAGTGCTTGATAACAATCTTCATTACAAGAAAGCTCAATCCAATCAAACTCAACAACGCTACGATTGAGAAAATCTCGAATTTTGTAAGCTTCTGCTGAGTTTGGTTGTCCGTAGAGCCTGACTTTTCTGGGTTGAGAGGATAAGCTTGTTTGCTCTGCTATGGATGCCATGACTACAGGGATTTGTGGCAATTACGGTTAAATTCAACTGTTATACTGTCTGCAATTGTTTGATCGCAGTCTGCAATGCAGCTACAAATACCTCAACAGGTTGTGCCCCCGATAAAATTTCCCCTCCAATGCGAATCGCCGGGACACCGTAAATCCCTTGGGCGATCGCCTGCTGTTCCAATTCTTTGACTGACTGAATGCCTTGAGCAGATAGCAAGAATGCTTTGGCTTTGCCTGCATCAATGCCAACCTCAACCGCGAGATTGACTAAGATTTCAATTTCACCAATATTCTGCCCTTTGGTGAAGTAGGCGGCTAGGATACCTTCAGCTATCTGGGCCGCTTTACCTTCCCCAGCTGCAAACCAAGTCAATCGATGAGCATTAAGCGTGTTGGGTGTCACTTGCATCAAGTCATAGCGAAACTCAATCCCATCCGCAAGAGTAGCCTGTATCGTTTTTGCATCCAACAGTTGTGAATGTTCCCAACTGCCAAATTTTTGAGAACGATAGGTTTTGCGATCCATACCGATAGCAGGCATGTCAGGGTTTAGCTCAAAGGGATACCAGATTCGTTGTATGGCAATAGGAGAGCTAAGTTGTGCAATTGCTTGCTTGAGCCGCACATCTGCAACCAAACACCAGGGGCAAATAAAATCTGAGGTGATTGCGATCGTTAAAGTCATTGACAGATAAATTACTCCAGTTAATACATCTAATTATGTAAATTAAATTTGCCAAAATACATATATAAAGTAATTAATAAATGCTCTAACGCTTAAAATAAAAAGGAATTTTACAATCCAGACCTTATTTATTTAATCAAGTGATGTATAATGCTCAAAAGCTACTAGATGAAACAAGTTGGCAGATTCTCACGATCCTGCAAGAAGATGCCCGCATTCCTTTCAAAGAATTGGGGAAACGAGTGGGATTATCCGCACCAGCAGTCGCAGAACGAGTCCGCCGACTCGAAGAATCAGGGATAATTACTGGGTATCAAGCCAAGCTGAATTTAGACAAGCTAGGGTTAACCATCACAGCTTTCATCACAATCAAAGCATTTGGAGAGGGATGCTACAGGATGCGATCGCTGCTGCATGAATGTCCTGAAGTCCTATCTTGCTATCGAGTGGCGGGTAATGACCATTATTTAGTTGAGGTGGCTGTTACATCTGTCAGTCACCTGGAGCAAGTCGTTGATCGCTTTATCCCTTACGCGACAGTCACAACTTCCATTGTGCTTTCAGTTCCAATTGCTGAACGCACCATCAGCGATGCAATCTTCCCAAAAGCACCTCAAACAGACTAATGCGATCGCCCACAGTTTTTTGAATTATCAAAAAAATTTCCAGTTGAAGAACGGTATTCATTAACCGATCAAATCCGCCGCTCGCCGCGCTCTGTATGTGCAAATTTTGCAGAGGCTTGGAGAAAGAGACGATATGAAGCGGCATTTGTAGCCAAACTTAACGACTGCGAAGCAGAAGCAGCAGAAACTCAGACATGGATTAAATTTGCAGTTAAATGTAATTACATTGATGTTGAGAAAGGTAGAGAAATTTATGGGACTTACAACCAAGTTTTGGCAGGTTTTGTAAGTATGATAAATAATCCATCACCTTGGCTGATGCAACATTAAGTTGACTATGCGTTACCTCTACAACTTCTGCTTTATCGCATAATTATGGGAGAAAAATGCTCAATGTATTAAGTATATTTGAAAACTTCTTTCTCCAAGAGCCTCAAGAGCTTCCCCAGATCCAAGAGCTTCAACGGCGCAAGAATCGTGCGAAGTAATGGCTCTCATAACCATTGATGTGACTTGCTTGTGGCAAATAAAGTAAGAAATTAAGTTAAGACGTTTCTTACTTGGTGGTTTTTGAAAGCATTTTTAGCATCTGCTCTTGGGCGACGATCACCTACTGCAATGGTAGATTGTGAATTAATTGCCGTAAGTTTTAAAAACAGTGGACTGTCCGATTACAAAAGTCTGTGGACACTGGCTCTATCACATCGACTTAGTGCCAATGCCAATCGTATGCGAACCTTTTCATTATTCTCTGGAAGTAATAGATGGGTCAGGCAAGCATTATCACTGCATGTGGCTGTTTCCCAATATAGATAGTGCGGAAAAATTTGTTTACCTCAACTACTGGTTAGTTTGTGCTGCGGTTGAAAAAGGACGCAAGTTTCCTTCCAGGTTAAGTAGAAAGCGATATCAAATCTCAGAAATTAACTATCCAGTGTGGTTGCAATATTTAGATTGGATTGATTACTATAAGCGTTGGCTTGAAACCCAATCAGTATACTTCTGCCCCTTGCTGACGCAAGTACGCTACATCAATGGCTTTTACAATTGGACAAAACGAGCTTTAAGTTATTATGGACTGAAATAAAAATTTCAAAACTTAGTAGCGGTAACGAGAACTTGTAACGGATTGTAAAAAAAATGTAACTAAAAGTTTGCTTAAAAATTTAATAATTGCAGCTTATAAGTAACACAGTGGCTGTGCAGTGGACAAATAGATACTACAAATGTATTATTAAACTATTGTCGATTACAAATACTACAAGCATTCAATGAGCCGCAGATTTTCCTCAATGTTAAGTAGCGCGATACATTGCCGACCCAGCTGGGGTTTAGGCAGAGTAATCGCGCTATTTGCATTTGAGGTCAGAACATATCAGGTGAAGGGCGGTAAATCTGTAAACACTGGCGTGCAGAAAGCGATTTCCAGATGGCTAAATCCAGATCAGCTTATCCAGAGCGGGAGGTGCAAGTGTTGTCTAGCACCGACATAGGGCAAAAAGTATCAACGAAGAGACCCCCGCACCTGATGACCAGAGGCGGGGGTTATTTTTTGAGGAGTAAATCAACTTATGGAAGCTCAACCACCTTTTCAGCAATCACAAATATTACAAAATTCAGTAGTAGTGTTCTCCAAGAACTACCTACCACTGGCACGCATCAATATTAAACGCGCTGTTGTACTATTAGTCACGGGTCAGGCAGAATCGTTGGATTTGAGCAGCACCAAGCCTTGGGAAATTCGCTCTCCCAGCGTTGTACTACAAGTACCATCACACATCCGCTTGACTGTTGGCAATCCCGAACGGCACTGGAAAGTCCCGCCTGTAAACCGTCGTGAAGTGTTGAGACGAGACAACCACACCTGCCAATACTGCGGTAGTACTAAGCATCTAACGCTTGACCATGTAATTCCCAGATCCAAAGGCGGACAACACAGTTGGGACAACGTTGTAACAGCGTGCGAAAAATGCAACTCAACCAAGAGAGATCGCCTGCCACATGAAGCGGGAATGATACTGAAAACCAAGCCCAAAGCACCGATTCATCCAGCAGTTGCATTTGCCGAACAATTTTGGAACACACAACGCCTGAATGAAGCTGAGTAATTTACTCAATCCTAGCCAGAGAGGGCAATACCGCGATTACATCACAATGTCCTCTCACTTCTCAAAAAAATTTTTTAGTATGCCCTTGACACCTTGTAATACATTATGTAGTGTATATGTAGTAAAGCACTACAGCCTCTCAACAAGGCATAGAGCAAACACCTCAGAACCATGAAAACTGAATAATTGCCACCCAACGTGGGGGTGTAGCTTAGTCCGGTTTAAAGCAGTCGCCTGTCGAGCGAAAGATCGTGGGTTCAAATCCCATCATCCCCGTGTAGCCTTGTGGACAAATAGATAAGTCGCTGTGCCTCTCAAGCACGGAGGAGCGGGTGCAACTCCCGTCGAGGCTTCCAAATGTGTCCAGGTCGCCTAATGGTAGGGTATTGGTCTGCTTGCACCGACTGTGCGAGTTCAATTCTCGCCCTGGACTCCAGACGTTGCAGCGTCACCTAACGGCAAGGTACTCGGCTCATAACCGAGAGTATATGGATTCAACTCCCATCGCTGCGACCAAATGCACAGATGGTGTAATGGCAGCATCAGGGTCTCCAAAACCTTTGGTCAGGGTTCAAATCCAAGTCTTTGGCGTTGCCGTGTCCTAATCGAAAAAGCTTACATACTCGCCTAATGGTAAGGCAACTGTCTCTAAAACAGTCGTGAGCAGGTTCAATTCCTGTGTGTGAATCAACAGCTTTTTCAACTTACACGGCATACATGGTGCAGAAGCGAAGTGGCCGAGCGGCACGTCTTTCAAGCGTGTAATTAGCGGGTTCAAGTCCCGTCTGCACTGCCTCATGGGGTGACGAATGGTGATCGACAGCAACGAAACCAACAAACGGACGCTTGCTGGATAGGGGTTCGATTCCCCTTCACTCCATCTCTTGTGGATGTATTTCTACAAAGTGAACGTTGATTTGGGTCGGTATCCAAGTCCGGTTGAAGGAAAGCCGTCTGTAAAACGGATGCCTATGTGCTTCGTAGGTTCAAATCCTACCCGGCCCATTATGGAGAGATTGCTATTGGCAGGACAAGCTGTTTGCGCTCACAGTCGTGAGATTTATCATCTCACTGTGGGTTCAACTCCCTCTCTCTCCGCTGCGTGAGAACGTGGTGTAACTGGATAACATCTCAGATTACGAACCTTCAGGTTGGGGGTTCAAGTCCCTCCGTTCTCGCCTTATCCCCTGGTAGCTCAGTTGGTAGTAGCGCCTGTCTGAAGAACAGGAGGTCATCCGTTCAATCCGGATCTGGGGGACTGGCACATTGCCCCATAGCTCAATGGCAGAGCGACGCGCTGAAGGGCGCGGGGGTTGTAGGTTCGAGTCCTACTGGGGCAGCCATTTATTGGGAAGTAGGCAAACAGGCAAAGCCGTCGCACGAAGAGATGCGAAGTTTGAGGGTTCAATTCCTTCCTTAAGAGCCTATATATACTCCTGTAGCCCAATTGGAAGAGGCGGCTGTCTCAAAAACAGTCTGTGTGTGGGTTCAAATCCCACGCCTGAGTACCAATATCGGGATGTAATTCAGTGGTCTAGAAGCCTTGTTTTGGGGACAAGGAGCCGTAGGTTCAAATCCTACCATCCCGACCATTTGCCCTTGTGACGAAACTGGCAAACGTGCTGGTCTTAGAAACCAGATTTTGTGGGTTCGACTCCCACCAAGGGTACTGATACTCCCGTGGCGAAATTGGTAAACGCTTCCGTTTGAGGGACGGAATTTTTGCAGGTTCAATTCCTGCCAGGGCTACCAATTTATGGGAGTGTCGCTTAATGGATAAGGCATCGATCTTCTAAATCGACCGATGTAGGTTCAAATCCTACCACTCCTGCTGTATGGGGTCATAGCTCAACTGGCTAGAGCGTCCGCCTTGCAAGCGGAAGGTTAGGGGTTCAAATCCCCTTGATTCCACTGTGGTGTCTGAAGTCAAAGTGGTCGAGACGCTGGTTTGTGGAACCAGTCATAACGGGTTCGAGTCCCGTCAGACACCCCTTTAAGGAAGATGCCGCTAAATGGTCGGCAACCGGTCTTGAAAACCGGGGTGGGCGCAGACCCAGGGGTTCGATTCCTCCATCTTCCGCCTTCCACCTGAAGCCGAAAAGTGAGGCACTGTGCTGATAACACAGTGAAAGGAGGGGCAGTACCTCTAAGAGTGGATTTGTTTAAGAACTGAGCGCCTGTGCAATCTAAAATATGAAAACAGGCGCTCGCAAACTTATCTTTTAAAGTTTGTCCCGGCTTTTCTGTCTTGACATCAATACATCTATCAAAGAGGTACGCGAGGAGTTAAACGACTCTAAAAGTTGTACTATAGCTTCTTCTACAATCACTTCTTTATAAGGAGCATGAGCTTTTCCTAGCTCTAACTGGAGTGTAAGGTGCAGTTTGTCTAGCTGATGCAGTACATCTTCACTGATTTGAAACGTAGATTTACGCAATGAAACTTTTTCTATATTAACTTGTTGACTGGTTGACTTGTTAGCTTCCTTACTGGTTGACAGTTCATCTTGCAGACTTGCTGACTTGTCAGATTGTTGACTGGTTGACTTGTTAGCTTCCTTACTGGTTGACAGTTCATCTTGCAGGCTTGTTGACTTGTTGGATTTACCACTGGTTGATGGTTTATCTGGTTGACTGGTTAACTTGTCAGCTTCCTTACTGGTTGGCAATTTATCTTGCTGACTTGTTGACTTGCTAATTTGCTCAAACCCAGCTAAAACTTTATCGGTCGAAGACAACGGATCATTATCGTCATTTAATCTGGCGCGTCGTTTTGTCATCTGTCTTTTCACCTTAATTAGATTGCAGCAATTAAATTAGCGATTAACTGGTAAGGCTGCACCAGTTTGGGGTCTTTAGCATAGATGTGGATAGGTTCGCCAGCCAGATTTGACTCAGAAAACTTGATTGACTTCGGAACGGGTTCAAATATCCGAATGTTTTGTAGTCTCTTATTTAAGGAGGCTAAGACATCTTGAGTCATAACCGTATTTTCAGCCATTGTTGGCAATACTCCCAGTATTTGTAACTGGGGATTAAGACGTTTCTGGACACTTGCAACTGTTTCTAACAATGCAGCCAGCCCTTTTAAAGCAAAAAATTGACACTGCACTGGAATAAGAACTGCATCCGCAGCTGCCAAGGCATTAACCGTTAACAATCCCAAAGAAGGTGGACAGTCAATTAAGATGTGATGGAATTGCTTAAGTACAGGAGTCAGTCGCTCTTTAAGGATGGAGAAGTTACCTACCTTCATAAGCATTTCGGTTTCTCCCTTAGCTAAGTTGATGTCAGCAGGCAATAAGCTGAGTCCAAATTTAGTAGAAACTACTCCATCGATGACTTCTGCTTTTTCTGTAATAACGTCGTAGCAGCTAATCTGGTCATCAGCCACTTCTACTCCCAGCCCTGTAGTGAGATTACCTTGAGGGTCAAGGTCAACAGCCAAGACAGTATCTTGTTCAGCCAGCAGTCCTCCTAAAGAGATAGTAGAGGTAGTTTTGGCGACCCCTCCTTTCTGGTTTGCCAATGCGATAATCATTGAATTTTAACCAAGCATTTTGCTTACGAGATTACTGGCAAGTCATGAATATGGCAAGTTAGGTTGATAACCAGCCGAATTGTTAACAAGTTGGGTTGCCAACCAGCCAACTTGTTGACAAGTTAGAAAGTTATACTCCTGCCCTGTATGCTGGATGTAGAAGAGTACATTATTGTTCAAGGCTTGTTCTTGCTAGAACTTTTGCCAATCAAACTTAAGCGTAAGGATTTCAAATAGTGTTGGTGACAATATATCTAACTCTATTGGTTCACCAGTGTAGATGACATCTGGAAAATCTTGAGGGGTGAAAACTCCATGAGGGATACACTCTCCCACAAGCCACATCTTAGCTCGATAATCGATGCGCTCACCTGATGGTAAATCAATCCAAAAATGCGGCTCAATTTCTTGATTTTGCAGAGTCAAAACCCCAATCATCGGTTGATGCTCAATGCCATGATTAGTTAGTACAGTGTGGCAGATGCGAGTCATACCATCGCACTCTGTTTGAGAAGAATCATAGGGGTCAAGGAGTTGCTGAATTTTTTCCCTTAGTATCACCTCATACTCCTTAATCAATTTCTTCGGACACGGCTAAGTTTTGCTCTTGCATGATTGGCGTAATCAAATGGAATACCTTTGTTAAACCCTGGTGCAATGATTCTTGAGAAAAGTTATAGCCACACTCGGCAGCCATAGCCATGATTGCAGCTTTATCTTTTGCACCCATTGCTTCCATCAGTCGACCTAACAACACTTTATCTTGGAGAGCTGCTGCAAAAAAGTCCATAACTTGTAGTTCGCTTTGAGCGGCATTTAATGACTCATTCATTTTCGGACTCCTCTTGCCGAATCTCTACTACAGTGACATTGAAACTTTCCCACTCCTGCACAGTAAACCCCGCTTCGGTTTCATCTGGATACCGCCGTGCCATTTCCTGCCATGCAGCTTCTTCGTTGATTGCCCAGATATAATGCCCCTGGCGTTCTCTTAGGTCATTTTTACCAGTGGAGTCGTGTGAGTATAATGCGTTACGTGTACATCGATATTCGCGCATATTTTTTAGAAACTTGACTTTGCACCTGCTATTTTAAAACGTTGCTGGGTATTCAAACCCTGCTTTCCAACCATCATTACGTCCGCTTCCTAAAAGTCTTTGTGCTGTATTGTACATGGACTGCAAAAAATATCGTCGTTTTTGTTCCGTGTTGCCTGTTTGTTGAATAAGTGTTTCACGTAGCGGGTGGTGGCTGGTAATTAAAAATTCGTTACGCTTGTGCAGGCGATCCAAATATTTGGTGTTAGGGAGCCTATCAAATTTTCCTCCTTCGCCCCGGTTGCATTCTTGCGATGCTAAAACCAAGTTCCACACACCATCTATATTTTTTATACATTTGTTCAAAGAATGCGGAAAAAAGTGGTCTACATCTGCCAAATTCTCTGACCCTGGCTCAATTGAAATATCTGCAAATGAGTAGAAGCATTTACCTTTTTGGTAGCCGTTGAGGGCATCACGGCATGAGGTAACATCTACCCGCCGCCTGCGATCGCTCATTGATAGAGGCTACCAACAGGTGACATATAACTTGCATCCCGGCCACCCACTGTTTTATTGCAAAGATGTAATGCCTTATACACCAATAACTACTGCTAAAGCGGTTATTTTAAACGATAAAATTGCTCTAGCTCTAGTTGAGTAAATCAGTAAGAATTTGTGGCAGATGGCAAACGACCTATACAGTTATGTGAATTAGGTGTACATCTGTATTGTTTCATAGTTGTAATGATCAAAAATCTCGCCTACTACGTCAATAAGTTTGCCAATCTCAGGGTATCCCGTTCCAGTGGGGTTGCACCGAATAAACCCATTTTGCTGCTGTCAATTATCGAGATGATCAGCCAAGGGCAAATTAGGCTCAACCAAATTCCCCTGTCGGCTGAACTGATAGCCACCTTTCTCAAACTGTGGAGCCACTTAGAACCAGTACGCAAACCGGATATTGGAATGCCGTTTTTTCACCTCACCAGTGATGGATTTTGGCATTACCGAATGAAACCAGGATTTGAATCACTGATTGCAGCCAAGGTCAAGATCAGGACAGTCAGTACTATCAGCCAAACTGTAGAGTATGCCTACTTGGATGAGGAACTGTTTGAGATTCTGCAAAACTCAGAGGAACGAAGTATTTTGACCCACGTTCTAATTGACTCTTGGTTTAAGGAGCAAACCCAAGAGATTGAACAGTTACTTCAGGTCAATGCTTTTGCTGAATTACAGGAGCAGCTGCAACGCTCCGGCGGCAAAGTCTACCAACCAGAGGAACTGGAGGATGAACAGACAACAATTGTCAGGGATGCAGCTTTTCGCAAAATTGTAGTTTCAACTTATAACTGGCGTTGTGCATTCTGCGGGTTGCAGATACTCGACTCACTCGGACAGAACATTGTAGACGGGTCGCACATCAAACCATTCTCCCAGTTCTATGACGACCGCATCGATAACGGGGTTTCATTCTGTAAAAATCATCATTGGGCATTTGACCGCTTTTGGTTCACCATTGATGATGATTACACCATTATTGTTGCTGACAAGTTGCGGGAAGATTCACCCAATGCTAAACCGATGCGCGAGTTTAACGGAGATCGCATCATCTTACCCGCCCAAGTGCAGTATTATCCAAGACAAGATTCTCTAAAATGGCATCGAGAGGAATTTTTAAGGCGTGCTGCATGAGTAAAAAACCCAAAGGTTGGTATAAAGAAATTGTTATTCGTCCCGTTATTCATGTAGACGGTTACGAGAGCTATGAGAAAATGTGCGGTGTTGTTGCTGATATTTACTACTCAGCGGAAGAAGAAAAGCTACAGCGCGGATTAAGAACTAATCCCGCAGAATCGATGTATATCACCGTATATACCTTATTTAAAGTCGGTCAAGCTAAATGTCCAGCATATTGGGTGAACAAAGATTTACTCGAAGCACTCATGCAATCTGTTTTAACCGTTGAAATTGACAGTTTAAACTGGGCAATGAAAACGGGAATGTTTATGTTACCTAAAGGTGTAATTCTTTCTCCTGAAAATAAGAGTTCAATGCTATTTTTTGGCATTACGATAGTGAAGCTGATATTCTTTATTGGACAGCAACCGATGGGTCTAGTTTCTTTTGTCGCCGATTTAAATTTGATGCACAAAAACTTACCTATACCGGCTCTGAAGATATTGACCCTAAAGTAGTTGCAGGATTTAATGAATACTTGCACTCAATTTTCCTGCGATTAATTTTGTTAATGGAAGTCCGCCCCGAACTTGTAGATAAAACAAGCGAGGTAATTAGGGTTAATAAAGGATTTGGGAAGTCCCAAGCGCAAGATTTTTATCAACCACTTTGGCTCGGACAAAGATATATACTCAAACGTGAAGAGACGCAAAGCAATGAAGGTAGTAGTGGTTCACATGGTACTAAGAGCATCCATTGGCGCAGAGGCTTCTTACGTAATCAACCTTATGGACAAGGCAGGCAGCAACGAAAGCTAGTTTGGATTGAGCCAGTTCTAGTAATGGGTGGAAAAGAATTATAATCAGCAGATGGAATCTTTAGAAACGATACAAGCACTTCATTTAGCAGTCCAAACATTAAGTGAGATTGAAAATTTGTCGATTGATGATGATATCAAAGAGCAATTAACTAATAAAGTTTTAGCAACTATTGGGATAGAAATAAATCAAGATAAACAATATGAACCTGGAAGTCAAGAGAAGATTATTAGAACTATTAGAAAACTAGGTGGTAGTGCTACTCGTGCTGAGATTGCATCAAATACAGGTATGAATCCTAACTCAATTAGTTCATTGCTAAATCAACTGACTAAAAAACGTACAGTTGAAAAAATTCAACTTAAGAAATCACCCGTTAGAAATCGTAGAGGGCTAGAACCTGAATATATTTATAAGCTTTTGGAAAATGAATAATTGCATCCTAAGTTTCATGAACGGCGGCTGGGTCTTTCAACTTAACCGGCGTTGCTATGGATACAATTTTGTTAGCGGGGCTTAAACAAAACTGAAAGACGAAAAAGGATATAATGCTTAATTAGCATAGCTTTCACATTGAAAGAAGCTCATGAAAGAAACCACTACCGCAGCCATGCCCCCGTGCTTTGAAAGATGGTGTCAAAGATTTGATGATGTGTTTAGTCATAAAGCCCAAAAAAGAGAATTTAGACACTATTTAGGGGGATTATTAGGTGAAAGTGAGAGAAAGAACCTGTTTCAAATGGCTTCTAATGCTGTAGAGGTTACTTACCACCGATTACACCACTTTTTAACCGAAGCACCCTGGTGTAGCGATCGGGTGAATGAGCGTCGGTTAGAAATTATGAACAAGTGTAGTCAGACGAGAATCAGTAGAGGCTTTAGCCTCATAATTGATGATTCTGGGCATAGGAAAAGTGGAAATTTTACGGATGGAGTGGGGAGGCAATATATAGGAGAAATAGGTAAAACAGATAATGGAATAGTAGTGGTAACAACGCATCTATATGATGGACGAAAAAGCTTACCATTAGATATAGAGTTATATCAGCACGCAGATTCTTTAGCCGAAGGAAAACAAGACGCAGAGTTTGAGAAGAAACCAGAATTAGCAATTAAATTAATAGACCAGACTTTAAATCGTGGTTATCAACCAGGAATAGTCATTGTAGATGCTGGATATGGCAACAACACATCCTTCTTATTAAAATTAGAAAAGCGGGGATTGAAGTATTTAGGTGGATTCGCTAAGAATCGCAAAGTCACAGTCAAGGAAAAAGAGAATCTTCCACAAACAATTAGAATAGACGAATTAGCGCAGAGTTTATCCAAAGAGGCTTTTACAGAAATTCAACTTAACTTAGATAAGCCCAAAAAATTATGGGTTGTAACTAAAGAAGTAGAAATATCAGGTCTAAGTGGAAAGCGAAATATTGCTATCGTTATGAATGCTGCGACATTTTCACTTGCTACTGATATTGACTATTTTATCACCAATATTTCCTCATCAATTGTCACACCACAATGGATAGTTGATACTTATGGTGATAGAAATTGGGTAGAGGTTTTCTATCGAGAAGCCAAGGGATGGTTAGGACTAAAAGAATATCAAGTCCGTGATAAAAGGAGTCTAATTCGGCATTTTATCTTAGTTTTCTGTGCCTATACTTTTATTCTTTGGCATCAGTTAACTGGGGGATTAAGACGAAGGTGGGCGAGCATTCCTTTGAATACTTTTACTGAAGCTTTAGAGGCCTTTAGAACGGCTATGTCTTATCGATTTTTCGATTGGTTAACACTGAATCGTGACCTGTTTGCCTCTTATAAAGCCACTCTCGGCTACATTTGGGCTTGATTTTTGTTTAAGTCCCGTTAGCTAAGGAATCATCATGATGACAGACGATGAACTCAATGCCAAATATGAATCTGGTCAAAACCGAGTAATTCAAGAAGTTGACAGGATAAAACTACCTGCATTATTTGAAAATATTAGGTCGAATCCTAACTACATGAAGATTAATAATGATAGTCAATCTGGTGTTAATTGGGATGAAGTTAAAAAATCCCAACTAATTGAATCTTTCATTATTAATTTTCCTGTCATGCCGATTGTCGTCTACAAAAAGTTAGATTATACATACGAAGTTATTGATGGCAAGCAAAGGTTGAAAGCAATTGTAGATTTTTACAGTAATAAATTAGCTTTAAACGGACTAGAAATTAAGACAGAATTAAACGGATGCACCTATGCTACCCTTCCGCTCAAAGTAAAGACAGAACTTAATCGCCATTCTCTATCTTTGATAACTATTATCCCTGAATGGGATAGTAGTGCTGAAGAAATAGCAAAATTAATAGAGGTTGTTGCAAATCGTCTTAATTAAAGGGTGGTGATCACATCAGGACAAAAACATATTGACACCACAATGTACATCCGTCACTACATCGATTGAGTTTGGTTTCTAATAGAAAAATATGAACACACTACAACTAAACCCAGGGGATAAAATTGGAGTATTTTTCTATGACGACAAGCGAGGCACTAAAGCAGTAATTGAAGAAATTGCTAAAGTATCACCAACTGGTATAGTTACTTTAAAATCAGGTACTCGCTACACTTCAATAGGAAAAGAAATTGGCGCTCTTGGCGACCCGACTTATTTATGCACCGTAGAAAAAGCTCAAGCTGTCATAGATAAAGCAGCACAACGTAAGCAACAAAAAGAAGAAGAATATAAGGCATACTTAGCATCACCGGAAGGCAGGCGTGATAAAGCTGCGGCTTTGGCAGTACAGGCTGCTATTAAAGCAATCAATCAGTACGGTTGGTATGCCGATGTTGACGGTCACATGGATGTAATGGAAACAGAAATTGAGCAAATTATTAAAAAATATCTTAGTGAACACGAACCTATTAATTAAATTATTATGTCTCATACTTTTAAACATACATTTCAAGGTAAAGAATATCGTGTTCTCCTTGAGGTAACAGACTGGCGTATATTTGGACATGAAGAACTATGGACGATTGAAGAAAAACAAAGACTATATAAGGATAAAATAACTATCTCAGCTTACGCTTTACCTCAAACCATGCCTTCTAAAACACGTTTTAAAAGAATTGGTGAAAGTAATACGTGTATTTTCTGGCAACAAACTAATAGTGAGCAATGTCAAGAACTTTTTACTGAAGCTTGGGAAAAAGTGAAACAGTGGACTGGGCTATCAGATGATAATTTACCTAAGAGATTTAAGCAGTATTTAAGTTAAATTTTTTACTTAAATAAAAATCAATATTAATGGTTAATTGAAGCAATAAGTAATAAGCAGAGGTAAATCATGAATAAAGAAGAGCGGCTAAGGCAAGAAAACGAAATCCTAAGAGCAATAGCTATTCAAGCTAAACGACTATTGTTAAGCGATGAAATACCAGATGCTACACCAGAAGTAATGAATCTGTGCGAACTGATTGAACGCTATGAACAAGAAAATGGTGAACTTGCGCCTCAACTGAAACTTTATGGTAAAAAGCCTTGGTATGCAAGGTTTGATGAAAAAGGACAAGTTGCTGACTTGCAAGAAATATTGGCTTTGTCTGGTGAAAAATAGTTGGGTGTTAAATACTATGTCTTGGTTATATGTGCCATACAAAGCTCCAGAAGAAGTAAAGCAAGATGACAGTCTTTTGGAATTGAATTTTGATAAAGTTTTTTTTGAAGAACAGGAAGATGGTTCAGTTTATTTTGAATACGAAGCTGTATCAACAAGGGGGGATGGTAGCTATTCCTCCGCTGGTAGTGGCTGGGATAATTTTTCTGTAAAAGTAACTAAAAATGGTGCAATCACTGGACTTGGTTCTCGCAGGCATAGAAAATGGATTGTCCATGTTTTCACTTGGTACAAGATAGCTAAGAAAGAAATTAATACGAATTTATCAAGTAATTTTGTTGACACTTTAATTTTTGAACCACTCTCTTAATCAATTATATTAAGTAGTTGCTCTCATCAGTACAATGTACTACGGATATCGTTGTTATACAAAAGAAGATGAGCCTTTAGGTTGGCTATACACATTTAGTTGTGATACTGAATATGCTTGGACTAATAGAGATTTACATTGGTGCAAGCGTTGGAAGACAGAACGAGGTGCAAAAAAACATTTTGATAGTTACAACAAACGCTGGCAGTTCAAAAGTCAAGGGGGCTATCTCAAAATTGAGGTAATGCCAGAAATTATTGAGAGTGAAAAATCACCTCAGCAGCGTTGGAATGAAGCCAATCGTGATGCACTTTACCAAGCTCAAGAAAATTACAACCAGAAGCGACCTATAATGTCATTTCGTCCAAAAGCTGAACTATTGGAATGGCTGGAACAGGAGCGCAGGTCAGATGAAGATGGTGAACCTGAGACTGATGCAGCACTTCTAAATCGGAAGTTAGAAAAGTTGAAAAATTTAGAACAGCAAGGATTATAGTTTGATGACTAATAATGAAGTGATAAGCAATGTGTTTAAAAATCAGCAATACATGACTCCAGAACAACTAAGTATTGCTCATGAATTTCAAAATCTGATAGAGGCTGAATATGCGCTTTGTACTGTAGAAATGAAAAGAGCTAATCAAGCGGCAGCATCTAAAGCCACCTCAACAAACCCAGATGAAAAGCAATCAGTAAACTATGCCTGTTCGGAAATTGATGCCATTCGCAAATATTGGTATAACAGATTACTCCATCTGATTCAATTAATAGAATATAGAGATCCTCATTTGACTGAAGAATTAGCAAGTAAGTATTTAAATAATGAGTAGTAACTTAGACCGTCTGCTGGCAATACTAAAACAGCAAGCCGACTTAATCGATAACCTTAACACTCGTTCCGATTTCCGCTACAAAAGTACACAAAAGTTAGTTTTGGATTATGGTAAGCCTTTTTTAAAAAGTGTTAAGTCACCATTTAAGGGTCAACCAAAATCATGCTTTGAGAATTGCTTAAAAGCACTGATCAATTTTCCACAACTCAATTACTGCGAGGGATTTGCTATTAGTGATTATGTTGATATAGCCGTATCCCATGCTTGGCTGGTCAATAATGAGGGAGAATTGATTGATCCAACTTGGATAGGAAAAAACTTTAAGGGCAGCACTTACTTTGGTGTAGTGTTCAATAATGATTTTGTGGTGGAAATGGCACAAAAGAATAAATGTTATAATGGTCTAGTTAGTCGCTTTAAAGCTGACCCTGATGCTTGGCGTGAAACTCTAAAACTCTGGTGTGGAATAGCTTCTGATAGTACAAATTTAATTACAGAAGTCTGTAGAGTAAATTCAGTTGTTGCATTTGAATGTTTGGCTGATGTTCAAAAGGTTGATTCGGTATTAGCTGATGAAATTATTAATAGCTTTAAATCCGAGCTATGAGTAGATGGAAACGAGGACATAGTAAATCATGCCTTTGCTTCTGTTGCGGCAGATGATAGAAGACGTACAGATGTATTCACATTCTTAAAAGAAACCCTTAATAACACAAGTGAAACAGATGCTCGTCGTAAGGGAGCAGCAAATGCTTTATCATTGACTAACTTACTGAGTGCAGCAGAAGTATTAACTAAACAGTATATAAATATAGAGAAAATAGAATTTCGCCAAATACTAGATCAGGCACTGATACGTATGGGCGATATAGCTGTACCTGAAATTGAAAAAGCTGTAATCAATGAATCAATCAATCAGGTAATGGATGCTCTAGTGGATATTGGTACTCCAAGTGCGTTACAAGCTTTAGTTAATTGTCTTTGGAATCAAAACGAGAATGTAGCTTTGCGTGCTGCATTGCTTTTAGCTTCTGTACTACAACAAGAAAAACATGAGAAAATACTTGGTAATTGTCAACTACCTCAAAGGTATTCTCGACAAAAAAACTTTGACTGGATTTGGCAACCTTTTGAAGAACCTGCTTATTCAAAGCTTACTATAATTGCCGGACAAATAGCTTACCTTCTTAGTAAGAATTTAGAACTTTCAATAGCTGATGAAAGTATTAATTACTTATCGGTTCATCAATTAGATTATCGAATAGTTATACCTTTGTGCCTTATTCAAGCAGAAAATCAAATTAAATCGTTATTTTCACAACGAATGCAAGATAAGCCGTTGCCGAAAATTGATGTTCAAAGTTTTAAAATAAATCAAAATAATTATAAACAATGGCTTTTAGAACTTTTGGACGATAATGCTTTTACATTATGGGGGTTTATTTTATTTAATCTCTCTCCTTTTGCTTGTTTTTTCTTATATTACAACAGAGGGTATTTGTTAAATAACTTACAAAAAGAATGGGTTAACAGAGCTTGGAGTTTAAGTTTTCAAAAAATAATTGATGATTATCCTTATATAAAAAAATCGAAAATATCCAAACTAATCCAAGAAAAAAAGATGACTTTTTGGAAACATGAAATATTACTTATAAGCAAAAAAATCAAAAACTTTTATATTTTTAAAAACAATAGAATAAATAACATAATAAACAATATGATAGAAATACTTATAAAAAAAATAATAGAAAATATAGGGAAAACAAATAACTTATCCCTTGATAATAATATCTCATTTAAAAAAATAAGATTTTTTATATTTATTTGGAGCTTTATTCAGATAATAGTTCTACCTTTAAGCTTTGTTTTCTTTGCAGCTTTATCACTATATGTAACATATTTAACTAGTATAATAAATAGTAAATTAACTAACTATTTACTAATGTTTATATTTGCAATTTATTTACTTTCTATATTATTAGGGTTATTTACGACTGTTATTCTAGAATTAGAGTTGCAAATAGGGGGATTAGGCACGTATATACTACTTTTAATGAGTGTAATAGGGGAGAAAGAGGAGGCATGGGGGTGGGACGTATGGGAAGAAAAAGGAATGAGATTAGATGATTTAAAAAAGCTAAAAAAACAACATAAATAGAATAAATGGTTCAATTAAAATTCTCGGTTATTGCAATCCTTAGTATTTAATTCAAAAATCCAAAGCAGAGATAGCGTTTTGCTTCTGCTTTTCAGTTACCCCCAGATATCGCTCCAAAGCTGCCAAAGTCCGGCCTAAATCAATTCTGATATCGAGTCGCTCATCTGCTTTTGCAAACGCTGGCGGTTATCATCATATTTCAGTACCGTCTGCACTTGGGCGTGTCTGCTGAATCGCTGAGTTGGCCAGTAGTTGCCATTAAAAAACGTTTTATCGCATTTTTTCAGGACTAGTATAGAAACTGGTACAGACGGGCGTATATATACAAACTCACTCAAAGCACGTAAAGACTACGGCGCGAGATTGCTGTTGCTCTTGCAGTCTGGTGGATGATCAACTGGCTTGCTCCACTGCTGCACCACACCCGCTATCAATTTTGATATCAAAACCGGAAATTACAGACCTAGCATGACCAATTGACACCTTATCACTTCCGCAAAACGGATTTGGCTGTTCACGGATTGTAAATATTAATGCACGCTGTAAGTGACCTACAATAGACGTTATTGGAAAATTGTATTATCAATAACGACCATGTGAGTAGTTATGCCTAACGAGCCAGTTTGGGGAAGCAGAGGGGCAGGGGGGCAGGGGAGCAGGGGGGAAAGAGATAGCAAATGGAAAAAAATGCAATTACTTTTCATCGAGACTTGAAAGTCTATCAGATGGCTTTTGATGCAGCTATGAAGATATTTGAGGTATCTAAAAAGTTTCCAGTCGAGGAACGTTATTCACTCACAGACCAAATTCGTCGTTGCTCTCGTTCTGTATGTGCGAATTTAGCAGAAGCATGGAGGAAACGTAGATACGTAGCAGCATTTGTGGCTAAATTAAATGATTGTGAAGCGGAAGCTGCTGAAACCCAGACGTGGATTGAATTTGCCGTCAAGTGTAACTATTTGGATATTGATACAGGTAGAGAGATTTACGGTACTTATAATAAGGTTCTAGGTAGTTTAGTAAGCATGATTAATAATCCTACCCCTTGGCTGATAAAGAAAACAGTCGGACATCCAGGCAGAAAAACAGACTCTTAGTGTCTTTCATCTCCCCTGCTCCCCTGCTCCCCTGCCCCCCTGCTTATTCTTATTGAACGCGAGTCAGCACTTATGTCAAATCCAAATTCAGGAGAAATTGTCTTTGCTTCGTTAGAGGCGTGTTTGTCTGCGCCGATCGCTCGGTACTTTGATGCACAGCTTGACCAAGATCCAGATGTGTTGGCCCAACTGCTGGCAGATAAGCGCAACCCCAATACTCGACGTGCTTATGAGAAAGATTTGCGCGATTTCTTTTTGAAGATGACGGGCTTACCGCCAACTGGGGATAGTGTGTTGGAGTTTTTGCACTTGCAGCGAGAGCAAGCGGTGATGGTGGTGTTGAAGTACAAGGCGAAACTTATTGCATCCTCTTTGCGGGAGGCGACAATTAATCGGCGGTTGGCGGCGATTAAGTCGTTGGCGAAGATGGGGCGTTCGCTTGGTGTATGCAACTATTCCCTGGAAGATGTGGAAGGGGAGAAGGTTAAGGCTTATCGAGATACGCGGGGGGTTGATAGCAAAGCGATAGCACTGGTTTTACAGCAATTTGACAGGGAGACTTTGATTGGTAAACGCAACTATGCAATCTTTCTGGTGCTGTGGGGTTTGGCTTTGCGTCGTCAGGAGGTATGTCAATTAAATGTGGGGGACTTTGATTTTTATGGTCGCAAGTTGAGGGTTTTGGGTAAGGGAAAGGGAACGAATGAAGAATATTTAGATATGTCTTCTGCTGTGGCGGCGGCTCTTGCTGATTGGTTAATTGCCAGGGGGAATTTGAATGCAGATTTACCAATTTTTACGGCGTTAGATTTCCATAATTGTGGGCATAGATTGACTACGGATGCTATCTATAAAATTGTGTCGGCAGCTTTTAAGTCCGCAGGGGTGAAGAAACCGATGTCACCGCACAGGGTCAGGCATTCAGCGATTACGGCGGCACTTGATGCAACTGATGGGAATATCAGAAAGGTGCAGAAGTTGAGCCGTCATGCTGACCCCAGAACGCTGATGATTTATGACGATAACAGAAATAAAGATTTGTGGGAGATGTCGGAGTTGTTAACGGGAATGTTGAAGAATGCGGATGAATAAAAATTAAAAATTGTTAACAAGATACTTTAGATGGTGGAAATTTAAATATGAATATCAATTTAATAGAAGCGCGAGTAGAGGAATTAGATGAAAATCTAGAATTAACTACAGATGAGATTTTTGAGATTGTGTGTCGGGAACATCACCTAAATGCTGATTCACTTGAAAAAGAATTAAGTTGTAAATGTCCCTTTGCATTAACTGGCTTTTTAAGTGAGTTAGAACCGACAAAAATTGCTGATTATTCAACAATTGCATAGAGCCACCAATGTTCAACCCTATCCCTAATATCAAGGCTATCTTAATGCCTACAATAGCGATATCACTCAAGATATCGAGTAAGATATCTTTATGCCGGGAAAGAAAAGCCAGACCAAAAAACCGCCGCCAAGCGAGATGATCCGCGTCCCTGTTGCCTTGAAAGAGACAGTACGGGAGTTGTCACGGTTGCACAGGCAGGGGCGCACAACCGAGTTACTGCAAGGAATCCAAGAATTAGTCAGCAAACTTGATAGCAGCAGTGCTATCGATAGCAATACTTCAATACAGCAGTTGGCACAACGGGTAGCTCAACTAGAATCACGCTCCCAGTCAGACTCGACTAATGAGTTAGAAGAAGAACTGGCGGACATGAGCTTACGCCTAGAGCAGCTAGAGACGGCGTATAACCAACTGATTATCTACCTCAATAGCAAGAGTAAACCCAGGCAATCTTCATCACGGTACTATACTGGTCAAGGTGAGGTAAAGATAGATACTTATACACCACAAAACTTAGCAAAGCGTTTGGGGGTTGAGCTGGCGACTCTAGAGCGTATTCGAGTGAATGCAAAAAAGCCGGAGGAGTTTGTTAGTTGGAGTAGGGGACGTGACCCCAGTAGTTTGGGTTGGAGGTATAACCCAGAAAGTGGACTTTACCATCCGGTGCGGTAAGCGAACTTTATTTTGAGTTTTGGATTGGGTATTGAGCAAAAAAAGTTGAAAGAATTGAGAATCGATAGTATTAATTTTTAACTAATTTTTGGTTATCTTCTTAAGTAAGCTAGTTACTACCCTTGAGTTGCGTTCTACAGTTTTTAGAATCAGGTAATGCCAAGAAGCTCACAGCAACGTTATCCCCAAAATTGGTCAGATATCGCTTTATTAGTGAAGCAATCAGTGGACTGGCGATGTTCTAAATGTCAGTTGCAATGTATTCGCCCCGGTGATGATACATCCAAGCTTACTCGTTCTCAAAGAATGGCATTAACATTAACAGTGCATCACTCTAATTTTGTGCCAGAGGATAATCGTCGGTCAAACTTGTGTGCGTTATGCACAGCTTGTCACCTCAGTTTTCATACGCGACGCAGGGGGAATGTATCGCCGGGGCAACTGTCTTTATTTTGAGCGCAGGCGTTGCATACTAGACTTGCGCTACAACTCCCTGATTTGGCAACTCGAAAGAAGCCGCTGTAACGACAGGCGCATTTGGAGCAGACACTGTAATTCCGGTAGGTTGAGACTGAGGCAGCAGTCGGTAGTCTGTACGCCAGCGTTCGCGGTTAAGATCGCAGCGAACATAACCGCGCAGTCTACCATTGAAATATTTCACCCACGGGTTCTGTGGCAATGCTGCTTCTACGTCGAATGTCCAGGGACAACTTGAACTGATCGAAGTACCAACAAACTCAGTCGCTACTGTTTGTGAGTAGGGGTCGTCGAAGTTAGCCTTCAGGTCATTAACCCAGCTAGAATGCCAGTCACCAGTAATGACTACGGGATTTGAGGGGCGGCGTTGCTGGATGAAGCCGAGAATGCGATTGCGAGAGGCAACATAACCGTCCCACTGGTCAAGGTTGAAGGCTTCTGCCGCTCCAGTATCGTAGTCAAACTGAGCCATGATAGTCTGTTGAGCAATGACGTTCCAGCGAGCGCCAGAGCGATCCAGTCCTTCAAACAGCCACCGCTCCTGCTCGGAACCAGTCATTGTGGCAGTTGGGTCAGTAGCAAGAGCGCATCGCGGCTTACGTCCGTCACCACAGGGCTGATCGGTACGGTACTGGCGGGTATCTAGGACATTGAATTCAACGAGATCGCCAAAAGTCAACCGTCGGAACAGCTGCATATCAATGTTTCTAGGTTTTGAGAAGTCCCGCAGTGGCATATGTTCGTAGTATGCCTGAAAAGCAGCAGCACGGCGGGCAAGGAACACCAAGCGTGATTGGACTTCGGGGTCTTGAGGAATTTCGTCGGCCCAGTTATTGTCAACTTCGTGGTCGTCCCAAGTGACTAGCCAAGGAAATGCAGCATGAGTTGCTTGTAGGTTTGGATCAGTCTTGTACAGAGCGTGGCGGTTACGATACTCCTCCAAGGTAAATGGCTCACCATTGCCATCATGCTGGCGCAGCGCAGTTGTACTGGGTGCGCCTTCATAAATATAATCACCCAGATGAACCACTAGGTCTAAATCCTCTTGAGCCATGTTTTTGTAGGCGGCATAATAACCGCTTTGCCAGTTTTGACAGGAAGCGAAGGCAAAGCGGAAGCGATTAACGCGATCGCGGGGGTTAGGAGCAGTGCGAGTTCGTCCAATAGGACTGACTTGATTACCTACTCGGAAGCGATACCAGTACCAACGGGCGGGTTGTAGTCCCTGCACTTCTACATGCACAGAGTGTCCCAATTCTGGAGTAGCCATCTGTGTGCCACTGCGGACAACTTGCCGCATCTTTTCGTCGGTAGCAATCTGCCACTGCACTGGAACATTATATGGTGGCATCCCACCACCATTGAGCGGATCGGGGGCTAAACGCGTCCACAGCACTACATTATCTGGAAGTGGTTCACCGGAAGCGACACCCAGACTAAAGAGATAATTAGAGAATCGGGGTTGGGCGAGAACTTTGTTAGACCATTGATTGGCGATCGCTACACCAGTTAAGGCTCCAGTCCCAATCAAAAATTGTCGCCGTCTATGCCGACTCGATAGCAAGCGCTCGAAGTTGAAGCTCTGCATACACTCCCCTTATTGTCGCAGTTGAACCACAGCGAAGTTTAACAGCGCAACTTTAATGCCTCTTTGCAGTCAGGTTAAGTGTTGATTATTGCAACACAACCCGGCGTTGTTTAACCTGAACTAATAGTGCGACAATTCATGTCATTGTCGCTTCAAGGGGCGACAATCGCCTATAAACCCGGACAGATAAAGGTTTAAGAGGCACAGACTCCTTAAAAAATTTGGGTGCTTATTGAGAATGAAGTGTATAGAAGTAGCAGACTCTTCTGTGGGGGGCGGTTTCGTGGTAGAAAAGAACGGTCTCGTAATTTGACCAAGACCGTCGTCATAATGCTGGCATCATTCTACCAAACCTTTTTAGAAAAATACCTAAATAAAGCACAGTTAATCACCCTGAAGATGTTGGTGTGGTTGTTACAAACTCAGAAACAGGTGAGGATAGAAAGGCTGGCAGCAACCCTACCTTTACCCATACAACAAAACAGTCGTAGACGGCATATCCAAAGGTTTTTAACACTAAATGCCTTGAGTGTAGTGTTGTTGTGGTTCCCTATCATTGAAGCAATAATTAACCAACATTTTAAAGTAGAGTCACAATTGATCATTGCGATGGATAGAACGCAATGGAGAGAAAATAATGTGTTAATGGTGAGTGTGATTTACCAAAAAAGAGCTTGGCCAATATATTGGTGTCTGTTAGAAAAAGATGGTTGCAGTAACCTAGAAGAACAGCAAAAAGTATTACGCCCAGTAATTCGTTTATTAAAAAAGTACAAATTAGTAATTATTGGGGATAGGGAATTTCATAGCGTAGAACTGGGAAGTTGGCTACACAAGCAGAATATAGGTTTTGTACTCCGTCAAAAGAAGGACACCACTTTTCGGGAAAAATGGCAAAAATTTCAGCCTTTAAGTAACATTGAGATTTATCCTGGTGTCCGTCAATTTTACACCAACGTCAAGGTTACTCAAAGACGTGGCTTTGGTCGCTTCAACTTAGCAGTCTACTGGAAAAGAAAGTATAGAGGTAAACAAGAAAAATCCGCTTGGTATTTATTAACTAATTTACCTGACTTAAACACTGCTCTCAATATATATGCTCAACGTTTTGGGATTGAGGCGATGTTCAAAGATTGTAAAACTGGCGGCTACAATTTGGAAAGTTCTCAAGCTAGCCCTGATAGACTTGTACGTTTGATTTTTTTAATTGCTTTGGCTATGACCAGTGCTTGGTTACATGGGCAAAGAACTAAATTTCAAAAACTTGATTCTTATATTTGTCGCCAAGAAGAAAAAAATAGAACTGAGAAACGTCACAGTAATTTCTGGATAGGTTTATATGGTGAGTCAGCGCTGCGGGAGGGTTTCCCTCCGCAGGCGACTGCGAACCCGAAGGGTTTCAATTGGATAGAAGCTTTGCATGGGTGTCAAGCTTGGGTCGAGGAAATGGTCGGTTCGATTCGCAATAAGCAGGCATATTATCAGCGAGGTTTAAGGGCTATGAAGCTTATACAGCAATCACTTTAGCTCGATTGTCGCCCCTTGAACATTGTCGCACTATGTGTGGAAACAGGGGGTAAATAGATTAACTAATTATACTAGAGTAATATTATTGAAAAACTTGTATTGTAATTAAATCTGTTTAAAAACCTACGTTTACTAGAAAATTAAGTTTAACTGGCTGTTATTTTACTCTGGGGATTATTTGAGAATCTAGAAGAGATTATTAGTTATATTTATTAAAATACTTAGTTGCTATGGAGTTTTGTATGGATATGCTTGATGGTCTTTATGTACTGGATGAAAATAAACAACCTATTGCTCCAAAAAGTCTTGAGCAATGGTCTAAGTGGCGTCAAGATGAGAACAATGTACAAGTAGCTTTAAATACTTTTTCTTGGGGAAGGGTATCTACAATTTTTTTAGGAAAGGATTATTCCAATTTCCCTAATCAAGAGCCACAGCTTTTTGAAACTATGGTTTTTGGAGGTGAATACAGTGGTAAATTCTGGAGATATTCAACTTGGGAGCAAGCCGTAGCCGGACAGAAAGAGGTTTGTATTTTAGTTAGTTGATACTCGAAGAGCATTTCAGGATATTATTCGTAGGCTCCTAAAGCAGAGCAAAAAGACAAGTGAAGATTACGTTTAAAAAGAAGAGGAGAGGAAAAAATGACGGTTACTAAAGTCCAGAAGCTAATAATCGCTTCGGAAACCGAAATTTCCTCTCCAGCCGGAGAGCTAATTCACTTAATAGAAGTGCGAGTAGGGGAATTAGATGAAAATCTAGAATTAACCACAGAAGATATTTTTGAGATTGTGTGTAGAGAATATCACCTAAATGCTGAACTTCTAGAAAAAGAACTAAATTGTAAATGTCCATTTGCCTTAACTGGCTTTTTAAGTGAGTTGGAACGGATATAAATTTCTGATTATTTAAGAATTGAATGAATTAATCTCTTACCTATTTAATCAAGTAAAACCAACAATAACCCTTTACCAAAAAGAGATTAAAATGCCTACTCAGTCATGTAATAATAAACAGTTTGACTCCTTTTAATTTCGCCAATTTGATTTCGATTAAGCTTAAAGTAAGGACTGGTGTGTCACACTGTCTAATAATCTGATTAACAGATTTTTAAAAATACATAACATAGAGTAAGCTGTAATTTCCATAACTGGTTTAATGATTGTTTTTTAACTTCCTAACCTGCTGAATGAGCAGCCGCCAAGCTGTCTCGCTGATTGCTGCTAATCTAACTTCAGGTAAGGGAACTTTTGTATCTACATACTGGCTGTTCACTGACATTCCCATTAAACAAGGTGTTCGATTTTTAATTCCCCAAATTTGGCGGCAATCTAAATCTTCAACATCTGCTAAACCAAACCCAGTCAGCAAAATTTTTCTTCCATCAATTTCCATGACTCCAGGGTAAGGAATAGTTTCACCTACTCCAGCTATTATTTCACTGTTAAAAGCAGGGTAAGCAACTTCCATAATTTCCAGAACTTCTAACGCTGCCAGTTCACACCATTTTTTCGCACTCTTAACAGTATCAAATCTAACTGTTGGTGATAACTCTTGATATTTAAATTCTGGCTCACAATGAGGATCACTCAACTGTATTTCCGCTTTTATACCCTCTAGACCATGCTCTAAAATTCCCTTCACGCTTCGTCCTGACTTAACAGACTTATAAAAATAGCAAAGTAATAACTGCTGATAAATGCGTTCGCTCTGTGGTTTATCTGCTTCTAAGTCTCGCCATTTAATCTCTTGAATATTATTTCTCTCAGCACTGACCCAGCTATGGATTCCATCTCCGGCTGGGGAAGAAATACAGTAAGCAGAAGCGATTGTTAAGTCAGTTACTTTAGTAACTGTCATTTTTAACTCCCCTTCGTTGGTGATTAAGTGTCTTTGTTTTGAACGGCTCCCCCGAAGAGAGCGTTAGATAGATTTATCTATAAAAAGCGTCCTCAACAGACGCTGGTTCTCACTAGCATGAAGCGTGATAACTTTCTAATAATAAATGACTGTTTATCGGATGATTTATTATTGGTGCTTCTGCCGTGAGGGTCGGCACTGCCGTAGCAATGCCGTAGGCTACGACTTATACAGGGTATGGATTGCCGTGATTGAGCCTCCTGCCGTAGATACTCACTAAAGCCTGTAAAACATCCCTTCTTATCACTACGGCAGTACGGCAACACGCTCACCAATCGGGTAGGAAGTAGCTATCATTGCCGTCATGATTTATCTTTTGAACCTTAACTAATTCAGCTAACCCATCAATTAATTCTTGCTCTGAATAGCCAGATAATCTGTCAGCCTTCTTCAAATCGCGTAATGTTTTTGGCGTTTTATTCTTGACATTCTGGAAGTATTCATAAATCTTTTTAGCCACATCGGATAATGGTTTTGGGTGGTGATGAGTAGTACTGCTAACATTAAATTCAAGCTCATATACTCTATCAAGATATTCATGAGCATCTGCAATCTTATTGGCTTGATTAGATAGATTCGGCATTAATGCCACGACAAAACCGCCAACGGAAGCAATCATCACTGGGCGGAAGTTTTGATAGGAGACTGCTTTAACTTCCAGATATTTAGATTTAATTTGCTCTCGTGATTGTTTACCTGGGATAATGTCACCTCTATTTAAAATCAATTCCAAGACTCCATAAGATTCTTGCTCTCTAGAGTTCTTCATGTACTTGTTACCTAACAGCAGCAAGTTGAGGCACATCCGGGTTTGAGCATCCATTTTTTCAATGCCCAAAGCTGCCAGATTAAAAGACTGTAGAGAAGCAATAAACTTAGTATTAAACTCTCGACCAATCA
>NZ_JCACKA010000080.1:0-78449 GCF_059505145.1 Mojavia sp.
AGTCAAACTCTGGGACATCTCTGGCAAACTCCTCAAAACTCTCAACGGGCATAGCAGTGTGAGTTTCAGCCCCGACGGCAAGACCCTAGCGACTGCAAGTTTAGACAGCACAGTCAAACTCTGGGACATCTCTGGCAAACTCCTCAAAACTCTCAAGGGGCATAGCGGTTCTGTCTTGGGTGTGAGTTTCAGTCCCGACGGCAAGACCCTAGCGACTGCAAGTTCTGACAGCACAGTCAAACTCTGGGACATCTCTGGCAAACTCCTCAAAACTCTCAACGGGCATAGCGGTTATGTCAGGGGTGTGAGTTTCAGTCCCGATGGCAAGACGATAGCCACAGCAAGTGATGACAGCACAGTCAAACTCTGGGACATCTCTGGCAAACTCCTCAAAACTCTCAAGGGGCATAGCAGTAGTGTCAATAGTGTGAGTTTCAGTGCCGACGGCAAGACCCTAGCGACTGCAAGTTTAGACAGCACAGTCAAACTCTGGGACATCTCTGGCAAACTCCTCAAAACTCTCAAGGGGCATAGCGGTGGTGTCTTAAGTGTGAGTTTCAGTGCCGACGGCAAGACCCTAGCGACTGCAAGTGATGACAGCACAGCTATTTTATGGGATTTTGATTTAGATAATTTATTAACCAGTGGTTGCAATTGGTTAAATAATTACCTAGCTACCCATCCAGATGTGCTAGAAGATCTCAAAGCCTGCCAAACTCCAGCTATTAAAAAAGAAGCCGCACCAGCATTAGTTGCCCAAGCTGAAGAATTAGCCCGAAAAGAAGATATTAATCTTGCTGTTGCCAAGTTCCGCAGAGCATTAGAGTGGAACCCCAGCTTAAAGCTTGACCCACAAGCAAAAGCACAGCAATTGGCAAATGCTTCAGCGCTAATTGAAAAGGGTGAGAAGTTAGCACAAGTGGGCAATCTTGAGGATGCAGTCGCAAATTTCCAGCAAGCATTGCAACTAGACCCCAGTTTAGACTTTCAACCAAAAACAAAAGCTGCTTCTGTATTAGTTGAGGCGGGAACAAGCTTTGTCAGACAGGATAAGTTTAAGGAAGCATTAGCAGCCTACACCAACGCCCAAAAATTTGACCCAGAAGTTGAAATCTCTGCCTATTCTTGGGACACACTATGCTGGCAAGGTAGCCTGCAAAAACAAGCCGCTGATGTCATGTTTGCCTGTAACCAAGCCGTCAAGCTTGACCCTAAAAATGGCTATATTCGTGATAGCCGTGGCTTGGCGCGGGCGCTAACAGGCGACTACCAAGGGGCAATTCCTGATTTTGAAGCCTACATCACCCAGGTTAACGATAAAGATACCAAAGTACAACGGCAACGCTGGGTAAAGGAACTAAAAGCTGGCAACAATCCTTTTACAGATGAAGAACTTAAACGCTTGCGGAATTAGTACGTAATGGGGCATGGGGCGGGGGGCAAGGGGACAAGGGGACAGGGGGACAAGGGGCATTGGTGTCAACTTAAGCTTAGATGCATATAGCGTAAGTCTTTAAGGTTCTCTCTCTTAGCACCATAAACTTTTAGATCCCCCCTAACCCCCCTTTTTAAGGGGGGAATTAGAATCTTAGCCCCCTTTTTAAGGGGGTTGGGGGATCAAATATCTTGATCAACAAAGCCTTTCACGTTAAGTTGACACTCATGGACAAGGGGACGAGGGGACAAGCGCTGGCTTTCTGTCAACATTCCTCTAAAATCCATATTGGGGTTGAGTGATGACAGAACGAGGATATGATTAATGACTAAACTAAAACTGATTTCAGAATATAAATGCTTTGGTGGCAAAGTCGGCTTTTACTCTCACTTTTCCTCAACCTGTAACGGAGAAATGCGCTTTAGCATCTATCAACCACCGCAAGCAACTCAACAACCTGTACCGATTCTTTATTTTCTCTCTGGTTTAACTTGTACTGAAGAGAATTTTATGGTCAAAGCAGGGGCGCAACGTTACGCGGCTGAGTACGGGTTAATGTTAGTCGCACCCGATACTAGCCCTCGCAATACTGGTATTCCTGGCGAAGATGACGAGTGGGATTTTGGTACAGGTGCAGGTTTTTATGTTGATGCTACAGCCCAACCGTGGCAAGCACACTACCAAATGTATAGTTATATCGTCCAAGAATTACCTGCTTTAATCACCGCAAACTTCCCCACTCAAACCGAAAAACAAAGTATATTCGGTCACTCTATGGGCGGACATGGGGCGTTAGTGTGTGCAATGAAAAACCCCACATTATATAAATCTGTCTCAGCCTTTGCACCTATCGTTGCACCTATGCGTTGCCCTTGGGGACAAAAAGCATTCAGCCGTTATTTAGGAAATAATCAAGAATCTTGGCGTGCTTATGATGCCACTGAATTAGTCAAGCAGGTAGGATATCACAGTTCGATTCTGATTGACCAAGGAACTGCTGATAAATTTTTAGCCGAACAATTACTACCAGAAGTGTTTGAGCAAGCTTGTACAGAAGTGAAGCAACCCCTAAACTTGCGTTACCAAGAAGGCTACGACCACAGCTATTATTTTATTGCCAGTTTTATCGCAGACCACATTCGCCATCATGCGATCGCCTTACAGCATTCTTGAAATGATGCAGTGGTAATTACTGACGTTCTTTCATCCCAAAGACGCGCCGGGAAATTGACTTCATCAAGCTAGGAAACAAATGAAAAGCTGCTGTCCACAATTTTGCTGTGCCTACGAGAACTTCAGATCGCTGATACTTGACTGCACTCCAAATTGCCTGCGCTACATCTTCAGGCTTTTCTAGCACAGGACTATGGAGTGCTTTGTCCACCAATTCATAACGCGCGTGAGCCGTTTCTTCATCCTCACCGCGAAATATTCCCCGTTCCATAAGATGGGTGCGGATGAAACTCGGATAAATTCCGCAAACTTGAATACCTTTAGGCGATAACTCTGCGTGCAGTGCTTTGGTCAACCCCGTTACGGCATACTTAGTAGTAGAATAAGGAACTTGGTAAGGAATCGGATTAATACCACCAATAGAACTGACATTTACGATTGTGCCACTTCTACGCTCTAAGAAATGAGGCAGGAGTGCATTGATAGTATGAATATAACCCCACAAATTGGTTGCGATCGCCTCTTGCCAATCAGTTAAGGTAAATTCTTCCACAGGCCCTAAAGTATAGATGCTGGCATTGTTAATGAGTACATCTATATGACCAAAGTGAGCGATCGCTTTATCAATCAGATTTTCCACTTGTACAGGATCTTTAACATCTGTAGAAATTGCGATCGCTTCTCGGCCAAGTTCGCGTATTTCTGCGGCGGTAGCTTCTAAGCGATCAAATTGACGAGCTGCCAGCACAACGTCATAATTTTGACGAGCAAACAGTAATGCTGTTGCCTTGCCAATACCCTGAGATGCACCTGTAATAATTACTGTCTTGGTCATAGAATTCACCTACAGCATTGATTTAATACCCCATGCAGATTAATACATCACTGCTGCGTCTTAATTTCGTTGAGTAACGCCTCGTCAGAGTAGTCTGTTTCCCATTTGCCTTGTAGCTTCAGCCGCACAGATTGTGCGCCGCCACTGGGAGTACAGACAACCCAGTAAGTATCTGGTTCTCCTTTGACTTGAGCAGCATTTCGAGTTTCTGCGTTATCAGAAACACCTGAAAATGCCTGAACACACGACCATGTAATTCCATCTGAATCTTTAATTTCTCGTTCCATCTGTTTGTTTTGGTAATTTTGCAAAAACAATCTATCTCAAGTTAACGTGAGCTAGGCAGAACCTCTGGGTTATCATCCAAACTGAGGAGAAATTGAATCAAATCTGTCTGCTCCCCAGGAGTAAAGCCAGCCTCTGCATCTACCCAGTAAGCGTGTCCACTGCCATCCACATTTGACTTTTGCAAATCTGAATTAGCTTGGTTAGCTGCAACTGCTACCTGACGGAGATTGCGGTCAACTAACACCCGTAAACTTGCCGCCGGATCGGGTAGGATATTTTGCATTAATGTACCAGCCATACCAATTTGGTCAGGGTTAGCAACCACAAAATGTCCGTCCTTGCCATCTTGCTTGAGTGCTTCAGCGCTAGCAGCCACGCCACCATCATGTAAATAAGGCGCAGTTAGATACAAGCCAATTAAGCTTGGTACTTTATAGCCTCCAGCAGAATTGTTAATACCAAAAGCTAACTCCTGTGCTTTCTTTGGCGTAATATCTGTAGAAACTTCTAGCACCGGAGGGTTAGATGGTAAAGGAACAGAAACGCTGTTGGGATAGGTTTGGGGTGTGGTGAAATTCTTGGCAAATGGCGCTAATGTAGGGGCCCGTGATGGCTGAGTGCCGATTTCGTTTTGGGCGATGACATCATGATTAGTAAAGTAGCGCCCACTATGACACTCTATGCAGCCAGCACGAGTAAATACAGCAGATCCCCTCTCTAGAGAGGCAACATCACTAATTGCAGTAGGTGGTGGAGCCAAAGTATTTTGCCAAGCGGACATTGCATTTAGCTGTTCGCCTACAGGAAATCCGGGAGAAGAAGCCATTAACCCATCCAACATAAACGGCGAACCTTGAGGATATCCAGGCATCCGAATCACTTCATTGATTGCAGGTTCCCCAGGAGTAGGATCGATTTTGTTGAAAAATTCTGAGGGTTTTGCGCCAGTGGGCAATTTAAAAGCCGGATTAGCCGCGTTTTGCAAAATCACGCCTAAATAGGTTTCCTTATCAATTCCTAATAAGGCTTGGCTAGCATCAGCACCATTTGTCCCGTCTGAATTAGTAGCATGGACATTGCTATTTAGGGTAGTCAAACCGTGAAACCAACCAACCGCAGAATGACCGCTCCAACCATAAGGCCAAGCGCCAAAAGTATAAGATGATGGAGTTTGCGAGGGATTATTTACTAAAGTGCCAGTTGAATCAAAATTACCCGGTGGCCAAGTAAGCAGTTTTGCATCAACTGCATCTTCTACGGCTTTAACATCTGGTAGGCGTGACTCTTGATTATCAGCGTTAATGTAAGTATGCTCACCTAAAGGAATTTGAGTGGGATTAACATCTGTTTGGCGAAACATTGCTGCTGAATTCGTTGCAAATGCCAAAACTAAACCAGTGTCTAGATCATTGTTTGGTGCGCCTTCTAAAATACGTCCGGTTTTACTCTCAACTGTGGCATGACATAAAGCACAGGTAATGCCGAATCTTAGCTTACCTTTAGTGATACTGGCACGCATACCCAGTGGTACAAGCGAATTTGCAGGTACGTCTAATCCTGTATTTAACAACGTACCTGCTTTGAAAGTGCGTCCACCAATTGTGACATCTTCATTTATGGGAATTTGGAGATTAGTTGTGTGCTTACCTCCAAGCCCAGCGATCGCCTGACCTACCGTTATCATATTAATCGGGCCATTCAGCACCCCAACTACATCAGTTTGAAAAATTTCATTCCCAAAAGTTTCCGAGTAAAAAGCGTCCCGACCCAGCTTTAAAGTTTCTTGAGTGACAGCAAATGCTCCATTTTCAGGTGATAGTTGTTTGCGCCCATCTTCTGTTTGTAGTAACCGTGTTGCCTCTTCTTTATTGATGCTGTATCCCAGAACATCATAGGAACCAATTTCTTGCGACGCAGCCTGTGTCTGAGGCGTAAAAGTATTGTATTTACTAGGAGTTACACCTAAAACTATTTCCAGTCTGTAGGCAAAGAAACTCACAAAAGTAACTAAAAATAACAAGATAGTAATACTGCGCCATCTATTTCTGAGAAACTGCTTTTTTGGCGTATTAGAATCTATGTTAATAGCTGGGTCAGTTTTTACCATTTTGATCACAAAGAGACGCATTTAAATTTAAGCGAAGCTTAAAAATAAAAACTTCACCCTTAAAGCTGATTCGTCAAGCGATACTTTCGCCAAAACGATAGGTACATAAATAGAAAAGGCTTTTGTATTAGAGATGTTTTTACAACAACTGGCAAACCTACAAAAGTCCATGTACAATACAGGCATTTGATCATTGGCAAAGTGTAGCTGCGAATGACCGCATCTACCGTGTGGTTTATTTACCAAAAATTGCTGTAATAAACTTCTTGCATAAATTTTATTTTTGTATATAAAACAACAGAGGCATACAGATAAATATCTGTGTGCATCTGCGTTTATCTGTGGTTACTTTTGCTCTTATTCGGATTTTGCAAGAAGTTTAATTAGTTCAGGTTTTATGCTTCAGCTTTTATCATTTACAAGCAGATTGAGCCAAGCGATCGCGCAATTTTTCCGCCACAACTTGTACATGGGGTTCGTTAAGTAAAGTCAAGTGAGATCCGGGAATATAATGGACATCTAATCCACCGCTGACCATATCACCCCAGCCATATTGAGGGTCAAATTTTTCACCTACTATACCATCACCCCGGTTCTGATCCTCAGTGCGAAGGACGAGCATTCGACCTGGGAAAACTTCATAAGTATATTTGTTGAGCATCTGGACATGATTTTCCATGATTTCTAGGTGCTGGTCAGTATCCGATAGCTTTTGGCTAATATCTACTAAATACTTAGGCTTGGCATTCGAGTAACGCTTGAATTTCTTTTTGAGATGATATGCGCCACTCTGGAGTAGTTGTTTACCCCACTTGCTCCAAATTTGAGTTCTTTGCCAAAGGTAGCTAGGCCCAAGTTTGATCAGATTATGGAAATGCTCAACAATTCGCTTTACAAATGGCGCTCGCTGACCAGCACCTGGACGACAAGTATCCAACATCACTAAAAGACCCACTTTTTCGCCTTGTCGCTCAAGTTGTTGAGCCATTTCGTAGGCAACTATACCCCCAAAAGAGTATCCTCCCAGAAAATAAGGGCCGTGGGGCTGAATGGATCGGATTTCTTGAATGTAGAGTGCTGCCATGTCTTCAATTCTGGGCAACAGAGGCTGTTTGCCGTCTAGTCCTGGTGATTGTAGCCCGTAAAATGGTTGATCTGCTCCCAAAGACATTGCCAATTCTCGGAAACACAGGACTTCTCCACCCAAACCATGAATACAGAAGAACGGAGGTTTAGAGCCGTTAGGTTGAATCGCTACCAGCGATGACCAAGCCGCAGTTGATTTATCCTGTTGCCCAGTAGTTAATGAAGCATGGTTTGTTTCTACTTCTTCTGGGCAGAGAATTTTGCCTAAAGCTTCTACAGTACCTGATTGGAACAGACACGCCAAAGGCAGACTTTTACCGAATGCTTGCTCAATTTCCCAAAACAGTTTTATTGCTAGTAGGGAATGCCCTCCTAAATCAAAGAAATTATCTGTAACGCCAATGGGCTGGACACCTAAAGCTTTTTCCCAAATCTCTACGAGTTGGCGTTCTACTTCATTACGTGGTGGAACAATGCTAGTTGCCTTCAGGCTCGATGTATCTGGTGCAGGTAAGGCACGGCGGTCTACTTTGCCGTTAGAGTTTAACGGTAGCTGATCTAAAAATACAAAGGTTGTAGGAACCATGTAGTCGGGTAGCTGCTCTCGTAAGAAACTACGCAATTCGTTGATAGTAGGTACTTGTTCTGAGTGAGCTACAACATACGCCACGAGCCGTTTGTCACCGGGAACATCTTCTCTAGCCATGACTAGAATTTGCTTGAGTGCCGGATGTTGCTCTAGTACAGTTTCAATTTCTCCCAACTCAATGCGAAAGCCCCGAATCTTAACTTGATAGTCCAGGCGACCGAGGAATTCAATATTGCCATCAGATAAATAGCGACACAAATCTCCAGTTTTATAGAGTTTGTCACTTGGCTGATTACTAAAGGGGTTGGCAATAAATTTTTCGGCTGTCAGTTCTGGTCGGTTGAGATAATCCCTAGCTAAACCATCACCACCAATATACAACTCGCCAGGAATGCCAATGGGTAGAGGTTGTAAGTTGCGATCGAGGATGTAAACTTGTGTATTTGAAATTGGGTGACCGATGGGAATAGAGCCACGAATCTTAGTATTTTTGTCTAAAGAATAGCAACAAGTAAAGGTTGTGTTTTCCGTGGGGCCATAGCCATTAATTAAGCGACATTCTCCGCCTGCTTGTAATAGTTTTTGCACATGAGGAACAGATAAAACATCTCCGCCAGCTAAAAGTTGCCGAACTTGTTTTAAATCTTCAACATATTCATCTACCATGAGGTGGAAAAGTCCGGCAGTAAGCCACGCTGTTGTGACACCGTAATGTTTCAGAGCTTGTGCTAATTCTGGTAAGGATGGGGTGTGCGGTGGCATGACAACAAGCTTGCCACCGTTGAGCAGACATCCCCAAATTTCAAAGGTGGAAGCGTCAAAAGAAACGGGAGCTAACTGTAAAAAAACGTCTTCTGGACTGAAATTGACGTAATTTGTGTCTTTGACTAAGCGCACAACACCCCGATGCAGTACGCTCACACCTTTGGGTTTGCCTGTAGAACCAGATGTATAAATAACATAAGCCAAGTTGTCAGGGGTAGTTTGAGTGACTGTATTTTCGTGGCTGTATTGGGTAATTACCTCAGCATCACTATCTAAGTAAACTACCTTTGCTTCACCCACAGGTAATTTTTCTATTAAATGCTGTTCAGTTAGCAAAACTTGTACCTGGGCATCCTCTAACATCAAACTCAAGCGCTCTTGGGGATATTTTGGATCTAAAGGTACATAAGCGCCACCTGCTTTTAAGATACCCAGTAATCCGACAATCATTTTTAAAGAGCGTTCTGCACACAATCCAACCATGACCTCTGACCCCACACCCAAGCTTTGCAAGTAGTGTGCTAACTGATTAGCTTGCTGATTCAACTGTTGGTAGGTAAGTTGCTGCTCTGCAAAGATTACAGCAATACTGTTAGGAGAACGTTCTACCTGTGCCTCGAATAATTGATGAATGCAAGCATATCTGGGATAGTCAGTTTGAGTATGATTCCACTCTTTAAGTAATTGATGTCGCTCGGCTGTGGTAAGTAATGGCAATTGGCAAATGTGCTGTGCTGGATTAGCAACAATACCCTCCAACAATGTCTGGAAATGTCTTAACATTCGGGCGATCGCCGCGTCATCAAACAAGTCGGTGTTGTATTCTACAGTGCCTTGAATGCCTGCGGCTGTTTCTTGGAGTTCAAATGTTAAATCAAACTTGGCTCTACCGCTATGAACTTCTAAGGGAGTTAAGGTCACTCCTGGCAACTGCAATGGTTGGCTCAAGGCATTTTGGAGGACAAACATCACCTGGAATAAGGGGTGATAACTTAAAGAGCGCTGTGGTTGTAGTTCTTCAACTAACTTTTCAAAGGGCAAATCTTGGTGAGCATAAGCATTCAATGCCATTGTCCGCACTTTTGCCAGTAGCTCGCGGAAAGTTGGGTTGCCTCCTAGATGACTCCGCATAACCAGGGTATTGACAAAAAAGCCAATTAACCCTTCGATTTCTTGATGATTACGACCAGCGATCGCAGAGCCAATCAATATATCTTCTTGCCCACTGTAGCGGTACAGCAGAGTCTGTAAGGCCGCCAACAATGTCATGAACAGTGTCACACCTTCTTGCTGTGAAAGTGCTTGCAGTGAATCGCTCAAATTCTGGGGCAATATCAAAGATTGCCTGTGACCTTGGTAAGTCTGGACTGGCGGACGGGGACGGTCAGTGGGTAACTCTAGTACAGGGGGAGCGCCTGCCAACTGCTGTTGCCAATATTGGAGTTGGTTTTGTAGTACCTCATCCGCTAGCCATTGGCGTTGCCAGACGGCATAATCGGCATACTGAATTGGTAATTGTATTAATGGGTTCGGTTTGTTACTAACAAAGGCTTGATATAAATCTGCTAACTGCCGCCAGAGGATACCCATTGACCAACCATCTGAGGCAATATGGTGCATCACTAATAGCAAGATATATTCTTGTGGCTCTATCTGTAGCAAGCAGCAACGCAACATCAAGTCTGATTTTAAGTTAAAAGGTCGTTGTGTTTGCTGTTGTAACAGTTGTTCGATTTGGTTATGGCGTTGAGTTGGCTCACAATCTTGCAAGTTGAACACTATCAGTTCAACGGGCCGCGGTTGCTGAATTACCTGTACTGGGTTGCCATCTAAGACAATAAAATTAGTTCGCAGTGATTCGTGGTGTGCAACAATTGCATCCAGAGATTGTTGCAGTACTGTCACGTTGAGGTCGCCTTGCAGGTGTAGTGCTTGCGCGATGTGATAAATTGCCTGACCTGAATCTAGTTGTTCCCAAAACCACATTCGCTGTTGGGCAAACGACAGAGGGAGCGACTTACGGTTGGCTAGTTTCGGAATTGTTTGTGGCTGGAGGTTAATACCCGCAGATTGATGCTGCTCAATTACTGGAGCTAACTCTGCGATCGCGGGGTAAGTAAACAAAGATTGCAATGGAATTTCAATTGAGAAAGTTTTACGGATACGCGAAATCACTTGAGTTGCCAGCAGAGAGTGTCCACCAAGAGCAAAAAAGTTATCTAGGACACCAATAGGCTGGACACGTAAAACCTCTTCCCAAATCTGGGTCAGTTGGCGTTCAACTGCATTACGGGGAGCAACAAAGGTAGCTTCTGGTTCTAGCCGCGAAAATTCTGGTGCGGGAAGGGCACGACGGTCTACTTTACCATTGGCAGTCACAGGTATTGCGGAAAGTAACACAAAAGCTGAAGGAATCATATACTGAGGCAGTTTTGTCAAGAGGTACTGCCGCAGGTCGCTCATCGTCGGTGCAGAGTCGGAATTGGCAACTAAGTAAGCAACTAAGCGTTGATCACCAGGAATATCTTCACGCGCAATTACCAAACTTTGGGCAACATTTGGATGCTGACTTAATACCGTCTCAATTTCCCCAGGCTCAATGCGGATACCACGAATCTTGAGTTGATGATCTCGACGACCGAGAATTTCTAATGAGCCATCTGGACGATAGCGACCCAAATCACCAGTATAGTAAAGCCAATCTTGTGGATCATTACCAAAAGGATTTTGGACAAACTTAGTCTTTGTTTCCGTAGCCGCATTGATGTAGCCCAAACTCCGAAATGGTGTACGCAGGACAATTTCACCGACTTCTGAGATGCCGCAAAGTTGGTTGTTGGGTGTGAATACCAATGCTTGGGTTTGCGGTAAAGGCCATCCTATCGGCTGTACCCCTGATGCAGAATCAGCCGGCACTTGGTAATAGCACTTTGCCAAAGTTGTTTCTGTCGGGCCGTAGAGATTAACAATTTCACCTGATGTGGGAAAAGCTTGCCGCCACTGCTCTACTAGTGTTTGTTTCAGCGGTTCTCCGGCTAAGAATAACCAGCGTAAGTTTTGCAACGAAATTCCAGATGGGATATTGGCTAACCATGATTGTGCTAACGAGGGAACTGTGTGCAGCACGGTAATCTGCTCACTTTCTAGGTAATGCAGAATTTTAGTTGGCTCTAAGTTATCTCCCTCTGGCGGCAGACACAAGGTTGCACCACTGGTCAAAGGTAAAAAGATATCTCTGAGGACGACATCAAAGGAGAGTCCTGTCAATTGCGCTACTCGGTCTTGCTTGCCAATCGCAAATGTCTGTCGTTGCCAGACCAGAAAATGTGCTAATCCTTTGTGACAACCCAATACTCCTTTGGGAACGCCTGTGGTTCCAGAAGTAAAGAAGATATAAGCTGCATCGTCAGCATCGATTTGCGGTAGTTCGATGAGTTGATTGTCATCTTGAGGCAGATTTAGCAATGCTCCTGTGTCTGGATGTATGCAGATGATAGTCAGCCTGTCCCATAGTTCCTGGTGTTGTGGGGGTTGAGCATCGATATATAAGATGTATTTCGCTTTTGCTTGCTGTAATATCAGCTGCTGACGCTCGCTAGGCAGTTTCGGGTCAATAGTTAGCAACACGCCTTTGCAATAAAGTACGCCTAACATACTGGCAATTAGCCCAAAGCTCTTTGTGCCAAATACGGCTACGACATCTCCCGACTCGACTTTGTTGCCTAGCATAACTCGCGCTAGGGCTTGAGCAGTTGTGCCTAACTCGCTATAGCTCCAAGTGCGATCGCCTTGACGCAGTGCGGTCTGTTCTGGGTTGTTGTTTACCTGTTGGGTAAACATTGTGGTCACCAATTCGTACTTTGGCTGTGGCAACACTACACTTGGCTGTGGCAGCAAAGCTTGAGCTTCTGGTGTGACTAAAGAATAGGAACTAATCTGGCTATCTGGGGCAGTGATAATCTGATTGAGCAAATGATGGAATTGATGCAGCATTTCCTTCATCCGCTCTGCATCAAACAGGTCACGATTGTAAACTAGCTTGAGATGAATTCCTTGTGGTTGTTCTTTAACATACAAGGTTAAATCAAATTTCGCAGCGGTTTCTGCTAGAGAAATAAAATCTACATCCAGACCAGGCAGATCCAGCGTTTTATCCTCCAAGTTGAGCATATTAAACAACACCTGAAACAAGGGGTTGCGGCTGGTATCTCGCTCTGGTTGAATTTCTGCTACTAGCTTTTCAAAAGGTAGATTTTGGTGAGCATAAGCACCTAAGGCCATCTGGCGTACTCGTTCTAGCAGCAAACGAAAACTGGGGTTACCAGCAAAGTTAGTCCGCAAAACTAATGTGTTGAGAAATAAACCGATGAGTTCTTCAATCTCTGCACGATTGCGACCGGCAATCGGTGAACCAATAAGAATATCTTCTTGTCCGGTATAGCGGTGCAGTAGTGCGCCAAAAGCCGCCAGCAAGGTCATAAATAGAGTGACACCTTGTTGACGTGAAAGTGCTGTAAGTGCTGTACTGAGGGTTTGGGGTAGCAACAGCGATTGGCTAGCCCCTCGATTAGTTTGAATTGGCGAGCGCGGACGGTCGGTGGGCAATTCTAGTACAGTGGTAGCACCCGCCAGTTGATTTTTCCAGTAGTCTAGTTCTGTTTCCAGCAGCTTCCCAGATAGTGATTGATGTTGCCAAACGGCAAAATCGGCATATTGGATGGGTAGAGGAGGCAGAGGAGAAGACTTACCGTGCAAAAATGCTTGGTAAACTGCTGCTAACTGCTGCCAGAAAATACCTGTAGACCAGCCATCACTGGCGATGTGGTGTATAACCACTAGGAGAATGTGGTCTTGTTGGTCTATCTGGAGCAAGCTGGCTCGCAGCATTAAGTCTGATGTTAAGTCGAAGGGTATTTGCGCTTCTTGGTTGAGGATTTGTTGTAAATGCTGCTGGCGATCGCTTTGATTATGAGAACGCAAGTCGATTATTCTCAATTCTACCGACCTGGGTAAACCGATTACCTGAATAGGGTTACCATCATCTGATGTGATAAAAGTAGTTCTGAGGATCTCATGATGAGCAACAATTGCATCCAAAGATTGTTGCAAAACAGGTATATTTAAATCACCCTGCAAGCGTAGTGCTTGGGGAATTAAATAAGTTGGGTTATTTGGCTCTAACTGTTCTAAAAACCATAGTCTTTCCTGAGCAAAGGATAATTGTGCTGACTCCCGATTGGCTAGTTGCGGAATCAGCTGGTTTTGCTCATCACCTATGTTAATTTGACTATTGCCAATTACTTCGGCTAACCCAGCTACGGTGGGATTTTCAAATAGCGATCGCAATGAAATATCAATCGCCAAGGCTTGGCGGATACGTGACATCACTTGCGTTGCTAGCAAAGAATGCCCACCCAACTCGAAGAAGTTGTTATTGATACCTACCTGCTCTACACCCAAAACTTCACTCCAGATGCCTGCTAAGATTTCTTCCGTGGGATTGCTGGGAGGAACAAAGTTAGTGTCTAATGGAATACTGGATGTATCGGGCCCAGGTAAAGCACGACGGTCTACTTTACCATTAGATGTTAATGGCAACACTTCCAGCATCACGAAAGCCGCAGGTATCATATATTCAGGCAGCTTGTCTTTAAGGAAGCTACGCAGTTCACTAATAGTAATTGTTGAGACGGAGTTAGGGACGATATATGCCACTAACCGCTTATCCCCAGGAATATCCTCCCGTACAATTACTACTGTTTGTTGCACTGTTGGGTGTTGATTCAGTACAGCTTCTATCTCTCCCAACTCGATGCGGAAGCCACGAATCTTAACTTGGTGGTCAATGCGGCCAAGGTACTCTAAGTCTCCATTAGGTAGATATCTTGCTAAGTCTCCAGTTTTGTAGAGTTTTGCTTTGGAGTCATTGTTAAAGGGATTAACAACAAAAGCTTTAGCAGTCAAATCAGCACGATTGAGATAGCCACGAGCTAAACCTGCGCCTCCCACATACATTTCTCCAGGAACGCCAACAGGAACTAACTGTTTGTGCTGATCAAGCACATATACCTGCAAATCAGGAATTGGGCTACCAATAACGCTACCTGCACCTTGCTCCAAATCTACTGTTGTGATTGGGCGATAGGTAACATGGACGGTGGTTTCTGTAATCCCATACATATTCACCAACCTGGGAGACTCGTCCCCGTGACGAGTGAACCAAGGTTTTAAGCTTTGAAGTTCCAATGCTTCCCCACCAAATATTACCCAACGCAAAGCCAGGTTACCGGGTTGAGTAATGGTCTGCTCAGTTCGGATCAATTGCTGGAAGGCTGAAGGAGTTTGATTGAGAACTGTAACTTGTTCTTTGCACAGTAAGTCATAGAAGGCTTCAGGAGAACGGCTAACCCAATAAGGCACTACAACTAACCGTCCGCCGTAAACTAAAGCGCCCCAAATTTCCCACACTGAAAAGTCAAAGGCAAAGGAATGGAACAAAGTCCAAACATCCTGTTGGTTAAAGTGATACCAATGTTCGGTGGCGTTAAATAAGCGGACAACATTGGAGTGATTAATTAATACTCCTTTGGGCTTACCTGTGGAGCCAGAAGTGTAAATTATATAAGCTAAATTTTCGGATGTAGCTAAAGTTGTGGGGTTTTGTGAATTCTGTTGGGTGAGGATTTCCTCGTCAGAATCTATGCACAAAACTTGAGCGTGATGTTCGGGAAGATTATTTAATAGTCGCTGTTGCGTCAGTAGCACTGATACTTGAGCATCTTCTAATATAAAAGCGAGGCGCTCAACAGGATAATTAGGATCAAGTGGTACATAAGCTCCACCTGCCTTGAGAATGCCCAAAATCCCGATTATCATTTCTAAGGAGCGTTCTACACAGATGCCAACGAGTACATCAGGCCCGACACCGAGATTTTGTAGGTAGTGTGCTAGTTGATTGGCTTTGATATTCAACTCACGATAAGTGAGATGTTGTTCCTCAAACACCACTGCTACGGCATTAGGTCTAAGCTCTACCTGCTCTTCAAACAACTCATGGATACACTTATCCCAAAGATATTCCGCTTCGGTATTGTTGCACTTGCCCAGCAGTTGTTGTTGCTCATCTAGCGTGAGTAGAGGCAATTTTGAAACGTGCTGTTCTGGGTTAGCAACAATACCCTCCAGTAGCGTTTGGAAATGTCCTGCCATACGAGTAATTGTGCTGGCATCAAACAAATCGGTGTTGTATTCCCAGATGCCAACAAGTACTCCTGCCTGCTCTTGCATTGACAGGGTTAAGTCTAATTTTGTGTTCCCTACCTCCAGTTCCAGCGGAGCCTCAGTTAAACTTGGTGGTTCTAGCTTTTGTCGAGGCTGCTCTTGAAATTCAAACATCACCTGGAACAGAGGATGATAACTTACGGAGTGTTCTGGTCTTAGTTCCTCTACCAGTTTCTCGAAGGATAAATCTTGATGATTATAGGCATTTAAGACTATTGAATGGATTCGGCCCAATAATTCCCGAAAACTGGGATTACCTGATAGATCAGTGCGTAATACTAGAGTATTGCTAAATTCAGCCAACCCCTGCAATTCTGGATGATGGTGTCGGGAAATTGGAGAACCAACAATGATGTCTTCTTGTCCGCTATAGCGATGCAGTAAGCTCTGGAATGCTGTGAGCAAGGTAATGAATAAGCTGGCTTCTTCCTGATGGCAGAGATTTTTGAGCGATTTAGTTAGGTTTTGGGGCAGTACCACCAATTTCTTTGCACTTTCGTAGGACGGTACTGGCGGACGAGGACGGTCAGTGGGTAACTCTAGTACTGGTGGAGCATCTGCTAACTGCTGTTGCCAATATTGAAGTTGGTTTTGCAGTAGTTCACTAGATAGAGATTGGCACTGGCAAACGCCATAGTCGGTATATGCTTGAGCGATCGCAGATTTACTTTCTAAGTAAACCTTTGCCCCAACTATGAGTGGCAAGAAAATTTCTAGCACAGCTATATCTAAAGACAATGTTGTCATTGCCAGCAAGATTTCTTCAGAGGTAAGTCCCGGCTGTTGTGCTATTGAAGTGAAGAAATTGACTACCGCTTGATGAGGAATAGGTACACCTTTGAGTTTATCTGTCGAATTAGATGTGTAGATGGTGTAAGCCAAGTTAGCAGGTGTAACTTGGCTATCTATATTATTTTGACTTTGTGAGGCGATCGCCTGCCAATCACTGTCTAGGCATACTACTTTGGCTTGATTAAATAAAAGTTTGAAACCCAGTTCGCTATCAGTTAAAAGTATTGCCAATTGAGAATCTTCAAGGATTAAACCTAAATGCTCTTGGGGATAAGCTGGATCTAACAGCACATACGCTCCTCCCGCTTTGAGTACACCCAACAACCCTACTACCATCTCTAACGAGCGTTTCATACAAATACCAACCAGTACTCCTGGAACAACTCCTAATTTTTGTAAGTAATGTGCGAGCTGGTTGGCTTTGTTATTTAATTCCCGGTAAGTCAATTGCTGGTCTTTAAATACCACAGCTACTGCATCCGATGTATGTTCTACTTGAACCTCAAACAGATCATGAACACATTTATTTTGAAAATACTTAAATTTTGTATTGTTACATTCAACTAACAGTTGAAGCTGTTCAGTCGTGTTGTTGATTCTCAAGAATTCTACTAATAACATATTTTGCATCCTATAGAAGTTATTGATTGTTATTTATATACTTTGATATCAAGACATCAAAATCTTTTTTGCATAAATTACAAGAATTGAACTAACTAATTTAGATTTAATAAAATTTATATTTATATATAATGGCAAAGGAATAGGTTAGTTTAATTTTATTCCATCAAAATACTAGAGATTTTTTTGCCAACTACATTTAGTTTTAATTTACATTGAATTTTAGGACTGATACTATTTATAATTAAATAATACCCTCTAAAATGCTATATAAATACTTATATTATAGTTAGTATCGAACTTGGGTTTTTACAGTATAACCTGCATATTATAGCTAATAATAAAGTTGGAATTTTAGATTCAAAGATGGCCAAAATTTAAACTTTTAGCCTTAAAACTGGACTTTTTTTTGAAAATAGCCTCAAATAAATTTCAAATTTATAGGGAGAAGCATAATGTTTTATCTGTTACCAATTATTTTGACAAATTTCGCTACACCTCTATTAGGATATTAAGATTGATCCTATGGCATTTATCGCATTTTGCGATTCTAACTAAAGGAATATATGTTGTTAGCGTATTACAGTTTTACAAATTGCTAGAGATTAAATAGTCTAACAAAATTGATAGTTTCAGATTTTATTACCTTTTTAAATAAGGCAACAAAAGGATAAGCTGGTTTAGAATTATCCAAGCTAGCCCAAGATTCGACCACCAAAATCTCTAATAAACTAATTATTTTAATGCAATAGGAAACTAGCGCAAAATATGGTAAATCTATTAGCTATATAAAATACGCTAAATTTCAATAAATATAAAATTTTTTAAGGTCTTTGAAATAAAAACCTAGTTAACAAGCATCATGGAATTTCCCTAATTATCCCTGTTAATGTATCCTCTGCCCGTATTTGGTTAAAAATACAGTGCTTATGATTAAGCAGAGCTTTTATTGTAAGTAAATCTTTAGTCTAAAAGCATAAGTGTAGTGTTTAATAACAGAATCTAAATGCTTGATAAAAAATTTTCATACAATTATTACCTTAGTTTATTAAAACCAAGGTAATCTATGTAACATAGCTATGGTAGTTGCCTGTATCTAATCGGTAAAAACCAAAAGTTTGATACTAATTTAAGTCAGAACAGAAACTGTAGCAGAAACGGCAATATTCACTAATATTGCAAGCGTTTCGTCAATTGCTTAACAGTGTTCTTAATTAATAATTGTCATAAAAACCTTCAATACGCAATATTACTGACGCTATTTCATAAAAATTTTATATAAATAAATACCTTATGAAGATGCTAACATCATATTTGCTGCTTAATACTTGCATTAAGTTAAGGTTATGTAAATATTAAAGTTATAGCTAGGTTAAAAGTAAACAGTAATACCTGTATTTACTCAGGCAGTGGAAGAGTTTGTAACTTAGATTATTTGATGACGAGGCATCCACCATCAGGCGATCGCCTAAAGCCAAAAGATAAAGTATAAAATAATTTATTCTGGATAATTAAGTAATTAACTGCCCTGATTGTGCATCAGCAGATTGGCTCAAGTAAAGCTTTAATTTTTCCGCAACAACTTGTACATAAGGTTCATTAAGCAAAGAAAAGTGAGAACCAGGAATGCGATGAATATCTAGTCCGCCAGTCACAATGTCGCCCCAGCCGAATTGAGGATCGTATTGTATACCTACAGCATTGACCCGAAGCTGATCATCAGTCCGGAAAAGCACAGCGCGGCCAGGGTAAGGTTGGAAAGTATATTTGCTGATAGCCGCAACATTAGCGTCAGTGATTTCGAGATGTCGGTCAGTGTCCCACAAATAAGACTGAACATTCAAGTAACGCTGAGATTTCTGCTTGAAAGAGTAGATTATACTTTTGAGCAAGTGTTGACTCCACTTGCGCCAAACCTGAGTTCTTTGCCAAAGATAATCAGGCCCAAGTTGTAGAAGATTATTCAGATGTTGAGCCAGTCGCTTTACAAATGGCAAACGCACATCATAACCAGGACGACAACTATCAAACATCACTAACAAAGCTACTTGTTGACCTTGCCTATGCAGTTGCTGCGCCATCTCAAAGGCAACATTACCTCCAAACGAATAACCACTAAGAAAATAAGGTCCAACCGGCTGAATCGTTTGAATTTCTTGAATGTAGTGTGCCGCCATATCTTCCACGCGAGTCAAAGGCGGCTGTTTTCCATCTAGTCCTTGTGGTTGTAATCCATAAAATGGTTGGTCTGTGCCCAAGTGCATTGCTAATTCTCGGAAACACAAAACTTCGCCGCCTACTCCGTGGACACAAAATAATGGTGGCTTAGAACCTTTGGGTTGAATTGGCACTAGAGATGACCAAGTTGTTTTTGCTGAAGCTTTGTTTGTTTCGAGTTGTTCTTGACAAATGATTTGAGCTAAAGCCTCGACAGTTGGTGATTGAAACAGAATCGCTAGAGGCAGATTTTGTCCGAATGTCTTTTGTATTTGCCAAAACAGGTTGACTGCTAGCAGAGAATGACCACCTAACTCAAAGAAGTTATCCCTGATGCCAATCGGCTGAATACGTAAAACTTCTTCCCATATCTGTATCAGTTGGCGTTCGGCTGCATTACGAGGAGCAACATAGGTCGCTTGTGGTTCTAGCCGCGAAAATTCTGGTGCGGGTAGGACACGACGGTCTACTTTACCGTTAGGGGTTAAAGGCAGGTCTTTCAAGATTACAAAGGAACTAGGTATCATGTAATCGGGTAAAGTTTGCTTGAGAAAGCTACGCCATTCGTTGATTGTTGGTGTTGGCTGGGAGCTAGGGACGATATATGCTACAAGGCGCTTGTCGCCAGGGACATCCTCCCGTACAGTCACCGCTGTCTGTTCTACTATAGGATGCTGACTGAGTGTGGCTTCAATTTCTCCCAACTCAATTCGGAAGCCACGAATTTTGACTTGATTATCAACTCGTCCAATCAACTCAATGTTGCCATCCGGTAGATAACGCGCTAAATCTCCAGTTCGATAAAGACGAGTGCCAGGTTCTTTGCTAAAGGGGTTATTTATAAATTTTTCGTTAGTTAGTTCTGGTCGATTGAGATAGCCTCGCGCCAAACCGACTCCCCCAATCACTAACTCTCCCGCTTGCCCAACCGGAACTACGTTAATTGATTGGTTTTGGTTTTCTGGATTCTGGTCAATTAGATAAATTTGGGTATTGGCAATTGGTTTACCAATCAAAATTGGAGTATCTCCAACTTCTACCCGGTAAATGGTTGACCAGATGGTTGTTTCTGTAGGGCCGTACATATTCCAAACCGCACCGTTCCTAGAAAGGAGTTGATTAGCCAAGCTTCTAGTCATGGCTTCGCCACCACAAAGAATTTTTAAATTTTGGTTGCCCTGCCAATTTGCTGCTATCAGCATTCGCCAAGTGGCAGGGGTAGCTTGCATTACGGTTGCCCCAGATTCTGCCAGCAGTTTGATTAACTGATTTGCATCTGCTGCTACTTCTCGACTTGCTAAAACAACCTTGGCTCCGACTGTGATGGGTAAGAAAAGCTCTAAAACAGCTATGTCAAAAGAGATGGTTGTCACCGCCAGCAAAACATCCGCAGCAGTAAGTCCCGGCTCTTGCTTCATAGAAGCTAAAAAATTAGCTACCGCTTGATGTAGAATTTGTACACCCTTGGGTTTACCCGTAGAACCTGATGTGTAGATTGTGTACGCTAAGTTGCCAGGTGTGACCTTGCTAGCTGTATTTTCCTGGCTTTGTTGAGCTATTGCTTGCCAATTACTATCAAGGTAAACTACTTTGCCTTGATGAGATGGAAGTCGAGAAAACAGTTTGCTTTGCGTTAAAACTATTGTCAATTGAGAATCTTCCAGCATGAAAGCTAAACGCTCTTGCGGATATGCGGGGTCTAAAGGTACATAAGCTCCACCTGCCTTGAGTATCCCCAGCAGTCCTACTATCATCTCTAAAGAGCGTTCCATACAAATACCAACTAGTACTTCTGGAGCGACTCCTAACTTTTGTAGGTAATGTGCAAGTTGATTGGCTTTGGTATTTAATTGTTGGTAAGTTAATTGCTGGTCTTTAAACACCACAGCTACTGCATGAGGTGTACGCTTAACTTGCGCTTCAAATAATTCATGAATACATTGATCTTGGAGATAATCAAATTTAGTGTCATTCCATTCCACGAAGATTTGATGCTGTTCGCTAGCTGTCAGTAATGGTAATGCTGAGATGTTTTGTTCTGGGTTGGTAACAATCTCTGCCAACAACGTCTGCCAATGCTCAATCATCCGAGTGATGGTGGCAGCATCAAATATGTCGGTATTGTACTGTATCTTACCCTTGATACCTTTGGGTGTTTCTAACACTTCTAAGGTGATGTCAAATGCTGACTTGTGAGTATTAAGTTCTCTAGGTGCGATGGTTAATCCTGGTAATTCCAAATCTTGGTAAGAAGTATTTTGCAGGATAAACATCACCTGGAATATGGGGTGATAACTTAAAGAGCGCTTTAGTTGCAGCTCTTCAACCAGTTTCTCGAACGGTAAGTCTTGGTGATGATAGGCTTCTGTAGCTCTGTGGCGCACTCTTTGCAGCAATTCTCGAAAACTGGGATTACCCGACATATCACTGCGTAATGCCAAAGTATTGACAAAAAAGCCGATTAACCCTTCAATTTCTTGATGATTACGTCCAGCGATCGCCGAGCCGACTAAGATATCTTCTTGTCCGCTATAACGATATAGTAAAGTCTGGAAGGCTGCCAGCAATGTCATAAACAGTGTCACGCTTTCTTGTCGTGATAATGTTTGCAGTGATTGGCTTAGATCCTGGGGTATGGTAAAAAATTGGCTTTCGCCTTGATATGTCTGAATTGGCGGGCGAGGACGGTTAGTAAATAATTCTAAGACTGGTGGAGCGTCGGCTAACTGCTGTTTCCAATAGTTAAGTTGCTTTTCTAGTATTTCACCAGTTAGCCATTGGCGTTGCCAAACGGCATAGTCAGCATACTGAATAGGTAATTTTGGTAGAGGATTCGGTTTGTCACTGATAAAGGCTTGATATAAAGAAGCCAACTCTTGCCACAGAATATTCGTCGACCAACCATCACTGGCAATGTGGTGCATTACCAATAGCAAGATGTACTCTTGTTGGTCTATTTGTAGTAAGCAGCTACGCAGCATTAAGTCTGATGCGAAGTTGAAGGGTCGTTGCGTTTGCTGTTGTAGTAACTGTTCGATTTGGGCAAGGCGTTCGCTAACAGGTATATCCTTGAGGTTAAATTCCAGTAATTCTACTGTTTGGGGTGGTTGAATAACTTGTACTGGGTTGCCATCTTGCACAATAAAGTTAGTGCGTAATGCTTCGTGGCGGGCAACAATGGTATCCAGCGATTGTTGCAGTACTGTAATGTTGAGGTCGCCTTGTAAATGCAGTGTCTCAGCAGTGTGATAAATTGAACTGCCTGGCTGTAGTTGTTCCCAAAACCACATTCGCTGCTGGCCAAAGGACAGAGGTATTGACTCGCGGTTGACTAGCTTGGGAATTGTTTGTAACTGAAAATTAATATCCGTAGACTGATGTTGATCAATGATTACTGCTAACCCAGCTACAGTGGGATTTTCAAATAGCGATCGCAATGAAATATTTACTGTCAAGGCTTGACGGATGCGGGAAATGACTTGCGTTGCTAACAGTGAATGTCCCCCCAACTCAAAGAAGTTGTCGTGGATACCTACCTGCTCCACACCCAGAACTTTACTCCATATACCTGCTAAAATTTCTTCCGTGCGATTGCTAGGTGGAACGAAGTTAGTGTCTAATAGGATACTATATGCATCAGGTGCAGGCAAGGCACGACGGTCTACTTTACCGTTAGGTGTTAAGGGCAAGTCTTCCAAGATTACAAATGAACTAGGTACCATGTAATCGGGTAAGGTCTGCTTGAGAAAGCTACGCCATTCGTTGATTGTTGGCGCCGGCTGGGAGTTAAGGACAATATATGCTACAAGCCGTTTGTCACCAGCAATGTCCTCTCGTGCAATCACCACTGCCTGTTTTACTACAGGATGCTGACTGAGCGTGGTTTCAATTTCCCCAAGTTCAATGCGAAAGCCACGAATTTTCACCTGGTGATCAATACGCCCTAAAAATTCGATATTGCCGTCTGGTAGATAACGCGCTAAATCACCAGTTTTGTATAGGCGCGCTCCTGGTTCGTTGCTAAATGGATTGGAAATGAACTTCTTATCGGTTAGCTCTGGAAGATTGAGATAGCCTCGTGCTAAACCAATACCACCAATGTGCAGTTCGCCTGGTTCTCCAACAGGGACAGGCTGCAAATCTTCATTCAGGATATAAATTTGTGTATTCGCAATCGGGCGACCAATAGGAGCAAAAATATAATTAGTTCCAGGTTGGCAAGTCCAGGATGTGGCATCTATGGAAGCTTCTGTTGGCCCATAACAATTAACCAAAACATTATCTAACTTCAGATAAGCACAGAATTTATTTATCAGTTCAATTGGTAAAGCTTCGCCACCACTAGTAACGTGTCTGAGAGATTGGCAATTTTCGATTCCTTTTTCCTCTAGTAAGACGCGTATTACCGATGGTACTAAAGCAATAATTGTGATTTGCTGCTCGATAATCGTTTGCACAAGGTAGGCAGTGTCACTATGCCCACCTGGACGAGCCATAATCAACTGTCCTCCAAACGACAAGGGCCAAAAGATTTGCCATACAGAGGGGTCGAAGCTAAAAGAAATTGTCTGTAAAACTTTGTCTTGTTCGGTTATTTTAAAAGTTGTTTGTCGCCAGTAAAGTGTATTGCAGATACTACGATGGGAAATCATTACACCTTTAGGTTGTCCTGTCGAACCTGATGTGTATATGACATAGCTCAAGTTCTCAACAGTTACTTCAGTTGCAAGATTTTCTTGGCTGTTGTGGGCAATCACTTCCCAATCTGAGTCCAAGCAAACAACTTGTGCCTTGTGACTAGCTAAATTTTTGGCTAATTGCTCTGTAGTTAGGATGATGGATGTCTTAGTATCTTCTAAAATGAAGCCTAAACGCTCTTGGGGATATGCTGGATCTAACGGCACATAAGCTCCACCTGCCTTGAGTATACCCAGCAGCCCTACTACCATCTCTAAGGAGCGTTCTATACAAATACCAACTAATACTTCTGGACGAACTCCTAACTTTTGTAGGTAATGTGCAAGTTGATTGGCTTTGGTGTTTAATTGTTGGTAAGTTAATTGCTGTCCTTCAAACACCACAGCTATTGCATCAGGTGTACGCTTAACTTGCCCTTCAAATAATTCATGAATACAAAAAGCATTGGTATAAAGTGTTTCGGTATCATCCTGTTCCTGTATAACTCGAACAGCATTGGTAACCATTAAACTATCTAGTTGAAGATTTGGTTGATAGTCTAATTTATTGCTAGTTGTATTCATAGTGAATTGCTATTATCTTGTTGTAATCAAAACCAAACTAATTGTTTTTGTTTTAGTTGTTTTTTTGCTAACGCTAATGCTTGATTAGCATTAATAAAATTATTTTCATTTTTAAATTCTTTATCGAAGCGCTTTAAATAAGCTTCGAGATATTTCACCCGCAAGCTTGGATCATCTGCACTTTGAAGAAAAGGAAGATCAGATTCAACCATAAAACGAATAGCTAATATGGGTATTGGGCTACGAAGAGGACGAAAATTAAGATTATGCAAACCAGGCGTTTCATTACGTTTATGAAATTCTCCTAGCATCAGCCCTGACTCAACAAACAAAAGTTTAAGTTGCTTTTGTACACTATCAATTATGCTAGGAGCATCTTCATGCTTAACATCAGGAAAAATTAGTATGATAGCTTTATTTAGAGCATCTTCAGTTTCTCTTGGCTCTAATGCTAAAAAAGTATCTCGGTAAGCTAGAACTATATCTTGAATTTGTTTGTGAACTAGATTGTTAATACGAATAACTTTGAGGCGAATGTAGTTTAATTTTAATGCTTTAGGTACAAATGGACAAACAGGGCCAGGCCTACCCAAATCGGGATGAGGTCTAGCCAAAAAAGTTTTCATCCATTGCCAAATTTCTACTAGGTACGGCAGATCTTGCTGGAGTTGGTCAATTTCATCAGGTGTATATAGTTGCATCTTATTCCTATAAACCGAGGTTGCTTGTCTGAGTTTATTAAATAGAAATATTTCTCATATAGAGTAAGTTAAATTACTACAAATCAAACAAAACCTACACTATATACTTCTATAACCCTGTTAGTATGTTTTTGCTTTGTATATAGTTAATAGCATAAATAGGTTTATTAAAATTTTGAATTTATCGTAAATCAGCTTGGTTAAATAATATAATTAGATGAAGTGTGTAATAGCAAAACTTGGATATGTAGCAACAAAGTAATAGCAATTAACCACCTCAAATATATGAAAATTTTTGTGTATCTGAAATCAAGGCTAAACTAGCCATATTACAGTTAAAATGGCAGTCTATTAACAGCCAAAAGCCTTTTAATATCCATTAGTTATTTACATAAAATTCCCTAAATTATAATAATTAGGTTAATTTTGGGAAATTTTATGTAAGAAGATTATTTGCAGATAGATACTGAACTGCTAAATCCTGGTAAAAGGTTCTATTAAAAGCAGCATATTAACAGTACCTACTGTTTAGAAATCAAGTACATAAAGAGCATTTGCCATAAAATTGAAAGCGTTTTGTCAAACTTCTTATTAATGATTTACATAAAATTGCGTATTACACAATAATAATTATGTTAATTCATGGAATCTTTACGTAAAAATACTATTTACCTAGCATTTAGGCTGTTACTAGCATCTTAAATGCTGTACTGAGTAAAGTTTTTATCATAGCATTCTTGTGTGAATTTCAGACTATATCCAATTAATCAACAAGTAATGTTACGTAACTATCTCAACTGAATCTGAGTTCTATGAAAGTAGATTTTCAGAATTATAAATTACATTTAACGTGAATAAAATTTTGAAACCCTTGTAATTTCGTCATTCTTGATTAGACTAGGATTTTGGGTCAGTCTATCAACCCTTATAAGAGAAGAAGCTTTTCTAATTCACATCATGTATAAATTTTGAATTACAACAGCTTTGATACTTGGCTTTGAGCAGTAAATGTGTACTGCACTACCTTAAAATCTTTAGTAAGCGCCTTTGCTTACTAAAAATGACACAGAAAAGACGATAATTTGACTGAATGTATGGCTAGAATTAGGACTGAGTTTTCTATACTTGCTTTATAAAAGTATAGTTTTGTCTTATGAGAAGAAAATTGTACACTACATTTTTATTTATTATTTTTGGTAAGTTTTAAGAATAAAGTTTAAATTCAAATAATGCTAAATATTTAGTATGAGCTTATTGTAACCAGCTTTTGATAAATTACTGAGTTGTTATTAAAATGTACTATATATTTTGAAATTACCATTTCATGGTAGTTGAAAATTGCTAATTTGAATAAATATTAACAAGAAAATAAATAATTTAAAATAACGTGATTCAAGTTATAAAAAAAATGCTGATAAAGCAGGCATAATTCTAAAAAGACAAAAATCAAGGAAAACCGTTCATTCGGATCAAGTTTAATGTCGATAAACTGCTCCAAATTCAGGGGGAGAAATTTACGAATGAAGACTCCGGTGCGTTAAACCTGAAGAGCAATTGCTTGGAAGCAGATGTTCAAAGAAATAGAAAAAAGTAACAGAGAGCTTAAAGTTGTATGGTTAACAGCAGTGCAAATACCGCAGCGCTACGTTTGAGTGAAAAATTACCTTTTCCACTCAAACGTTTGGCAGACTTAGCTTATAACTATTGGTGGAGTTGGACTAGCGATCGCATTGCGCTATTTAAAACTATAGATCCCCAAGAGTGGGAACGTTGTGGGCATAATCCAGTAGCAATTTTAGAGTCAGCAAGCTACGAACGTCTGACTCAATTAGCAGAAGACCCTTTTTATTTGAAGCAAATTTCCGCCTTAGCGCGTGAATTTGATCAATACATGACCCAGCAAGATACTTGGGTAAGCCGTGTTGCACCAAAATTTTCCAAAGACCGCCCCATCGCCTACTTTTGCGCCGAATTTGGCATCCATGAATCTCTACCAGTTTACTCTGGTGGCTTAGGCATTCTCGCTGGCGACCACTTAAAATCATCATCTGATTTAGGTGTGCCGATGGTAGGTGTGGGCTTGCTGTATCGCCAAGGTTACTTTCGGCAACGCTTGAACCGTAACGGCTGGCAAGAAGATTATTACATTGACAACCCCTTTCATCGGATGCCCGTCGAATTAATTAAAAATGAGCAAGGGGAACCACTTGTTATCCAACTAGAAATTCGCCAAAGGCAGGTGAAAGTCCAAATATGGCAAGTAAAAGTAGGGCGAGTAACTTTATATTTACTAGATAGCGATCGCCAAGACAACGACCCCATCGACCGCTGGCTGACTGGACATTTGTATGGTGGTAACTTAGAAACCCGCATCGCCCAAGAAGTTGTTTTAGGAATTGGCGGAGTACGGGCACTAGAAGCCTTAGGAATTCAACCTTCTGTATATCACCTCAACGAAGGACACGCTGCATTTTGCACTTTAGAAATTGCCCGCTTGGAAATTGAGCGGACTGGCAAATCTTTCTACGATATTGAAGCCAAAGTGCGGAATAGTTGTGTATTCACCACCCACACCCCAGTTCCCGCCGGACATGATGTCTTCTCCCCCGATTTAATCGACTCTTACTTTGCCCACTACTGGCCGCAACTACGGCTTTCGCGCGAGCAATTTTTAGCATTAGGCGCAAGACGATTAGGTGATCCTTGGGAACCCTTTGGCATGACTGTTTTGGCCTTACGATTGTCTCGTGCCTGTAATGGTGTTAGTGAATTGCATGGGCAAGTTTCCCGTAAGATGTGGACAGTTCTCTATCCCCAGCGGACAGAAGATAAAGTTCCAATTGGATACATTACTAATGGCGTTCATGCACCAACTTGGACAGCTCCGCTTTTAACTGACTTATACAATCAATATTTGGGAGAAGACTGGCAAACTCGTGCTGTTGACCCCGCGATGTGGGCTAAAGTTGACGAAATTCCCAATGAGGAACTGTGGTGGCGACATCGCATCCTTAAAGAAAGGCTGATTGCCTATACCCGTTATAAAGTCAAAAAAGCACGGGAAAATAGAGGTGAAGATTATCAACTCATTCAAGCTACTGAACAACTGTTAGATCCTGACGTGCTAACTATTGGATTTGCCAGACGTTTTAGCCCTTACAAGCGCGGAGATTTGATTTTACGCGATGCAGAACGGGCACTAAAGATTTTTGGTAATGCCAAACGTCCAGTACAAATTATCTTTGCAGGTAAAGCTCACCCAGCTGATGAAGAAGGCAAGCGAATTATCCAACGTTTGATGGAGTGGTGTCACAACTCAGGGATTATTAACAGAGTTGCCTTTATCGAAGATTACGACATTTACACCGGTCAAAAACTGGTGCAAGGCGTGGATGTTTGGTTGAACAACCCTCGTCGTCCCCTAGAAGCGTCCGGTACGAGTGGGCAAAAAGTCTGCTTTAATGGTGGACTCAATTGCAGCGTTCTAGATGGCTGGTGGTGTGAAGGCTACAAAGCCGGAAGTGATGGTAAGGGAATTAACGGCTGGGCAATTGGTGAAGATGCTCACACCAGCGATCAAGAATTGCAAGATCGTATTGATTCACAGTCCTTATATCAGCTTTTAGAAGAGGAAATTGTTCCCCTATATTATGACCAAGATGCTCAAGGTATACCCCACCGTTGGGTGCAGATGATGAAGACATCGATTAAGACGAATGCGCCACTGTTCAACACAGACAGGATGATTGCAGACTACGTTACACAGGTTTATATCCCAGAAATTGCTACTAGAGTAGAACCGATTTTGGCTAAAGTTTTGGTTTAGAAGATTTTAAATTTCCTGGTTCCATGTAGGGGTAGGTTTCAAACCTGCCCTTTTCTTTTAATAAAGGAGCGAATTATCAGTTTTACTAAAATGTTAGGGAAAATAACTGAACAGGACTACGAACTCTATGCGAACATAGTTAGGAGCCTTGGGGTGGAAGTTAGGGAAGGTAGAAGCCGTGTCGAAGGACGTTCCTTGTATTACAACTACAACAATGATTTATTTGAGTTACATACAGGAACCCTAAATCAGCGTTTACAAAGGTATCTGAGCGCTAGTAGCAACGGTTAACTGATCTGATAAAAGATGATTAACTAATATGCGTGTATGGCAGGCTGATTTTTATCGTAGTCCACAGCAAGATACAACTGGACAAATTTTGTGGGAGTTGTTGATTTGTGATGCGACTCGTAGCTTAGAGTATATGGCTACCTGTCCCCAGGCAGAAGCAAATTCAACTTGGGTAACTGCTCAAATTGAGCTAGCAGCAGGTGAAAAACTGCCAGATGTGATTCAAGTGTTTCGTCCTCAGTCTTTGAGTTTGATTGAGACGGCTGGACGTAATTTAGGTATTAATGTCGAACCTACCCGTCGCACTTTGGCATTGAAGCAGTGGTTGCACGAGAAAAAATATTCTTTAGCGTTGGATAAACCACCTCCTGCACCCTTACCAGAAAATCTCTGGGGCGAACAGTGGCGCTTTGCTACTCTCAGTGCTGGTGATCTAGAAACAGCATTTAGCGATCGCCCTATTCCCATTTTGCATATGCCAGAATTGCTCAAGCCGATCAATTTGGCTTTAGCGTCAACATTGCCAGTTCCTGGTGTCATCATCTATGGGGGAAGGCAATCAATGCGTTTAGCACGGTGGTTACAACAAGCCCGTCCTGTAGCTTTAAATTATATTGTCGGTGAGCCGGATGGCTTGGTGTTAGAAGCAGGTTTAGTAGATAGATGGATTGTCGCCACCTTCCAAGATCCAGAAGTTGCATCTGCTGCCAAAGTTTATGAACAACGCAAACAGCAAAGTCAAGGTTTGCACTTTTTGTTGATACAGCCTGATGATTCTGGTATGACTTACAGTGGTTTTTGGTTGTTACAGGCAGAAGATTAACCTACATCACAATCGGATAGACCGTGAATGCTTGTTCTGGATTATACGAATTCTTTATCATCTTGCAACAGATCTATCTCCCCTTCCTTGCCTTCCCACCTCTATTTTCAAGCAAACGTGTTAGGGTCAATTCCTTGCTGTTGTAATCTGGCTAACAAATTTTGTAATTGTTCTTCTGGTGTTGTGTATCTGTTACCATTCTCATCATACCAATATAACCATTCCCGCGTTCTTCCTTGATAAGTACCCTGTTCCCGTCCCATACCTAAACCAATTTCCGGCATCCAAATTTTATCACCTGGTTGTAAGATATATTGACCGTCAACTAAACGATAAACTTCTAAGCGTTGGCGCTTACGCTGGAGGCGAGTTGGTGCATAAATGGCATAATACAAGATACCTAATTCTGCATAATCAATTTTTTTCTGTTCGTATTCGCCGTTGTAAGTTTGAGAAACAACTTCTAAAGCAAAAATTGGTGGAATTCCCTCTTCTTCCCAAAAAACATAGCTGGAACGACCATTTTCACCAACAAAACGTTCTACACCCAAACTTAAGAATCCATCTGGAACAACAGGTTTTTTACTGGGTGTATAATAAATCCCCATGTTGATGCCAAAAAACCAATCATCACGGTTTTGCCAAATAGCGGATAAGACAGCTAACAATAAGTTGGGAATTAATATTTGCAGTTCGTTATCCACAGGGGTGTCATCTGAATCTGGTAATTCTGCCGATGAAGGTAGGCACTCTAAGGGATTGTAGTTGAACATAAGCAGTTATGAACCCCCAAAATCTAGGTTTAAACTAAGTTGTCCATTATTCAAGGGTAAACACCCGATGAATGCTGAATTACATATTTTTTGGTATTCCTTTGTGTGATTCAGCTATTTTGCCTTCACTCGTGCCTGCTTCACCATTGCAATCAAAGTTTGATGGGCATCTTCTGCATCTGCTAACACATGATCAAACGCAATCCGAAGTGGCACAGTTTCCTCATTTACTTGTGCTGTCAAGTCCATACCCTGAGAATCTATTGAAAGCAGATGTGCTGCTGTCGCATCCGCTACACCGCCAAACGCTTTAGCATAAAGAACGACCGCATCAGCATGATCCTCGTTCATATGGTTGCAGATGCGCGAGCTAATTTCAGCCGAAAATTCATTAGACATTGTAAGATTCCAAGTAAGCAATACCGCAACTGCGTAAATTCTACGCTAACCTGGATGTAATTTGCTGATTTACAGCTTGCTGGAAATAGCCTTATTTTCAGCCTATTGCATTTATAGATGATGTTTAGCTAGTAGGCTCCATGTTGCAGCTTGGCGAGTCCATCTTATTTTTACATTTCGAGAAAAAAGATTTAAATTAGCATAAAATACAATTTGTCAAGGGTTTTTTATCTTTAATTTGCGGAATTTACACAGATTAAACTGTAACAGAATTATTAGGCAATATCATTCAAGCTAAGAGCAAATGAGCGAAACCAGCCAACGTCGGATTGTCATTGGGGATGTACATGGTCACTATGAAGGATTGATGGCTTTGTTGGAAGCAATCACTCCTACATCAAATGATCAACTTTATTTCCTGGGAGATTTAATTGATCGTGGGCCTCAGAGCGCCCATGTAGTTAATTTTGTCAAAAAAAATAACTACCCATGTCTGCTGGGAAATCATGAGCAGATGTTATTAAATGTTTTGACCAATGGAGGCTCCTCTAACCCAGCAATGCAAGCTTGGTTATACGCTGGAGGACAAGCGACTGTAGCTAGTTACCAAGAAGCGACGATTCCCCTTGAACACCTAGAGTGGTTTCAAGCTCTGCCTACATATCTTGATTTAGGTGATTTTTGGTTAACTCATGCTGGTGTTGATCCGGCGCTGCCTTTGGCAGCACAAACCGCCGAGCAATTTTGTTGGATTAGAGACGAATTTCACAGCATAGAAAAACCTTTCTTTCCCGATAAGCAGATTATTATCGGTCACACCATCACCTTTACTTTACCTGGCGTTAGTCCTGGCCAACTAGCGCAAGGGCAGGGGTGGTTAGACATAGATACTGGTGCTTACCATCCCCGGAGTGGCTGGTTGACTGGATTGGATATTACAAATAACTTAGTTTATCAAGTAAATGTTTTTAGAAAGCGCGTCCGCACCTTGGCTTTAGCAGAAGCAACAGTTAATATTGATCCGGCCGAAATTAGAGGAACTCGCCGCAACAAGCAGCGAGCTTAATCGTAGATAAGGTGAGCAGGTGATTATTAACTCCGCATTGTGTATTTAAATTACAATATTGCACGGATATTAGCTTTATAAGCAGCACTATCTAAACCTTCACGCCTATTGCTAGGTTGGGAGTTAATGGCGCGTTTGAGGGATTCAATGCGATCGTTGGTTGCAGGGTGAGTACTCAAAAATGTCGGAACAGAACCCTTTGTTAGTAGCTTCTGCATAAAGGAAACCATTCCAGATTGAGCATAACCGCTACGTGTCAAAGTTCTTAATCCTCTTGTATCGGCATCAAATTCATCTTGACGGCTGCGGGGACGATTTAACGCTAGCTCTACACCAATTCCTACTGCTGTACTGCGATCTAAACCTGCAGCTGTTGCTACACCACTAGCGATCGCTCTTTGGCGCATCTGTTTAACTAAATGTCTACCGCCAATGTGACCAATTTCATGGGCCATGACGCTAGCCAGTTCTGCTTCATTTTCTGCGGCTTTCAGCAAACCTGTGTTGACATAAACAAAGCCTCCCAAAGTAGCAAAAGCGTTAATACCGTCATCTTGAACAACTTGGAAGGTATAGGGAAGATTGGGGCGATCGCTATTAGCTGCCAAACGTCGTCCAATTTGCTCCACATAGCGATTAATTTCTGAATTGCGGGAAATTCTCACTTCACCACTCTGCAATTGCTGATTAATCTGCTTGCCCAGATCAATTTCCTGGCGATCAGATATATTAGATAGCTGAAATACCTGGACACCCTGGAATAGAAGTGGCAATAAATCTATAGCCTTTCCTGGCATGGGTGTACTCAAGCACACACTCAGGGCGACTACCACTGAAATCAACGGATAAAACCAGCGACGCCGCCACAAACAGTAATTTGCCAAAAAGCCTTTCCAATTCATCATAGTCCGGTCTGAGAATAATCCTGGGAGAACATTAAATTATGAGACGAATTTAGAGCTTTATAAGTTGCATTCTAAACTTCAGACTGAAGATGCGATTGTCCGTGTAAACCCAAGAGATTGCCATGATGAAAACTCTTTCCTTATTACCAAAAAAGACGAGTCGGCTTGTCTTCGAGACTACGCTCCGATAATCACTCTAGAGAATATCTACGCGATCGCTAATTCTTAACTGCAATTCAGCTTTTTGTTTATAGTTACCAACTGAGAACTAAAGGCAATAATTCCGAAACTTGGCTGCCTCGTCCCGTAATTTCAGAAGTCGTGATAAACTGTCGCATGACCGCAACGCCCAGTCGCTTCTAGTGCTTACCAAGTAGGGAACATTGCCATGACCCTTATAAAGCCTGCTGCTACAATCAATTACTCCGCTCATATCTGGGAAAAGTTTTTATGGCTATTTTAGATTCCAAAGGTCGCTTGTTCGGCAAAATCAACCTCCTCGATTTCGGTGCTGTACTAGTAATTTTACTAGTTATATTTGGCATCTTTTTCTTTCCCGGTACTTCCGGTTCTGTTGCTCAAGTGGGTGCTAAAACAGTACCGATGGAAGTAGATTTGGTAGTTCGTGGTTTGAATGTCCGTGATCCTCAGCAGTTGTTTGACAAAGGGCTGAAAGCAGGTGGTAAAACTAACGTCATCATCCGCAATCAACCTCACGGTGAAATTGGAATTCAATCTATTAAATTACTACCTAGAACAGTGAATGTCTTTCAACCCGACGGATCTGTTAAAGAAATGCCAGATCCAAAATCCAACAATTTTAGTACAGATATGCTGTTGACTTTACAAGGTAAAGCACAAGTGACTGCAAATGGCCCAGTACTAGGTAACAGCAAAGTAAAAATTGGTATGCCCTTTGAGTTAGAAGGCTTTAATTACAACTTCAATGCCACTGTGATTGATTTAAGATTGAAAGATAAATAGTATTTTCAATTTTGCTGCTAATATTTCCTCTATAGCCTCCGCAAATGGTGGCTATTTTTTAATACTAAAATTGCCAATAGTCAGTTAGAATTTCCCACTGACTACTGACATATTACTAATTTAGCAAAGGTAAAAAGCGCCTAATTAAGCCAATGGTTACTGCTGGTAATTCCAACTGAGGCGTTAACCCTACATCTTCTAAGTGTTGAAAAATTCTGATCGCTTGGGGATTGATATCGGCAAGACGGCGACCAATTCCTGGCCCAGTAAATTCTGTCTTTTGCCCCCAAATAATAGCAGTAGGAATTGTTAACTGCTGAATATACAGTGACAAATCAAAACACAAGTCACCTCGGACAAAAGATAGCGCTGCATACTCAGCATTAGGTTGCTGTGCTGATTCGAGATAAGCATCTACAATTTCTTGATAAACTCGACTAGGCTGGGCAAATTGCCGTTGCTCTAAGAAACTGCGGATACCGTTACTGGTAGCGACTCCAGTGCTATACAGCAAGCGGTCAACAATGGGAACGCTAACTAACTGAGCAAAAAAGCTGCGAGAGTAGTCTTCGCCAAAGTCAGAAAGTCCGGCGGGTGTGGTCAGAATTAAGGACTTGAATAAATTAGGATGGGCGATCGCAACTCTAATTGTCAACGCCGCAGTTAGGGAAGAAGCAATAACTGTTACAGGTTCTGTACAAGTCTGCTCTAAAAACTCCCGAATCGTTGTCAAATAATCCTCAATCTGATAATTCCGTTCTGGATGCTCAGATTTACCCCAACCGATTAAATCTGGCGCAATCACACGGTATTCGCTGGCAAAAGCTGGATAAACTTTCGACCACTCATAAGCAGAAGACCCGCCACCAAAGGCGTGTAGAAATACCAAAGTTTCCCGATCGCCTTTTGCGATCGCCTCCGGTGCTGCGCTAGTTCCCTCCGGGACGCTACGCGAATGCGCGATCGCATCGTTCTGCCAAATTGAGCCAGTGGCAGTATAGTAAACCATTCTACCCAGTGAGGTAATAATAGAGCGTTGCTCAAATCCCAGTGGTTGAAACATAGGTATTTTTTTATTCACTGTTGTGGTTGCTTGGCACAGGTGAAACTGTCTCACCCCAAAGTGCTTAGTTATTGGCTTCAAACTCACCACTATTATCGTTTAACCAATAATTCTTCGACTTCTCACTAACGTCAGATTAAGTAGGTATAAAATTACTGAATTTTGTGTAAAGTTTATGTGATATTTTTTTTGATAAATACTGCTGGTGTTTGCTTGTATTTACTATCATGCAAGGCTTTATATAATTATCCACTATAACTTAGAGACTTATTAGAGGCTGAGTTTTTTATGATAATCTATCAGAAACATTACGGATGCTATTAGCATCAAAAATACTATAGCCAATCATCAAAAACAGGCATTGATTTTAGCACTGCATGCAGAAAATATAGTTTTTGATGGAATTTATTAATCTAAATTATTCTCTCGGCAATGGTAACGTGTGGTGTCATGGTAAAGCAGGCTATTCTTCAATCGGATAAAATACTTAAATTTGAAGACGCTAAATTTGCGCTTGACAACTGTAATATAAAAAACCAAGTTATAGCTTCAGCCTTGCGGGATCAGGTAGAAAATATCGCTGATACCGTTAAACAAAATATACCTACTTGCATTTATTTAGACTTAGAAGATTTGAAATGTTTTGAAGCAGTGGAACGCCAGTATGAGCGTTGGGGCGTGATATTTCACAATTCTCTAGCTATACAACCATCAAATCCAGCTTTTCCAGCTTACTCAGGACTAACTGTGTTAATGGGATCGCCTAAGAGTGGAATGTTGGAAGCTACCTTTTTGCATCCTGTGAATTGGGTTAGTGCTTTTGTCACAAGTTCACAGCGTCTGGTGCTTTCTGCTTATAATTGCGATCGCCAACTGCTTACCCAAGCAGTGCTACCAGGAGCGAATCTTGCTAATTCTGACTCCGCAGTTCCTCCAAATACATTATTATCTGTAGCAGCAAATAATATTCATTCTGTAACCTTCTGTGCTTTTGATGGTCAATTCACCCTTGATAACTTTCGTTTTTGTTTTTAACTCCCAACTCTAAAAACTCAGTAACAAAATTGCTCTGCTTCGTTACTGTCCAAGTATTCTTAATAGAGTATTATTGATTGTCAATGACAGCCCTAGGTACTGGGAAAGCATGAAGCGTAAAGGGTGAAGTATAATTCAACCTCTAGCTTAACCTTTGGCAAACCGCTACTTTACGAGAAGTCGTGCTTCTTGTAATATTTGCGTTTACGGGCATCTACAGCCTTGAACCCAGCCAATGGCTACGCCACAAAGAAACTGGTGTCTGCATTCTTCCCTCATTCTAGGAAAAACTCACACATTAAATAATCTTGTAATCTAGTAAGTAGGTAAACAACCGTGGCACAGGCTTCGTCTTCTTGGCAGCAATTAATAAACCAGCTTTTCAACTGGTCGCTGACAAATTTCAAGGCAAGAGCCACAAAGCAGCGAACTTTTAAGCGTTTCTCTGGGCCTGGAGGCGTTCTTGGGTTCCTTACAATCGTCTTTGCTATGCTGTTGTGGAACTGGAAACTTCTGTTGGCACTGCTTATCGGCATTGGGGTAATGTTATTAGTTTACTCGATGCAGAAGTGGGATTGGCAACGGCACTGGTCTGAGATGCGAAGGTTTTTAAACGGCCCAAACCGTCGCTTAATCTTAGCTGTGATGAGTGGTGGCATTGCTACCGTTAGTACTTACATGGCGGCGGCAATTTGGGTTGATTCTAACAGTCCCTGGATTGCTGCCACTGTGATCATGCAAGGTTTAGGAATGGTAGTAACCTTAATTTTGTTAGTCTGGCAAATCTTCGGTCTTTATGGAAATCAGCAAGAAGACCACCTCGATCAGCTATTGGTCAACTTAACTGAATCAGATTCCTTGAAGCGTTTGATTGCCGTGCGGCAGCTCACTAAATTGATCACTCGTAAGCGGGTTGATTCTGTAGTGCAACAAAATGCTGTTGAATGTTTGCGGCTTTTAATAAGTAAGGAGGAGGAAGCAGTAATTCGTGAGGCAGCTTTCGAGAGTTTGCAAGCCTTGGATCGCTTGGAAAATATCCCATCTAGCGCAGTAGCACCTTTTATACCTGTATCCGCAAAAGCCAAAACTCTGATTATTTCTTAGCTATTAGTCATTGGTCATTAGTTAAAACGGTTGATCAATGACTAAGCTGTTGTGTATTTAATTTGCATTGAGCCAACAGCCAGGATTCTATTTCTTCATTTTGAATTGTTTCATGGCTATTTTCGATACATTCGGCCATTGCGGAATTGTACCACTGGATGATTGCACCGCCGTACCAGTTGTTCATCGTGAGTCGTAACTATTACCGTTGCTCCAAAAGAATTTAACTTTTGAAGAATCTGTATCACTTGCCAGGAATTATCTGGATCAAGGTTGCCGGTAGGTTCATCCGCCAAAAGTATTGGTGGCGTTGCTACGATCGCCCGTGCAATACTCACCCGTTGTTGCTCGCCGCCAGAAAGTTGGCTTGGAAAGCAGTCGGCTTTAGCCAGCAAACCCACTAGCTTTAAAGTTGGTTCTAAACGTCGTTGAATTTCTTTGCGAGTATAACCTTGAGCTTGCAGCACAAAAGTTACATTTTCTGCTACTGTCCGCTGGGGAATCAGTTTATAGTCTTGAAACACAATGCCAATGCGTCGCCGCAATAATGGCAAGCGATCGCCCCGCAAAGTTGCCACATTGCATTGATCAACAATCACTTCTCCCTGCGTGGCTAACTCTTCACCATACAGCAGTTTTAAAAGCGTTGATTTACCAGAACCACTGGGCCCAGTTATAAATAGAAATTCTTTTTGTTTGACTTCTAGGTTCACATCCAACAAAGCGTGAGAGCCGTTGGCATAAGTTTTTGTTACAGATTGTAATTGCAAAATTACAGGAGCATTGCCACTGTGCTTTTGAGTTTCACTGTCCTGCTGATTAACAGATGTATTAGTTGTTTCTTGAGTGCTTAATACTGGCATTGCTGAATTATTAGGAACAAATTGAGGACTGAGATGGAAAATTCCATACAAAATAATGATTCCCAGACAAAACCTGGGAATCTCCAACCTCAAACCTAAAATTCTTAAAGTGCCTCAATTTTTAGTAATTATTACTACCCAGTAATAAAGCCTCAAAAATTTTCCGTCAGTTATTAACTAATTGCGCCTCTTGCAGTCAAGCGATAAATAAAGGCCTTCAGCGCAAACTCTGGCAAAGCCAACATCCGCCGCCAGCGCCAAGGTTCTTGATAAAGCCGATACAGCCACTCTAAATTGTTATTTCCTAACCAAGAAGGGGCACGGGTTTTCGTACCTGACCAAATATCAAAACTGCCACCAACACCAATCCAAATTGCTTGGGGACACAAATAGCGATTTTTGGCAATCCATAACTCTTGGCGTGGTACTCCCAAGCCAACAAAAATTACTTGTGGCTGCAACTGGTTGAGAGTTTGCCGCAATTGTTCTTCTTCTTCTGGAGAATGGTAGCCTGTGTGAGTACCTGCTATGGACAAACCTGGGATTTGCTGCTGACAAAATTCTGCCGCTTTTGCAGCTACTCCAGGCGCTCCTCCATAGAAAAATACCTTTGCGCCTATCTGCTGTTGTCCTAGTTCTCGCAATAGTGTTTCTGCTAACTCAATCCCCGGACAACGTTGTACTTTTTGCCATAACAGCCATCGCAAATACAGAACTACCCCTGCCCCATCTGGAATTACTAACTCGGCATCTTGAATCACCTTAGCTAGGGCACTATCTCGCTCTGCCTGCATAGTCATTTCTGCATTAAGCGTTACCACGTGAGTTCCTCTGCCTTGTTGCAGGCTCTCTAGTAACCAGCTTGGATAGTTAGCCATCACATGAACTGGCATCCCCAACACAGAAAATGCTTTCGGCGGTTTAGACATATTAGGTGGTTTAGACATAGCCGATTCTTAATTAGCTTCACACCAGACTCTCTAGACCGTTAGTTTATCAAATTTTTTAATATGTTGCTTGTTGTAATTTTGGCGACAATCAACTGCTTGGTTGGATGGATAAACCTAAGTAAATTATCTTCTTGAGGTTATTTAAAAGATTTGGTCAAGTTTATATATAGAATATTTGTGCTATAAAAATATCTTATAGGATTTTCATAACAAATTAAGAGTAAACTTTTGCAAATGGTTGGTAACGCTAATGCATTCCTTAAAAGCGAGGTGAATAATTTCTCAATTATTTCCCTTAGGCAGATTATTGAATAGTACTCAGTAATCTTCAAAAATAACGAAAGCTTCATCTGAGCCAGTATACTCTCAGCATAAGGAGCTTAATTTGTGGCTAATCTTCTTAGAGAAGTAAATCCACCCTGCTGTTTGGAGAACACGGCATACTTCAGCAGCTATGCAAAAAAATACCAGGAATCTTTGGTGTATCTATATAAGGATAAGGGTTTGTTAACCCATAACAAGAGCAAACAAAATTGAACTAATTGATATTATACGCTTATAGTTGGGGTTAACCTGCCTTGATTCTATTATTGAAGTGTAATGTTCCAATGAGAAATGAATGCCTTTAGTATCGGCAAACGCTCTTCCGTGTTAGCCTTACTCACAAAGCACTTGTATATTTATTTTTGTACAGATGTCTTTAAACTGCATCTCTTACGACTTTTGAGTAAACTCGATTTTACAGTTAAGGTAGTGTAACGGGCGGAAATTGACTATGAGTAAAATTCGTATTGCTCTGATTGAAGATCATGACCTCACCCGTGTGGGTATTCGGACAGCACTACTGCAAAAAGAAGAAATTGAAGTTGTAGGAGAAGCTGCCAATGCTGCTGAAGGTCTGAAAATGTTGAAAACGCTACAACCTGATATTGCAATTGTAGATATAGGCTTACCAGATAAGGATGGCATTGAGCTGACACGGGAGGTAAAGTCTATTAGTCGTGGCGAAGAGTTAGTAACCAGAATATTAATTTTGACACTACGAGATAATAAAGAAGCAGTTTTGGCAGCTTTTGCAGCTGGGGCGGATTCTTACTGCATGAAGGATATTAAATTCGATAATTTGCTGGAAGCTGTACGAGTAACCTACAATGGCAATGCTTGGATCGATCCAGCGATCGCTCGCATCGTCTTACAACAAGCACAACAAAATCCAGCAAAACAAGATGCAGGATTTTTAAACACTAAGAGTAACGCTAATAACTCTGAAGCTGAGGAAAATCAGGATTTGATGGAACCTTACACCCTGACAGAAAGGGAGTTAGAAGTGTTACAGTTGATTGTCGAAGGTTGTAGCAATGCAGTAATCGCCGAAAGACTGTACATCACAGTTGGGACGGTGAAAACTCACGTACGGAATATTTTAAACAAGCTATGCGCTGATGACCGTACCCAGGCAGCAGTTCGTGCTTTGCGTTCTGGTTTAGTGGGATAAATTAACTTGACACTGTAGCAACCTGAAGAATACTAAAGGAAAATTTATAACTTTAAGAAAACTCTAGTTCAAAGGAGGATAGCTTCTTTAGAGCAGGTAATTTTTTGATTATTTTCGTTAGTTATTGGGTGAGATAGACATTGCGCTATCTCACCATTAAATTATTTAAAAACTAAAGTCAAATATGACTGAAACAGAGGTATGCAAACTTAAGCTCATGGTGGTAGATGATGAGCTGGATAACTTAGATTTACTCTACCGCACTTTTAGACGAGATTTTCAAGTATATCAAGCCAATAATGCTCGTAGTGCCCTGGAAATCCTGGACAAAGAAGGCGAGATGGCTGTGATTATCTCTGACCAAAGAATGCCGGAAATGAACGGTACAGAATTTCTCAGCCTAACAGTAGAGCGCTTTCCCGATACAATTCGGATTTTGTTGACTGGTTTTACTGATGTCGAAGATTTGGTTGATGCAATTAACTCCGGTCAGGTATTTAAGTACATTACCAAACCCTGGAATCCTCAACGGTTGAAAGCATTAGTTGAACAAGCTACTGATACTTATCGCTTGGTTAAACAACGCACCCAAGAGTTACGGCGTGCGCTACGGCGAGAATCTTTGTTTAATGCTGTAACAACAGCAATTCGGGAGTCCTTAGACTACGATAGTATGCTGCAAAAAATCGTAGCAACTATTGGTGAAACCTTTGAAGCTACTTGCTGTTTCCTTCGACCAGTAGAAGGCGATCGCCTGACACAAGACTTGTTCTCCTACCAAGACCCCAAATCTCACATATTTAGTTGCGCTTTCGATCCGAGTAATTTAATCGAGAAAGTACTCGAAACCCGTCATTATCAACTGACTCAAGATACAGATGACAACACTACTAGTCATCAACTAATTGTACCATTGTCCTATCAGCAACACCTGCTCGCTGTCTTGGCTCTCTACCAAAGAGGACGCGAGGATTGTTGGGAAAACGAAGACATCCAATTGATTGCAGGTGTTGCTGAACAAGCAGCATTAGCCCTTTCTCAGGCAAAACTATACCAGCGTCTCCAGGAAAAGCAACAGCAGATTAGCGCTGAGTTAGAAGTTGCTCGCCAAATTCAAAATAACTTGCTAAGGCAAAGTTTACCTGAAATCAAGGGTGTGAAACTGCAAGCTTGCTGCTACCCGGCTCGTGAAGTGGGGGGCGATTTTTTTGAAGTATTTGTTCATCCCAAAGGAGACTTGTGGTTGGCAGTGGGTGACGTTTCCGGAAAAGGCGTCCCAGCTGCTTTGTTCATGGCTAGTGCTATTTCGGTGTTGCGTCGGGAATTATCTCAAGAAACGCCAGCGGAACCGAATGTAGTCATGCAGAATCTTAACCACGCTATGTGCGATGACTTAATCGGCAACAATTGTTTTATTACTCTTGTCTTAGCTTGTTATACCCCTAGCACCAGGGAACTAGTCTATGCTAACGCCGGTCATATTTATCCCCTACTTTGGTCACTCCAAGAAAAGTTGGCGGCACAGCCTAATTACCTGAAGGTACGCAGTATTCCTCTAGGTATCTTGCATAAGTGGCAGGCTCCATCTGGTCGCTTGGTTCTTAATCCTAAAGATACCCTACTGTTAGCCAGCGATGGTATTACAGAAGCAACGGTATCAAATAAATTAATTGCTAGCGGGATTACCGAGGGTGGCGTTCAGCCATTTAACCGTTCTATGCTGAATCAAGACGGCCTTTGGCAACTTTTACAACAGGAACCACAACCACTTTCCCTTACCCATTTATTAGCTCGCATTCAAGCAGACAATCAAGTTCAAGAAGACGACCAAACTATACTCTCACTGGAGGTTTTATAAGTAATGAAAAGTGAGTTGCATGTACCAAGCGACTTAAATTTTTTAAACATCGTAGAAAATTGGTTGCTGGGATGCTTAAAAATTCAACTAGGAGAATCAGTTGATTGGTTACGGCAATCAAGCCGTTTGCGGTTGGCTCTGGTTGAAGCTTACTCTAACGTAGTACGTCATGCCCATAAGGAGCAGGCCAATTTGCCAGTTTTACTGCGCTTGGAATTGAAAGGCCGAGATCTCGCTTTGGAAATTTGGGATTATGGCGAAGGTTTCGATATGTCCACCTATTTCCCGCCAAACCCTTTAGAAAAACAAGAAGGTGGCTATGGTTGGCTAATTATGAATCGTTTGATGGATAAGGTAGATTATCAATTGCAGGTTGACGGAGCTAACTGTCTCAAGTTAGAAGCTACCTTACCAGAACTAGTCCAATAAACAAAAGCTAGTTTTTCTCAAGCAGGGTGCCTTATGTCCATTCTGAATGCCTCGGTTTTTGGATTTGCCATTACCAAAAAAATGATATTGTTCCAAAGAATTTATGTAATTTCGGCTACAACTAAGGCTAAGAGAGACTAATTTAAAGCTAAATATCAGGGATTTTCTTAACAAGTTTGTTAGTAAAATAGTAAATTTTTATACGTTTTATAGATCTGTGAAGCAAAAATCCCCCACTACAACGTAAGTTTGGTGGGGGAGTACGAAAGCTTGCTATTATTCACGACGCAAGGTTAGTAGCTCTTGAGGAGAAGCTAAAAGTTTGATTTTAGCGTGGATGATTTGTTGTTGCTGATTGAGGATAAACAGCCACAAGACGTTAACTCCACACCAGGACGTTTGTGCTTTGCCTGTTACCTGAACTTGGATTTGGCCATCTTCCAAAATTTCGGAAATTCCTTTGTGAGGAAAAGCTTTAATATTTTGAGCTTCTTGTTGTAGATAAGTAGCGATCGCATCTGGCCCCACAAAACCAGATTCAAACGGTGGATACATTACACCATCCTCGGCAAACAAGTCAGACGTTGCTTTCAGTTCACCTGCATTTAATGTTTGAAAGTAACGCAGTATAGTTGGTTCTGCAATTCCCTCAATAGAGAATTCTTCTTTTACTATGTTTTCAGCAACACTCGGCTGTGTTGCGGCTGTAGATTCAGCAAATGTCATAGGATTACCATTATCATGCTAGCTGAACATTAATTTGAATATAAAAGTAGGTAAAAAGAAAGCTTCTCAAGGATGAGATATCATTTTACAAATACTTTTAGAATAAATAATTGCTAGATGATCGCCTGGGAATCATTTTGGTAAAGACTTTTAATCTAAAATCTCCAATCCCAAATTGGTATTAGTCAGCTAATATTAAACAGAGCCATTGATTGTGTAACGTATAATTGAAGTGCCAGAGAGCAGGCAAACTTTAAATAAGATAAATGAATAAGTGCAGCGTCATCAGCAGCAGTGTGGTAAAAGAAAAAGCCAGCGAGTTGGGATTTCATAAAGTAGGGATTGCTGCTGTAGATGAAGTAGATGAGACAGCAAGACAGCGGCTGCAAGCATGGATAGCGCTGGGTTACAACGCTGATATGGAATGGATGGCTAACCCGAAGCGTCAAGATATTCGCTTAGTGATGCCAGAAGTGCGATCGCTAATTTGTGTGGCTCTTAATTACTACACACCACATCAACGTCCCGAAGGCGAAGAATACGCCAAAATCTCTCGCTATGGCTGGGGAAGAGATTATCACAAGGTGATGCATAAAAAACTTAAAGAACTGACTACCTGGCTACAATCACTGAGTGAAGACGTTCAAGCCAAGTTTTATGCAGATACCGGCCCAGTGCAAGATAAAGTGTGGGCGCAACGGGCTGGAATTGGTTGGATTGCTAAGAATGGAAATGTGATTACGCGAGAGTATGGCTCTTGGGTATTTTTAGGAGAGGTGTTGACCAATCTACAACTAGAGAGCGATCGCCCATCTACATCACACTGCGGTAGCTGTACTCGCTGTCTTGAAGCTTGCCCTACTAATGCAATCACGAGTCCCTATGTAGTAAATGCTAATCGCTGCATTGCCTATCATACCATTGAAAATCGAGCAGAAAATTTACCTGAAACAGTCACATCAAATTTACAAGGTTGGGTTGCAGGTTGTGATATCTGCCAAGATGTTTGTCCGTGGAATCTACGTTTTGCCCAAACTACTGATGTGGCAGAATTTAATCCTTACCCTGGGAATATTGCACCCAAGCTGGTAGAATTAGCAAAAATCTCAGACGAGGAGTGGGATCAACAATTTCCGGCATCAGCCTTGCGGCGGATTAAACCAGAAATGTTAAGACGCAATGCCCGTGCTAATCTTGATGCATCCACGCAAAAGAATGACCCAGAAAGTAATTATTTTTGATTTTGATGGCACGATTGCAGATACAGTAGATGCTCTAGTAAGTATTGCTAATCGTTTAGCACTAGAGTTTGATTATGTACAAATTACTCAACAGGAGTTAGCTCTCCTACGAAACTTAACCTCTAGAGAAATTATTAAATATTCAGGAATCTCTATTTTTAAAATACCTTTTTTAGTTAAGAAAGTGAAAGGGGAATTAAAAAATAAGATCCATGAATTTAAACCTATCCCAGGTATTAAAGAAGCCTTAATAGAACTCAAGGCTCATGATTATAAACTAGGAATTATTACTTCTAATTCTAAAGATAACGTAACTGAATTCCTGAGAATCAATAATTTAGGTACGTTGTTTGACTTTATCTACTCAGGAGTAACAATTTTTGGAAAAACAACTATTATTAATAATGTATTAAGACAAAAGCAACTTAAACCGCAACAAGTCATTTATGTTGGAGACGAAACCAGAGATATAGAAGCCTCAAAAAAAGCTAATATCCAAGTTATTGCAGTAACTTGGGGCTTTAATTCACCAGAAGTATTAGCCAAACAAAAACCAGATTTTTTGATTCACAAACCAGGTGAAATTTTAAGAGTTTTAAATAGCCAATAGTCAAAAGTCTATGGACTTTTGACTATTTTTTAATTTACTTTTTCGATTGACCTTTTTCAAAAGCTTTTTGGACTAAATCGTCACTGGCGCTAGTTACAGCCTCAGTTTGAGTACCGCCAACATCCTTAGCCATCTCTAAATAATCATCAGGATTACCAGTTGGTTTCGCTTCAGTTGTTACTTCTTCTTGTTGAGAAATTTCTTGTTGAGGTGCAGTTGCAGCTTCAGCAGCTTTAGCGCCCTCACCTGTACGATCAATTTCACTGACGCTAAATTGCTGTGCAGCTGCGTAATCAGCTTCAAAATCGACCTTTGGTGTTTCTTCTTCACCAGCAGTTATGCTGTCAGCAGCTAATTGTGCGTCGTGGGTAGGAGCTTCGGTTGGATTAGGTTTGACTTCATCAGGCATAAATCACTCCTTAAGTAATTTTCCAATTGCTGAGGTAATCGTATCAAAGAGATCCATGCAATACTTGGCCTCTTAGGAGATATTCTTACTTCTATTAAAAGGTAGATAAAAACTGCAATATTCGATTAATCAATCTCCTTCTCTTGGAAGTAGATATTAATACTTAAACTTTGCTAACCCTAAGTTTGATGTGTAAATTGCCTCGGAGATCAACTATGACCGCAAGCCAAAATCAACCCATTCCTCAAGCTTTGACTAATGAAACTCAAAAAGTGGTAGAAGCTTTTAATGCCCTCGATACCGATGCTAAACTCGCTTGGTTCTATTTTGTTTATGAAAAAATGGGGGACTCGGTAACTCCAGCTGCACCTGCTGCTGCGGAACCCAACTTAGCGCCTATGTTGCTAGGAGATTATTTGCAATTATCAAATGAAGAGCAACTGGCAATTATGCGGCAAATTGTTAACCGCGAAGATACAGATTATTCTCGTGCCTATGGTGCTTTAAAAGAAAATAACCAGCTGTTAGTTTGGTATGCTTGGGCAGTAGCTATGGGTGATACAGTAGTTGACATACCAGAAGACTACGAAACCACTGATGCAATTGACAATTTGCTTTCTCAAATTGAAGGTTTAGCTTTTGAACAGCAAATGTCTATATTCCGAACAATCGCTGGTGAAATGGGCTACAGCGATGTCAAACCAATTGAAACACAAGCGCAAACTGGCAAAACCTCAAGTTTGTAATTATAAAAGTTTTCGGTTGAGTGAAATTTAGGTAAGGGCACAACGCCCGTTGTGTCCCTACGAAAGACCTTTTTTGAATTTTTCAAAATTCAAAATTTTGGGTTGAAAATCAAGATACAGCCATGTGGCTCAAGTCAGCTGGAGTCAAATGAGAGTGTACAACTTGACCATCACGAAACCAAACAATGCGCTGAGTTTGACGGGCAACATCTGGCTCATGGGTTACCATGACGACTGTGATTCCACTAGCATTCAATTCGCTAAAAATATCCAATACTTCTTGGGTTGTACGGGAATCAAGTGCGCCAGTAGGTTCATCTGCTAACAGGACTACGGGACGGTTGACAATGGCACGAGCGATCGCCACCCGTTGCTGTTGTCCGCCAGATAGTTGAGTTGGTTTGTTGTTGAGGCGATTTGCTAAACCTACTCGTTGTAGGGCTGCTACTGCTCTGTCACGTCTCTCGGTAGGGTTGACATTAGCGTACACCATCGGCAGCATGACATTTTCTAAGGCTGAAAGTTGGGATAAGAGATGAAATTGTTGGAATACAAACCCTAGTTTTCTGTTGCGAATGTGCGCCAAGGAACTATCGTCCATTTGTGCGACATCAAGATTATCTAGATAATAATGCCCCGACGTGGGGCGATCTAGACAGCCGATAATATTCATGGCTGTAGATTTACCAGAACCAGAAGGCCCCATAATCGAACAATATTCACCTTGTTCTACAATTAGGTTGACATCATTCAGCGCTCGTACCTCAGCTTCGCCACTGCCATAAATTTTGAAAATATTTTCTAGGCGAATGATTTTTGGCTTGGGGGCAGGATTAGGTATCTGAGAATCAGTAATGGTGAGAGTGTTTGCCATAGATATTTAGCCATGTGTCAGTAATTATTCACCTTCCCATCTCCCCACCAGTCTAAGCACTTCTGAGAGCGACAATGGGGTCGAGTTGGGCAGCACGGCGTGCAGGCACAACACCAAAAAATAAGCCAATAGCGCCAGAGATGGCAACTGCCATAGTAATTGCTACTGGCGAAAGTGCTGCCTCTAAAGGAGTCAATGCTGCAACCAACAAGATACCCCCGACACCAACTCCAGTCCCAACTAAGCCGCCAATTGCAGAAACAATGACTGCTTCAATCATAAACTGAAGTAAAATGTCTTGCTGAGTTGCCCCGATCGCTTTTCGCAGTCCGATTTCTTGGGTGCGTTCGGTAACAGAAACCAGCATGATATTCATGATGCCGATGCCACCGACAAACAATGATATTCCAGCGATCGCCGCTAGCATAATTGTTAAAGCACCTGTGATTTGCCCAACAGTTTGCAACGCATCTTTTTGACTGTTGATTGTGAAATCATCTTCTCCAGTAAGTTTGTGTCGCAGGCGGAGTAAATTGGTAATTTGAAACTGTGCTGCATCTACACTCTCTGCATTTTTAGCCGAGGCAACAATATAGCTCACCTCTAATCCGTAAGGAGAAGTTCGCCCAACAATCCGGTTGGCTGTGGTGATAATTGGTATCAATGCGGCATCATCATAATCAACGCCTAAAGCTGAACCTTTAGCTTCTAGCGCCCCAATTACTTGAAAGCTAGTATTTTTGATTCGTAATTGCTGACCGACGGGGTTACTATTACCAAAAAATCTCTCTGCTAATTTTGCACCTAGCACCACAACTTGGTTGCTGCGCTTCATATCGACATCAGTAAAAAACCGTCCTTTGTCAATTTCAAAGTCCCGTACTGTCAAGAAGCTGGGAGTTGTACCAATGATGTTGACATCGGTGTTTTTATTCCGGTAAGTAACTACCTGCCGACTATTTAACTCCGCCGTTACTGCTGCTATTGTTGGCACTTGTGTAGCGATCGCCTGAGCATCTTCTAAAATTAAAGTTTTTGGTAAATCTCTAGAAATGCGTTGAGTTTCTCGATTTCCGGGAATCACAAATAATATATTTGGCCCTAGAGATTCTAACTGTTGAGCAACGTACTTCTGCCCGCCTTCACCAATCCCAATCATAGTAATGACTGAAGCATTACCAATCACAATACCCAGCATCGTCAGAGCGCTACGCAACTTATTTGACAGCAGAGTTCTCCCCGCCATTTGAATGCTTTCTAGAAGGTTCATCGATTATTTTGTTCCTTCGACTTTTCGATTTTGTAATCTTTTGGTGGATTAATAAAGATGCGATCGCCTGCTTTCACTCCCTCTAAAATCTGGGTTTGGTCTTGAATTTGTGCCCCAACGGTAACTTCACGAAACTGGGGTTTATTCTTTTCATCGGGTACAAGTACGCCTGTTTTTCCCTGTTCGGTAACAATTGCCACAGTTGGTAATACTAAAGCATCGCTAACGCGATCGCCCAGAAAAGTCAAATCCACATTTAAGCCGGAACGCAGTTTATCAACGCCAGTATCCAATGCAACCCGCACTTGGAAGGACGTTACACCTTGTTCAACCACTGCTTCAGGAGCAATAAGGCGCACACGACCTTTAAAAACTTGATCGGGATAGGCATCAGCAACAATTTCTACCTGCTGTCCTGGTTGAATTCTGCCAATATCAGCTTCTGGGACTTGAGCTAACACTTCTAAACCCCGTGCAACAGCAACAATTGAACTAGAAGTTGCCGATGCACTGCTAGAAGCAGAAGTTGTAGGAGTCACAAACGCACCGATGTTTGCATACTTCTGCGTTACAATTCCGGCAAAGGGAGCGCGGATAACGGTATCTGCAAGCCTCACCTGTGCTGCTTCTAACTGAGCTTGGGCAGCTTTCACAGCTGCTTGGCGCTGGGCAATTTCTTCAGGACGACTGCCATTTTGTAACAGCACTAATGCAGCTTTGGCTTCGGTAACAGCTGCTTCCTTAGCAGTGATTTCTTCACTACGAGTTCCACTTTGAAGCAGGGACAGCCGTTTTTGTGCTTCTTCTAAACTAGCTTTTGCTCTTCTATCTTCACTGATGTACTGTTCGAGCTGATCTTGAGAAGTTGCCCCTTGGCGTGTTAATTCCCGATATCGGTTTACCCGTGCTTGTGTGAGGTTAACTTGTGCTTTTGCTGATTCTACCTGAGCTTGGGCTTGGCCAATTTCTTGCTCACGATTGCCAGCGCGAGCTGCGGCTAGCTGCGCCTCAGCTTGTGCCAACCTTGCTCTTGCTTGAGCAATTTCTTGGGGGCGACTTCCGGCGCGGGCTTCATCGAGTTGAGCTTGAGCTTGTGCTAAGTTAGCGCGGTACTGGAGAATTTGGGCTTGAATCTCACCTACATCCATCCGGGCAAGAATTTGTCCTTGTTGCACGCGATCGCCTTGTTCAACATACAATTGCCCTAGCACTCCAGGATTTTTTGGGCTAATATTAACGCTTTGAACTGGTACTACCTTGCCACTAGCAGTAATTCGTAGGGTGAAGTTTTTCGTTTCTACTGGAACAGTTAATTGAGCAATATCTTCTTTATTTGCTCCACCATTCACAAGATTGTAGGTGGTAGTAGTGCCAACAACCAAAGCACCTGCTGCTACTGCTCCTATTAGCCAACGTAATGGGTACTTAACTTTCTTGCCAATAAAAGGAATTTCTATATGAGTAGTCATTATAGCAGCCTATAAATTATCAATATTGCTTTGTGGAAGTGGCTTTCAGTTAGAGCGCAAGTGCAAGAATGTGGTGTTTGAAATACTTTTGAAGTAAACCTTGATCAAGCACCTGATAACTAGACAAACAGGCTAACTTGAAAAAGTGCTGAGTTATGAGTAAAAAAAACTAGCTAGTCTCTAGCCCCTTTTTCATGCGTTATTAATTTACGCAGTTCATGATGACTACTTAGTAGTTGCTTTACTTTGCTTTATATTAACTTTGAGTAATATTGTATGCCTTCACCTGATTGGGTGACTTCAGAGCAAGTCTGAAAGTATACGAAAGGTAGATGTTTATCTGATTGCGTAGAAATTACATCAGATTGTTTGCAAAAATCCAAATAAAAAATACCCCAAATTTTTATGAATTTGAGGAAGTAATAATTTGCAGCTATATTTCAAGTAAATAGATTACGCTGTAACGGCACAAGCATTGCTGTGCCCTTACGACATATGTATTCAAATACATGAAAAACTCCACCCACAAAGCGGAGTTTCCCGCCGCTTTCAATGAAACCTGGTGTAAATCTAGCGTCCAGTTCTGGAGGTGACAGATCGTTGTAAATTAGCCAGAGCGCGGTTGTAATCCAAAATAGCTGTAACTCGATTACCTTCAGCTCTTGTCAAGTCGTTTTCGGCAGCAATCACTTCTGTTTGTGTGCCTACGCCCGCTTGGAACCTCAACCTTGCTATCCGCAAAGCTTCCCTAGCTTGTTCTAAAGCTACAGTAGAAGTTTGCACATTATCCAGATTAGATTGCAACTGAAAATAGTATTGTTCTACATCAAAGCGAATTTGGTCACGCTGATTAGCAAATTGAGTTTCTGCGATCGCAATATTAGCTCGTGACTGAGCCGCCCTTGCTCTTGCTGCTCCTCCATCATATAAAGTTAAATTGTTTTGGAGTCCCACTGAATAGCCATCAGTCAGGCTGATGTTATCGTTATAGCGGTCTAGTAGGCTATAGTTACCAACCAAACTAACTTGCGGGCCTAGCTGCGAAAGCGCTTGCCGTCGCTGTTGTTCGTAAAGATTGCGTTGTGCCAAAAACTGACTCAATTCTGGACGATTTTGGAAAGCTCGCACAATAGTTTGTTCGAGTGTTTGCTGCCAAAGTCCTGCTAATCTCACCGGATCTGCCGCACTGACATCAACCGACTGCGGCAAACTTAATAAGGTTGCAAACTGGCGACGGGTAATTCGCTGCTGTGAAATAGCATTAGTTAGCTGTTGTTGAGCATCGGCTAAATTAACCTGAGATTGTAGGACATCAAACTGGGTTCCTACTCCTGCTTGGAGTCTAGCTTGAGTATCCCGTAAGCTAGCCTGGGAATTCTCTACCGCAGCCTGATTAATTCTGACTAGTTCATCTGCTTGTTGCAAATTGTAGTATTGAGTGGCGACATTCAAGCCAATTATTTGAGACTGATTTTCAACATCCAATTCATCTATACGTTCTTGCTCCTCAAATGCACGGATATTAGCTTGTCGGTTGCCAGAGGTATAAAGGTCATAATTCAGTTGTGCTTGACCGTTAAAAGTGGTGCTGGATTGGTTAGATTGAGATGAACTGTTGAGCAGTCCATTACCACTATTAGTCACACTACCGTTGATGCCAAGAGTAGGAAACAATGCAGCCTGAGCCTCCCGTACTGCGGCACGGCTGCGTTCTAGTTCCAATATCGCTACCTGTAATTCCCGATTGTTGCGTTTAGCTAGTTCCAAAGCCTGTGCCAAACTAATTGGCACAATTCCCCGAATCCTTACTTCTTCTGGCTTTGTAGGAAATTGTAAGGGATTGGGATTTGGATTAAGGTAATCGGGAACTGGCACAGGTTTAGCACCCGTAACGCCAGAAGGATTCTGCGTTTGTAAAGGAGTTTGGGCACTTGCGTTTTTGGCTAAAGTCGGGATGATAATAGCAACTGCTACGACAACCCAGGTAGAATGCACAAGAGATACAATGAATTTCATATTTGATGTAGTAATAAATTGGGTTTCTCAACAATTTTGAGGATGGAACTAAAATTTTCGGTCATAATTGCAAACCCCTATATATTAATTATTTCTGGGGATTTGAATTATGAATTTTGAATTTTTCTCAGAAGGTTGAGATTAGCAAATTAGCCGACAATCAAGCCATCCTGAACCCGGATAATCCGTTTAGTTTGGGCGGCAATATCTGGCTCATGGGTGACAATTACAATCGTGATTCCTTGCTCATTTAGTTCTGTTAATAAATTCATTACTTCATGGGAAGTTTCAGTATCCAAAGCTCCTGTTGGCTCGTCTGCTAAAACTAATGCAGGTCGGTTGACTAAAGCACGAGCAATAGCTACCCTTTGCTGTTGTCCACCAGAGAGTTGACTGGGACGGTTAGAAATTCGCTCTGCTAGTCCTACTTTGCTCAAGGCCTCCAATGCCCTTTGACGGCGTTTTTGCTTTGGCAAGTTGGCGTAAACCATTGGTAACATAACGTTATCCAGCGCTGTTGCCCGTGCTAATAAGTTAAATTGTTGGAAAACAAAACCAATCCTTTGATTACGAATATACGCCAATTCATCATCATCAAAAGTAGTTAGGTTCCTACCTTCAAAAATATAGTGTCCAGTCGTGGGACGATCCAGACATCCCAAAATATTCATTAGCGTGGATTTACCCGAACCTGATGCACCCATAATAGATACATATTCTCCTTCCTCTATGGAGAGCTGAATTCCCTTGAGTATGGGGACATCCACTTCTCCCAAATGGTAGGTTTTGGTAATGGATTCCATCCAAATCATGGTTGGCATAAGTTGCTAGTGGTGAGTGCTGAGTGGTGAGTGCTGAGTTATGAGTGCTGAGTTGTGATGGCTAAATTTTGCTTTTCTGCTCCTCTGCTCCCCTGCTCCCTGTCCCTGCCATCAAAGCGATGGGATATTTTTTTATCTGGAAGTTCCTTACTCAGGACTCAGAACTTTTAACTCAGCACTGTTAAGCTTAGTCGCTTCTTAGAGCGGTAATTGGATCTAATTTGGCAGCGTTCCGTGCTGGAATCACTCCAGCAATTAAGCCAACGCTTAAGGAAAGTCCAAACCCGACAATGATTGACAAAAAAGAAATGACAAATGGAAACTTAAAAATGGTTGCAGAGCCAAAGGCAATCAAAATACCACTTGCCATGCCAATACCTCCGCCCACAATAGAAATCACGATCGCTTCGGCTAAAAATTGATTAAGAATAGCTGAATTTGTAGCGCCTACAGCTTTGCGAATACCAATTTCTCGCGTTCGTTCTACAACAGAAACAAGCATGATATTGGCAATACCAATTCCTCCAACAACGAGTGAAATACCAGCGATCGCTACTAGCATCACTGTAAATAATCCCACAACATTGGTGAAGGTGTTAACAATATCAGCTTGGTTAGTCAGCCGGAAATCATCAGCTTGTGGTGGATAGATATTGTGACGCAGGCGTAAGAGATTGGTGACTTGAAACTGAGCCGCTTCTAACTGTTCTGGATTGCTGGATTTGACTAAAATCCCACTCACAGAAACACCTGCTAGGGCATTGTTACCAACCAGTCTTGCCGACATACTAGTCAAAGGGATAAAAATTTGGTCATCTCGATCCATCGGCCCTTGAGAACCTTTCGGTTCCATCACTCCAATGACTTCATAAGCCTCTCCTCGAATGCGGATTTTCTCACCGATAGCATTGACACCTTGCCCAAAAAGTGTTCTCTGGACTGTAGGCCCAATAATAGCAACTTGTGCAGCAGTATTCAGTTCCTCTTGAGTAAAAAATCTTCCCTCTTGGGGGTGGGTATTTCTCGCTTCTGGATAGTTCAAATCTGTGCCATAAATTGTTGTTGATGTATTCTGCCCTTCATAAACAACTTGTGCATTGCGTTGTAGATAGGCAGAAACAATCTGAGCCGATGGTGCTTGTTGGGCGATCGCTTTTGCATCTTCCCAAGTTAAGGTACTGCTAGAACCTATCCCTTGGCTAATATTCCCACTTCTTGCCGCACCAGCTAAGATTTGAATTACATCTGTACCCAATGCTTGTATCTGTTGCTCAACTCCCTTTTGTACCCCCTGACCAACAGAGGTAATGGCAATGACTGAGGAAATACCAATAATTACGCCCAGCATCGTTAATCCTGTGCGTAACTTGTTACTCCATAAAGTTTCTGCTGCCATTGACAAAATTTCTAGCAACGGCACTGTGCGGCTATTTTTAACTTTGTAAAAGCCCTTAAATATCTTAAACATATTGATGTGTAGCAATCAGATTTGATTCCTAAATCACTTGTGGAGATTGGGAACAAGGAACTATGAGTTATATATTTACAAGTAAACTTTAAGGAGAACCACCACCTTGAGAACGACCTGAAGAACGCCCACCACCTCCTAGCCCAGGGAAAACTCCTCCTCGTGGTGTTGATTGCGGCCGTGACCCTGGAGGGAAACTGAGCAATACCCTCTCGTTTCCAGTCAATCCAGACTTAACTTCGGTAAAGTTATTTACAGTCACACCAGTTTCAATGCGAGTAAATACAGGGTTGTTATCTTCTCCTGGCACAAACACACCTGTGGCATTTTCTCGACGTACAACTGCTGCTGTTGGCACTACCAGCGCATTCTCCAATTGTCCTACTTGAAATTCTGTTGTGACATTCATCCCAGACCGCAGTAATCTTTGAGGATCTGAAAGTGCTACTCTCACTTCAAAACTAGTAACGTTTTGGGTAACCACAGATTGGGCAGCGATTTGCTTCACTTTACCTTCAAATTTCTTTCCTGGATAAGCATCTGCTCTAATCGTCACTGTCTGTCCAAGGCGGATTTTGGAAATATTAGTTTCAGCTAAATTTGCTACAACTTCATTTGTAGAAGCCAAAGCCAAAATCGAAGAAGAAGTCGCGGAAGATACATCGCTACTTGCAGTTGTGGGAGTCACAAAAGCACCTGGATCAGCGTATTTCTTGGTCACTACACCTTCAAAAGGTGCGCGAATGATCGTGTCATTAATTTGGGCTTGGATGTTTTGCAACGAACCGCGAGCAGATGTTACCTGGGCGCGCGCTGCGTCTATATCTTCTCGGCGCGTTCCTGCTTTCAGGAGTGCCAGAGCTTGCTGTCTCTGGTTCACCACGGCTCGTGCTTGCTCGATGTCTTCTGAGCGTGACCCGGCTTTTTGTAACGCCAGTGCTTGCTGTGCTTCATTAACCGTAGCTTGGGCACTGTCACGATCTGCACGACTTTGATTTAAAGTCTGAAGGGAAATACCGCCTGCATTGTAAAGTTGCTGATTGCGGCGGAAATTATCTTCCGCTTTGCTAAGAGCAGCTTGAGCGCTTTGTAAGCGTGCCTGTGCTTGGGCAATATCTTGAGAGCGATTACCTGCTTGTACCTTTTGCAGATTCGCCTCGGCTTCGTCTAGTTGTGCTTGTGCTTGAGCAATATCCTGAGGGCGATTGCCTGCTTGTGCCTTTTGCAGATTTGCCTCAGCTTGTGCCAGTTGTCCTTGAGCAGAGGTGAGTTGCCCTCGCAGGTTAGAATCATCCATGTAAGCTACAATCTGCCCTTGTTTGACGATATCGCCTTCCTTGACCAGCAGTTGTTTCAGGATACCTGAATTTTTTGGGCTGAGGTTAATTAACCGCTCCGGTTTTACTGTTCCGTTCGCTGAAACTGCGATCGCTAAAGTCTGCCTTTGTACAGGCTGTGTTAAAACCCGGCGTCTCGCTTGCTGAGTTGGAACGACAGCTACCTGGTAATAAATGGCGTAGCCAATTCCACCCAAAAAGGCAAGAGCGAGTAGCCAAGACAGCCAACGAGTCTTGTTTTTGCTTTTTTTTATTTCTGGTATTAAACCTGACGAATCTACAGGGCTGGATGTATCAATTGTCATAAATACTCTTTTTTTTTATTAGTAAACATGACTTGTTCACCATATTTTTGTATAAATTCATGCTAGTAATTATCGTTCAAAATAGTCCAACCTGGTACATTACCAAAGTCACTAGTACTTCCAGACTGATACATGACCAAAGTCACCAGTGCTACGGAAATGAAAAACTCCACCCACGGATTGGAGTTTCCCGGCGACTTTCTATGAACTTGACATTAATTAACTAAGCTACAAATTTTGAATGCTAATACCAGAAATCCAATTTAATTGAGATAATTTACTATGGAGTCTTAACTCTTAACTACAAAATTTGCCTTTCGTCTAGAGCGTAGATCGTTTAAGCTAGCTGAAAGATTCTTTGATTTGTGGGTAAGAGGCGGTAGTGTGCCTAAAAATTTTCCATTGATTTCTCTTCTGGTTGTGTGTAGCTTGTGGAGCGTGCCAAAAGCAGCTCATGCACAGGCACTAATACCTCATACACTGCAACTTAATGCAGCAAAGTTAGAAAAGCAGGGGTTGAGCCTGGCACAAGAGGCGGCTCAACTAGGACAGTTTCAACAGTTTGAGTTAGCTTTGCCACGAGCGCGGTTAGCAAGTCAACTGGCTCCTAAAAATGATAAAGTATGGTTTCTGTTGGGTGGTTTGCATTTGCAAAAAAAAGAGTTTGATGCGGCGATCGCTGCCTTGAAAAACGCACAATCTCTCAACCCAAAAAATGCTGATGTTTTGTTTGCTATGGGTTCGGCTAATTTTCAACAGCAAAAATATGATTTAGCTGTTGCCAATTATCAAGCAGGCTTAAAATTAAAACCCAATGACCCAGAAGGTTTGTTTGATTTGGGAAATGCCTATTATATGTTGGGTCGATTGCCAGACGCACTCGCTCAGTATAGTAAAGCCGTTTCCAATGATCGGAAATTTTGGCCAGCAATTAACAACACTGGCTTGATTCAATATGAGCAAGGTGACGTTCAAAGTGCGATCAAGCAATGGCAAACCGCTGTTACTCTTGATAAGCAAGCGGCAGAGCCTTTATTAGCATTAGCAGTAGCTCTGTATACCAAAGGCGATCGCCAACAAGGTTTGGCAATGGGAGAAGCCGCACTCCGTATTGATCAGCGCTATGGCGATTTAGATTTTCTCAAGCAGAATCTTTGGGGTGAACGTCTCCTATCTGATACCAAAAAGTTTCTAGAATTGCCCAGGATTCAAGCGGCTCTACAGCAAAGGGAAAATCCCATAGACTCTAAACAGCCTACCCAATAGGCAAATAGTGAATTGGCAATTGGTAATTAGAGCCGCTTTTACCCATTGCTTATTACTACTTGCGGAAAAACACCATTTCGTAGTACATGTATACTAAATAAAGTTAGCAATAAGCGCCCAAAATCATATACAGAGGATGATTCCCACAAAGTTCACTACTTGTTAGTGTTTGTTTGTGGGTAAAAGTGCCAGAATCTGGTCAACAAAAAGTTGATGGTCAACAATAGGCTTAGAGATGTAACCATCAGCACCACTTTGCTTCAAGAAGTTCTCGCGATCGCCTTCCATAGCGTGAGCAGTTACTAAAATTACAGGTAAGTTTGCTGTTTGGGGATCGGATTTTAACATTTGTGTAATTTTGATTCCATCAACAGATTTACCTTGGTAAACGCTTCGTGACAGAGACACATCCATTAAAATAAGGTCTGCCTCTCCTGATTGAGCAATTTTTATCACTTCTTCGACATTTTCTGTATGTTTAACATCTAAGCCGCCACGCTTGGTCAAAATCTTGGAAAAAACGCGAGCATTAATTAGATCGTCTTCTACAATTAAAACGGTTTTCATGAGAATTTGATTTATAGGAATTGGAGGGATGACTACCGGATTAAAACAGTTGTCAGCCTCCTTTTTAATCTTCAATGTGTATCCCCGTCATCAAGGATAATACTACTGCTTCTTATCCTATGACTATCAAGATTTGGTTAGAAATTGCTTTTCATCCATTATGCTGTGGTTGCTGCAGTGTTAATTTTCAGCGATTTTTGTGTAGTTAAAATTCAGGGACAAAGCTCATGGCAAAACAGTTAAACCTTCTCTCAACGGGACAGGTAATCACCACAGCCCTGCACACTGAGATGCAACGGTCTTACCTAGAATATGCCATGAGTGTGATTGTCGGGCGAGCGTTACCCGATGTACGTGACGGCTTAAAGCCAGTTCATCGCCGCATTTTATATGCAATGCACGAACTCGGACTCACACCGGATAGACCTTATCGCAAGTGTGCCCGTGTAGTGGGTGACGTGTTAGGTAAATATCACCCCCACGGTGACCAAGCTGTTTATGATGCCTTAGTGAGGCTAGTACAGGAATTTTCTAGTAGGTATCCCTTACTAGCAGGACATGGCAACTTTGGCAGCGTCGATAATGACCCACCAGCAGCGATGCGCTACACAGAAACGCGGCTCGCATCGATTGGCCACGAGGGAATGCTGGCAGAAATTGGCGAAGAAACTGTGGAATTTATCGGTAACTTCGATAATTCTCAACAAGAACCTACAGTACTACCGGCGCAGTTACCTTTCTTATTGCTCAACGGCTGTTCTGGTATTGCCGTGGGAATGGCAACAAATATTCCGCCGCATAACTTAGGCGAATTGGTCGATGGATTAATTGCCTTAATTGATCAACCGGATTTGACAGATGAAAAGTTATTCGAGCTGATTCCGGGGCCAGATTTTCCCACTGGTGGGGAAATTGTTGGTGAAGCAGGCATTCGAGAGGCATACACCACAGGTAAAGGCAGTATTGTGTTGCGGGGAGTTGCAGCGCTGGAGGAGATTCCAGCCGTTAGGGGAAGCAAGCGACGCACGGCAATTATTGTCACAGAATTGCCTTATCAAGTGAATAAGGCAGGCTGGATTGAGAAAGTAGCGGAATTAGTGAATCAAGGGCGTTTGCAAGGTATTTCTGATCTTCGAGATGAGAGCGATCGCGAAGGTATGCGAGTAGTGATTGAACTTAAACGCGATACTAATCCTCAAGAATTGCTCCAGCATTTATATCACCAAACCGCTTTACAAACTAACTTTGGAGCGATTCTCTTAGCCTTAGTAGACGGACAACCGCGCCAGTTAAGTTTGCGTCAGCTGTTGCTGGAATTTTTGAATTTCCGCGAGCAGACGCTAAACCGTCGCTACAGTTACGAGTTGGGTAAAGCGGAAAATCGGCTGCATTTAGTGGAAGGCTTACTCTTGTCCTTGTCTAAGGTTGATGAGGTAATTGAAATTTTACGGCAAGCAGCCGATGGCAGTACGGCAAAAATTACTCTTTGTAGCCGACTCAATTTGAGCGAGGTTCAAGCAGATGCAATTCTGGCTATGCCGTTGCGACGTCTCACCAGTTTAGAACAGCAGAATTTGCAACAAGAGTTTGAGCAACTAACAGAGCAAATTACTTTGTTACGAAGACTGCTCAGTGATAGAAAAGAATTACTCAAAGCGCTGAAAAAAGACTTGCGATCGCTCAAGCGCAAGTACAGCGATTCCCGTCGTACCAAGCTAGTGCCTAGTAGCGTGGAGGAAACAAAAAGACAAGGGGATAAGACAAGGGGACAAGGAGAAGAAGCAGAAAATCCTAAAGCTAAAACCGAAAATCTCAAATTAGAAGTCCCGTCAGAAGAAGCGGTTTTAGAGTTTACTCAACGGGGATATGTGCGCCGTATTTCGGCAAACGGTAAAAAACCCAAAGCTGAAAACGGTCTCAATGATCATGACTTTATTATCCAAACTGAGTTGACTGATACAGAGAAAGAATTGCTGGTACTCACCAGTGGTGGTAAAGCCTACCCAGTCAAGGTAGGAGATATTCCCTTAATCAGTGGACGATCTCCAAGGGGAACACCGCTGATCACCATGCTCTCCAATACTGCTCAAGGTACTCAAGAAGCTGTTATCAACCGCTTTTTGCTACCGGAAAATTCCGATATCGCTCAGATGGTTCTCCTGACAAAGCAAGGACGAATTAAGCGCTTGTCTCTGGAAGAATTGACTAACCTCACTCGTCGCGGAGTAACTATTTTAAAACTCAAAGACGATGATGAATTGTTATTTACTCAATTCACTACTACAAACAAACATTTAATTGTAGCTAGTTCCGGCGGACGTCTGTTGAGATTTCCAGCAAGTGACGAACAGCTACCGATTATGGGTAGGACAGCGATGGGGTTGCAAGCGTTACGTCTACGTAAAAATGAACAAATGGTTGGCTGTGTAACTGTAAGCGGAAAAGAAGATTTGTTGCTGGTTACTCAAGAAGGATATGCCAAGCGCCTGCCTGCAAGTCAATTAAAATCAGCTAATCGCGGTGATTTAGGTACGCAAGCTGTGAAATTTACCAATAAAACTGACAACTTAGCAGGGATGGTAATGGCGATCGCCTCGGCTGAAGTTGCGTTAGTTACTAATAAAGAGCGAGTAGTGCGGATACCTGTGGAAACAGTACCTATGTTGAATAAAGATAGCAAGGGAGAAAGCATCCTCCAACTTAACCGCGACGAAAAAGTCATCACTATTACCGAAGTACGTATATAAATCAATCTTCAACCTGGAATTAACGGCAAGATTGAGAGGTACTTGTCTAACTGCATATCTCAATTCTGCTTGAGCTTGGCAGTCTCAAATATGTCAGATGAAAGAACGTATTTGGCTTCATGCTACCTAAGATAGCCAGCATCGCTATGAAAAGCTTAGTTTTGTCTCAAATATATATACAGAGACAGATGCTACGCTAAACAAGCGTAAAAAACCATATTAATTACACTTTTATTATAAAGATTGTGCAAATTAGTAGATTACTTTGCTAGAAGCCTTTGATGTCCATATAAAAGCCAGCTATATAAACCTGCGTAGGAGTTTCATGAAGATTAGGTAAATAAATGAAAGAAATATTGTTGGATATTCGTTTTAATGTAAATATTGTGTGAAGTGCTGCAAAAATACTGAGTATTTTTATACATGAAAAAATTAGCTGCACACATCTAAAAACAGCCTTTTGCGGTACAGTGGAAAGTTTTCTGATTACCTCTACTTCGTGCGTTTCGCTAAATAAAGTTACTTTTTTTTAGAAAAATATTTAGCATACCACGACCCATACCTTCTTATTTAATCTTACCTTAAGCTTGGCTCACAAAGAAGCTTTCAAGACAGTTCTAATGTATGCAAACTGCAAGTGTATAAAAGCAAATACCAACAACACATACCTATGGCTGCAATGAAAAAGTTATCAATGGTCATCGCCGGAGCAGCATTTTCTGCTTCTTGTTTGGGGTTAGAACCTGTACGTGCAAGTCATACTTTTGACGGAGAATTACCTCATCGCCAATCGAATAGACCAGTAGTTAAAGATTACCTAGTAGTGCCACCAGATCCAAATATTGAGGGGTATTACGAGCCTTCAGGTGGTCTATACAATATTTTGGTAGACAGCAAACAAACTCAAGGTACGTCAACGCTATTTAATTTTTTGATTCCCCCAGGGGGCGGGACGATACCACATACTCACCATAGAGATGACGAAGTATTCTACGTCCTGAGTGGAAACTTGTCAGTTTTGCAAATAAACGACAATGTAGAGACCAATTTGACTGCGGGACCAGGAGGCTTTGTTTACCTTCCTCAAGGTCGCCCCCACTCATTTAGCAACCAAGGTACAGAAACGGTTAGTACACTGTCATTCTTTGCTCCAGGAGGGATCGAAAACTTCTTTAGGTTCATAGGTCGTCCCAAACAAATCGGCCCCGGTGGCCCAGACTTTACCTATGACAACATAGTCCAGCAATACCCTGAAGAGTTCGCTAAAATCCAATTTTCGCTCCCCGTTACCAATCCTGGAGCGAAGGATTTTGTAGTGGTGGAATCACAACAACAAGTCGGGCCAGTTACTTCTTTAGTAACTAAAGAGCAGACTACCGCAGGCAGGTTCTCGGCTGCAATTTTGTCGCTAGAGCCGGAATTGGAGATGCCGTTGCAGACCCAAAGTAGTGATGGTCAATTGTTCTACGCTCTAAGTTCAGGTTTTGCGTTTCAACTGGGAAATCATGTCGAAGAGTTGGTCGCTGGAAGTGCTGTCTACATTGCTCCCAATACGCCCTACTCATTAATGAACGCAGGTTTAACGGCAGCAAAATTGCTGTCTTTCTCAATAACAACTCCTGTTCCTGAACCTACTTTAATACCCTCACTGGTTGTTGTTGCTTTGGGGCTGGGGGTATTACGCAAAAAGTACCCCAGCAAACGAAAGCAAGCAGTTAAGATTGAAGCTAATTAGCATACACTTAAAACTTAGAACAGAAATAAGAGATGAGGATTGCCTGGTGCTAACTGAGTATTTTTGCTCTAGGCTATTCATCAAATGCTATTTTTCTAAAAAATAGACTCCCCTGCACGTCTATCTTTCATGGGTAATAGCAGTTATCTATCAAGATAAACTTAATAAAGCCTGTAAAGACAGGCTTTTTTTAATTTAGCTTCCAGCTTTAGGACTTACGCACTGAAGCCTAAAAAATAGATCCCCTCTAGCAGCGATCAGACGGCGTTTTGCATCCTGACTAAAGATGTGTGTACACTATAGCTTTAAAAAAAGGGAATCTCTAAAGCTCCCTTTTTAAGGGTTCGGGGGATCTGAGCGCGTAAGTTCCGAGCTTTTTAACTGTGAATTTATCGCTCACACTTGAAAGCAAAGTGGTAAGCCAAATAAAATAATTGCTAAATATTTTCAATAGCTATAATTTCTTATAATAATGAAAGTCTGTAAAAGCTCTTTAAACGTCAGTAGCTATACTTAGACGTTGATATATTTAAAGATAAAATTTACATCTGTTGAGGCTATTGAAGTCAAGCTTTATTAACAAAAATACAAATAAACTATTTCATTTATGAAAATAATTGTTATATTAGTTTACATAAGCTAACAAACCTTAGTAAAGCCTGTTTGGAGTGCCAATCATGACAGACACAACAAGAATTACTGCTCCTGTAGTTGAAGATCGCAATGCTTGGCGTTGGGGTTTTACCCCACAAGCAGAAATTTGGAATGGTCGCTTGGCAATGATCGGCTTTTTAGCAGCTGCTTTAATTGAGCTGTTTTCTGGTCAAGGCTTCTTACATTTTTGGGGCATTCTCTAAGTCTTAAAATACAAAATTAAGTAAAAATCAAAATACCTGGAAATGAATATCATTCCCAGGTATTTTATTTATTTGACACTTATCTTTGGCCAGGAGGTATTGACTTAAAGTTAACAACTCATGGCCATTGACTATTCCCTAACGAATATATTCTTTAAGGACACTGTTACGATTCGGGTGGCGTAACTTGCGGAGTGCTTTCGCCTCAATTTGGCGAATTCGTTCACGAGTAACGTTAAAAATCTGCCCAATTTCCTCTAGGGTCTTCATCCGACCGTCATCCAAACCGTAGCGTAATCTAAGAACATCTCGTTCGCGGGGACTGAGGCTGTCAAGGACTTTTTCTAGGTCTTCGCGTAGGAGATTTTTGGAAACTTGGTCTTCTGGAGTCTCACCATCAGATTCAATAAAATCGCCCAACCGAGAATCTTCTTCTTTCCCAATGGGGGTTTCTAGTGAGATGGGTAACTGAGCAGATTTAGCAATAAACCGCAGCTTCTCAATAGTCATTTCCATGCGAGTGGCAATTTCTTCTTCGGTGGGTTTACGGCCCATTTCTTGAGAGAGCAGTTTAGTGGTTTTCTTGATCCGAGAGATAGTTTCGTATAAGTGAACTGGAAGACGGATAGTCCGAGATTGATCTGCGATCGCCCTGGTAATCGCTTGACGAATCCACCATGTAGCGTAGGTAGAAAACTTATAACCTTTTTCATGATCGAACTTTTCAGCAGCACGAATCAAGCCAAGGCTACCTTCTTGAATTAAGTCTTGGAATGACAAGCCACGATTCATGTATTTCTTGGCAATTGAAACTACAAGACGCAGGTTAGATTGCACCATCTTATCCTTCGCCCTGCGACCAACATGGAGGCGATAGCGAAACGCTGGCAATGGTAATTGCACAGCTTCTGCCCATTCACTATCCTTAGGATCGCGTTCCAACTGTTCTGAAAGTCTTTCCCGTACCCTTTCTAATTCCAATAAATCTGCGATTTTACGCGCCAATTCAATTTCTTCGTCTGCCCGCAACAAACGAATTCGACCAATTTCTTGCAAGTAAAGCCGAATTGAATCTTCTGTATAGTGCTTTTTCTTGCTTTGTGTCCGACGACGCGATTTAGCGGCTTTTCCAGACTTTGCGTCGTCCTCATCAGACTGAGGCTCTAAAAATTCATCAATTTCGCCATCATCGGTAATCAACTCCTCTTCATCGTCGATTAAGAGTTCTTCTAACTCGAGCTCAGGCTGATTCATTATTTCTAGGTCAGGCTGAAAAATGCTTTCGAGTACGTTGTTAGCCTGGTTCATGCCGCGTTCCTCATGCTCCTTGCAGAATCAATTACTCAAGACGTGTTTACTGCTCTTATTAAGTGAGCTAGTTTACAACCGAAAATATTGTTTTGACTAATTTGTCTTAAACATTTTCGGGACTTTTACCACTCCTTTGGAGGAGTTTATTACTAAGTATGGAAATCGCTGTTATAGCTGACTTGTTCACCTTAGTAAATGCTATGGGTATTGCTTTCGCATACCACCTTTAACTGATTGGTCAAAAAAAGACGTGTCTTGATCAAGAAAATTTACCTCTACAGTCAAATTAATTATGACTGTTGGCAGATTCTTCCGTAAAGACTGTTCCGATTGTAGCCTGTTTCACAGAAATTGCACTCTTTTTGTGTGTTAATCTTGTAGTCCTTAAACTGAGTAAAGCCACTAATATCAAAAAGAACTTCAAAACGGTAGTCATAGCTTTAAATCTTTTCTGAATCTTTTTGTAATTGCAGTGGCATTGACTTTAGATTAAAAGGTAGGTACACCTGCCCACACACTATTCCAAGTAGAATGCACAACATTAATTACTTAGAAACAGCGCATTTTATATTAACTCAAACGAGAAGCATTAGCGCACTCATTTTTACATTTCCTTCATAAATTACTCAGTTCGTGAAGCTAAAAGGGTAATTCTCGTTTATAGATGCAGCAAGTAGGATGGTGTTTGCCTTTAGACACTCTGTCTTTTGTTTGCCAATAACTTTAACTGAGGAGTTAAAGTTGTGGCAGAATGAGCCTGATGGCAGATCAATTTAGATTTAACTAATTGGTCTTATTCACACGTTAGCGCACTGCTGAGATTTCAGCCTTATGAAACTTGACAAACTTTTCCTATTGTATACAACGATATTTTAATCAATACATTAAGGATTTGACATTCAGACTAGCAATAATTTTCCTGCTGAAGTTAAAGAATTTATAGGTTTAGTTAAACACTGACTTTTAAAACATCTTTAAGTAAATTTTAATACCATTAATTACATAAAATCAAAGCCATATTTTGAATAGTTAATTCTCAAGCCACTTACCAAATACCCGTTTACTAGATAATTCTTGAGTTTTGTTCTTCAACAATAACAAATACGCTCGCTCCTTGCTTGCGAGCAATAGCTATTGGAAGCCATAGATTATGACTTGTACGCCTTATTTAACTCAACGCGAAGCTAAAATATTAGCGAATACTCAATTACTGCAATACTAAACAGTGCTGTTGACAAAAGTGTATGATTATGCACACACTGGCAGAGAAACTTTTCCATCTTTGAGATTAACAATTGTATATTTTTATTAAGCAATTCTAATCTGTCGAAAATATATAAACCTCGTCTACCTTGAAACGGTGACTTCCTCCTAATTTCAACTGGTGAGTCTTAACTTTGCTGAACTACTATGCTGTGTGGTTAATTTTCGGGCTAAGTTGGAAATTTGATGACAGAATTACCTGATCAAATATGTTAGTGATGCTATTGCTAGCGGGAATATTTGCCTAAGTTACCTTAGCATTGTTGACGATGATTGTGTTGCTGGCACGATCAACCGTTAACAGAACTATTCTCAAGTGTTTTAACTTGTCGGTATGTCAACTGGCTAGAGGTAATCCCTTAAGTTTTGAAAACGTCCATGACTGCCTACTGACCGTGCTAGTTATGCCAAACATTGATTGGCAGTGGTGTTTGTGGAAAACATCGTGATTATAGGAAACATGAAATTTAGGGAATTATTAACAGAAATCAGCATTTTTTAAAATATAAAGTATAAAAAAGAAAATGGGTGATAGGTTTGTACTATCACCCACTACCAATTACTCATTACTAATAACCAACTTTTTAGGACAGGAGAGTAGTGAGAGAAACTACTATTAAATATCCAGATCCGTTAAGTTGAGTTTGGAGCCATAGGTTTCGATAAATTCTCGCCTAGGTGCAACGCGATCGCCCATTAAAATGGTGAAAATGCGATCAGCTTCGGCGGCATCTTCAATTTCCACTTGCTTCATTTTGCGGGTTTCTGGGTTCATTGTCGTTGTCCAGAGTTGTTCTGGCATCATTTCACCCAGTCCTTTGAAGCGTTGGATGTTGTAGTTGGCATTGCTGGGAAATGTAGCAATTTTTTGTTGCAGTTCTCGATCGCTATAGCAGTAATCATGGCTACGACCCCGTTCTAATTTATATAGTGGGGGACAAGCAATATAGATGAAGCCTTGTTCAATAAGCGATCGCTGATACCGATAGAAGAATGTTAACAAGAGTGTACGGATATGCGCTCCATCGACGTCAGCGTCAGTCATAATCACAATGCGGTGATAGCGCAGTTGGGAAGGATCAAATTCCTCGCCTTTGACTCCCAAACCAAGTGCGGTGATTAACGATTGAACTTCATTATTTTTGTAAATTTTAGCGTCGTCGGTTTTCTCAATATTGAGGATTTTACCGCGTAGGGGGAGGATCGCTTGGGTGCGGCGATCGCGTCCTTGTTTGGCACTACCACCTGCTGAATCCCCTTCCACAATGAAGATTTCCGATTCGCTGGGATCGCGAGAACTACAATCTGCCAATTTTCCAGGCAAAGGCGAAGATTCCAGCACCGATTTTCGTCGCACTAACTCCCGTGCATGACGCGCAGCTTCTGCGGCTTTAAAAGCTTGGATGGCTTTATCTAAAACTGCATCGGCGACACCAGGACGAAATTCTAGATATTCGGTGAGAACTTCTCCTACTAGAGAATCAACAATTCCTCGGACTTCTGTATTACCAAGTTTAGTTTTGGTTTGTCCTTCAAATTCAGGATCAGGGACTTTAACAGAAATAACTGCTGTCAAACCTTCGCGGACGTGTTCGCCACTGAGGTTAGGTTCATTTTCTTTAATTTTATTGCGTTTGCGGGCGATCGCATTTAATGTCCGAGTCAAAACCGCCTTCAAACCTTCCAGGTGCGTACCACCGTCAACTGTACGAATATTATTAGCAAAGCCCAGCACGTTATCTGTATAAGCATCAGTACACCACTGCAAGGCCACTTCTACTTGTACATTGCTGCGTTCGCCTTGCACATAGATAATTTCTTCATGCAGTGGCTGCTTCTCGCGGTTCATGTAGGCGATATACTCTTTGATACCACCTTTATATTCATAGGTCTCTATCTTAGGTGTATCGCTTTTTAGCAGTTCCAAGCGGTGGTCAGTAAATGTAATTTTGACGCCTGCATTTAAATATGCTAGTTCCCGTAGGCGACCTGCTAAAGTTATGTAATCAAACTCAATACCATTGGTAAAAATTTGAGTATCTGGCTTGAAGGTGACAGAAGTTCCTGTTCTAGCTTCTTTGTAGGGCTTGGCTTGCAGTTCGGTAACTGGGACGCCTCGTTCATAGCGCTGGAGATGAACCTTTTTATCTCGCCAAACTGTAACTTCAACAATCTCAGATAAGGCGTTAACAACAGAAATCCCAACCCCGTGCAATCCTCCAGAAACTTTGTAGCCACCACCGCCAAACTTACCTCCGGCGTGCAGTACGGTTAACACTGTCTCCAGTGCCGATTTACCCGTTTTTGGGTGAATATCAGTAGGAATGCCCCGACCATCATCTGTTACGGACACAGAACCATCAGCGTTGAGATCCACCTCCACATGAGTGCAGTGACCTGCCAAAGCCTCATCAATAGAATTGTCCACCACCTCATAAACTAAATGGTGGAGTCCTCTTGGGCCAGTGGAACCGATGTACATCCCTGGTCGTTTGCGGACGGCTTCCAGACCTTCCAGAACTTGAATCTGATCGGCACTGTAACTGCTCGTCATGAAAATTCTCCTGATGCGTGGGGTTGAACTCGCCTAAAATATGTAAAAGGCAAAACACTCCAAAATTCTAACACAAAAGCCTTAATGACGTCTCTAGGGCATTTTTGTGAGAAGTTTATATAGGGGCTGCAACCCCTTAGTAGAAATGGCATGAGGCGTGAGGAATGGCAAAATAACTAAATATATTAATAAATAATGACTAATGACTAGATTGGTTGTAATTTGTGGAGCAACGGCAACGGGTAAGTCAAGTTTGGGATTGGCTTTAGCTACGCGTTTGGGTTCTGTCGTTCTCAGTGCAGATTCCCGCCAAGTTTACCGCGAATTTGATATCGGTACGGCTAAACCAACAGTAGCGGAACAAGAATTAGTGCCCCACTATTTAATAGATATCTGTGACCCCACAGACACGATGACGGTAGCAGATTACCAGGAACAAGCGCAAGCCTTCATTGCTTCTATTCCTATTTCCCCAATGTTATTAGTTGGAGGTACTGGTTTATACATACGTTCTATTGTTCAAGGCATGAAGATTCCCAGAGTTCCACCACATAAAGAGTTGCGATCGCAACTCGAATCTCTAGGCCAAACTCAACTTTACGCTATGTTGCAACAAGTTGACCCAGCTGCTGCCCAAAAAATTCATCCTCATGATCCAGTACGGACTTTAAGAGCTTTAGAAGTATATTACGTGACTGGCATCCCCATTTCGGAACAACAAGGAGAAAATCCACCGAATTATCCGATTTTGCAAATTGGTTTAGATTGCGATTCTGAGCGGTTAGGCGATCGCATTCATAAACGCACTGAGCAAATGATAGCAAATGGTTTAGTAGCTGAGGTGGATTTTCTGTGTCAAAAATATGGCGCTGATTTAACTTTATTAAATACTCTGGGTTATCAAGAAATCCGGCAATATTTAACCGGAGAAATTTCTTTGGAGCAAGCGAAAGAATTAATAGTTTTGCATACAAGGCAATTTGCTAAACGTCAACGTACTTGGTTTCGAGCATATCCACAAATTGAATGGTTTAATGCAGATGATCCTGATTTATTAGAGAATGTTTGGCGGCGTGTGCAGGAGTTTACTGGTATTTGATAGGGTATGAACATAAGTAATATTTGCTATTAAATCGAAAAAAACAAATTAATTAAAATTAATATTTAGACAAAAATTTTAAGCTTTTATTGATTGGTACAGAGCATCTAATCTCGCTTGGATAGCTGGAGATTTAGCAGAGAAATGGATATAAAAATTGCCATTTTCTGCTGCTTTATCTATAACTTTGGCATATATATCTTCTTGAAGTTCCGCTGGTATATTTTGTCCCAATAAGTTGAGCTTGAGATTAGTCTGTACAGGCGGTATAGAATCTTTTGCTACATTCTCAGAGCGAACCTTAGCGCCTTTGGCTGAGAGTTGAACTAAACTTCCTTTGAAAATAGTTTCACTAATATGCTTTTCCTTCGAAAATCTGTATTGAATTGGAATGATTCCAGGAATAGGAAAAAATTCCACACTCGATAAATCAAATTACTCATTGCATCATCTCTGTCTTATTTGTTTCTCTATCATGCCTGTAAAAGGTTCCTAGAGATTGTCGGGATCTACACCCATAGCTCGAAGTCTTTCTGCTAATAATTGAGCGCGTTGTTCAGCCTGTTCAGCACGTTGTCTTTCTTGTTCAGCGCGTTGTCTTTCTTGTTGAGCAAGTTCATCTCCAGTTGCTAAAACAGTATGATTTTGAGAACACCAGCGTAACCAGACATCTTGTCTGCCTTCAAATTTACCTTCCCAAAGAGTTACACCTAAATCAACTTGTTCAAGCCACGTTTCTGAAGTTTCAAAGTAGCGTCTTCCTCTTAGTTCATAAACGCGCAATATTTTTTCTCCTAGCTGTTGGTTAGGATCATATACGATATAGTAACTGGCTCGCATTTGTTCATAAATATTTAGCTTTTTACTTAATTCATCACCTTCTTTATTAGAGACAATTTCAATTACTACTTCTGGCGGTTTACCAAACTCCCAAAGCATATAACAACGATTTTGTTTTTCCCACCAGTTTTCAGGGACTTCAACATCAAAACTCACAAAGACATCAGGTACAATAGCAGGCTGTTTGTAGGCGTGATAAATGCCTACATTAGCTGCTGCTAATAAAGTTTGCTGCTGTTTAGAACTGTAAAGGGAGCCAACCAAAAGGCGTTGTTGTTTTTCAGAGGCAAAATTATCCACAGGCGTATCATCTTCGGTGACTAGCTGGTTGGCATCTGGTACGTAGTAATTATCATCATTGATTAAAAGTTGCTCAACCATGACTTTATCCACTATTTAAGAGCGTTATTTATAGCTTAGTTGATTAAGTTTGAAAGTGCGATCGCCAGTTTTCTACCGTGTATATACGACGGTAAGCTTAAGTTAGTTGTGCCAATATTTACAGAATAATTTATGCAGCATGATTTCAATGATTGGCAAAATCTTACGGCAGCGTTACCAAATTATCGAGCAATTGGGACAAGGCGGCTTTGGTGAAACCTACCTAGCTGAAGATTTAGATATCCCTGCATCCACGTTCGCCTTATAACAAATACCTCAACACCAATTGTGGAAGATTTGATTAGGGAAGAACAAGCACAACGACAACAGGTTGAGGAATGTGCAGCAAAATTAGCTGCTAAATTGCGAGAATGGCAGTAGATCCAGATAGGATTTAATTAACAAAATTACTTTTTACAATTCAGACTTCATCCTAAACTGCGGCAAATCGTAGTGCATCTACACACTTAATCATTCTGGCAATATGCTTACCCAAGATAAACAACAACGTAACTGGAAACCTATTATCAAAGCTTTTGAGGCTGTTCTTGGCAAAAATGGCGTGGTACAACGCCGTGAAGAACTGATTACTTATGAATGCGATGGTTTAACTGCTTATCGCCAACGCCCTGCGCTAGTTGTGCTGCCAAGAAATACAGAACAAGTTGCCGAGGTGGTGAAGATATGCAATCAATACTCTATTCCTTTCATCGCCCGTGGTTCTGGCACTGGTTTATCTGGCGGTGCGTTACCTGGGGAAAACTCAGTTTTGATTGTCACCTCTTTAATGCGGCAAATACTCAGCATTGATTTGGAAAATCAGCGGGCTGTTGTTCAGCCAGGAGTTATTAACAGTTGGGTTACACAAGCTGTTAGCGGTGCTGGATTTTACTACGCTCCCGATCCTTCTAGCCAAATTATTTGTTCTATTGGGGGCAACATTGCCGAGAACTCTGGCGGGGTGCATTGCCTCAAGTATGGTGTCACAACCAATCACGTTTTGGGATTGAAATTAGTGCTTCCTGATGGTTCGATTGTCGATGTGGGAGGACAAATTCCTGAAATGCCTGGTTATGACTTAACCGGTTTATTTGTCGGTTCAGAAGGGACTTTAGGTATCGCCACAGAAATTACACTACGAATTCTCAAAAGTGCAGAATCAATTTGTGTGCTTTTAGCAGACTTTACTAGCATCGAAGCTGCTGGGGCAACGGTTTCCGACATCATCAGTGCGGGAATTATTCCTGGTGGTATGGAAATGATGGATAACTTTAGTATTAATGCTGTTGAAGATGTTGTAGCTACAAATTGTTATCCCCGCGATGCTACTGCGATTTTGCTAATAGAAATTGATGGCTTAGAAGTAGAAGTTGCAGGCAATAAACAGCGAGTTGTGGAAATTTGTAAAAAAAATGGAGCGCGTAATGTCACATTTGCTAGCGATCCAGAAACTCGATTAAAACTTTGGAAAGGACGCAAAGCTGCTTTTGCGGCTGCCGGACATTTAAGCCCAGATTATTATGTACAAGATGGTGTGATTCCTCGGACTCAATTACCCTATGTGCTTCAAGAAATTGAGTCATTAAGTCAACAATATGGTTACCGTGTAGCCAATGTATTTCATGCTGGAGATGGTAATCTTCATCCGCTAATTCTTTATGATAATTCTGTGCCTGGAGCTTTACATGAAGTTGAAGAATTAGGTGCAAAAATTCTTAAGCTTTGTGTCAAAGTCGGTGGTAGTATTTCTGGCGAACATGGCATTGGTGAAGAAAAGAAGTGTTATATGCCAGAGATGTTTAGCCCCACTGATTTAGAAACGATGCAATGGGTACGACAAGTATTTAATCCTAAAGGATTGGCAAATCCTGAGAAGTTATTTCCTACACCGCGTACTTGTGGTGAAGCAGCAAGTAGCTCAAGTCTCAAGCAATTTGAAGGAATTGAAAAATTTTAGTCACTCAGAGTAGAAATACTTATTGAAGTTTATTGACCATTCAGCTTATATAGACACTAGTTCTGCCTGTGCATACTATATAGTAGACAAGCCTGCTACCCCAGGCTTTTTTTGTATAGTATGACTGAAAAAGTAAAGGTTAGGTTTGCTATACTCAAAAGTTGAAAAAATGTAATTATTGCTCAAGTGCGAGAACATAAAATATTTATTTGCTTTTTCGTGTATTAGTAATAAATCATCATTCCTCCACATAATCCGGAGGTTTGCGATTTATTTGGTAAGTATATTAATCCTTCTATTCCTTCAAAACAAAGTCAAACCCATAAATGAATCGGTTTGCTAGCCGTTGTTTCTGTTACTTGCTATGTTTGGAATTAGTACTATGCTTAATAGTATTGTCGCTTCCTTCACTCTCAAGTTATTACCAAAAAGCAAGTCCTCCAACCACAACAGAAATTCGTGGCGTTTGGCTAACTAATGTTGCCAGTGGTGTATTATTTATGCCTTGGGGTATTAACCGCGCTGTAAACCAACTTTCGGCACTCAATTTTAATACTATTTATCCTGTAGTTTGGAATAGAGGGCAGACTTTTTATAAGAGCGCAGTAGCCGCAAGAGTTATAGGTTCAGATACTCAACCTTTGCTCAAATTCATGCATGGTGGAAGAGATGTTTTAGACAAGTTTATTCAACTAGCTGAACCTAAAGGTTTAAGTGTTGTCCCTTGGTTTGAATACGGCTTCATGACGCCGCCTAATTCAGAATTAGCAAGGCTGTATCCTGACTGGTTGACAATTGGGAAAGAAGGTATAAAATCTCTCAAAGAAATCCCACCTGAGGAAATTGACAATAGTTATATTAGTAAGCAAGCTTGGCTAAATCCTCTACATCCGCAAGTTCAAGAGTTTATCCAAGAGTTAATTGTGGAAGTAGTCAGTAATTACGATGTGGATGGCATCCAGCTTGATGACCATTTTGGGATGCCAGTGCAGTTTGGTTATGATTCCTTTACTATCGAACTCTATCAGCAAGAACATCAAGGTAAAAGGCCTCCAAGTAATCCTTTTGACCCAGAATGGATGCGTTGGCGAGCAGATAAAATTACTTATTTCATGGCAGAAATTTATCAAGCGGTGAAAGCGGTTAAACCTCATGTCAAAATCTCTCTATCTCCCAACTCTCAAGCTTTTGCTTATAAGTATTACCTACAAAACTGGGAGGATTGGATTAAAAAAGGCCTGGTGGATGAGTTAATTTTGCAGGTATATCGAGATGACAAAAACAGTTTTATTGCTGAACTAGAAAAGCCATCTGTAGAATTTGCTCGCAGTCAAATTCCTGTAGGAATTGGTATATCAACAGGAACTCTACGCGATCCTGTGGAAATAGCACAAATTAGAGAACAGGTTGAAGCAGTACGCGATCGCAAATTTCCCGGAATCTCTTTTTTCTACTGGGAGAGTTTGTGGGGTTACATCTCACCGGAATCACCCCATACGCGGCGCAGGGTTTTTCTAGAAATGTTTAATACCAAAGCTACAAGACCATTGTTACTACCAAAGAAAATTTGATGTTATTCGCGCCTACCAAAACTGAATTTAGCTTTACATTACAGTGGGTTGTAGCTACTCTTAGCGGTTTTTTGGTGAGTTTGTTTTTAATTGAAATTGGCGAAAAGTCAGATGTTGGTATTCCCCAGGCGGTTATCGGTGGGCTGGCGATCGCTTTGTCTCAAGGTTTGATTCTCAGACATAGCATCTTTTATCTTAGGTGGGTGTTGTTCACCATTGTGGCTTGGCTTGTAATTACCGTTATTGGTGTTGGTGCTGTGGGTTGGATTGTACCTACAACTGAGCTGTTTCCCCAAAGAATCATCTCAGGAGCGTTTTATGGCGCAATTGGCGGCTTTGGGATTGGATTTGCTCAATGGTTGGCGATTTATCAGCCAAACCCTACAGCCTGGCGATGGATATTTATTAGTGCCGCAAGTTGGGCAATTGCCATACCGATTGGTTCTATTGCCGGAATCATTTTACGCCAACTCACACAATTATTTTTCGGCGAAGTCGTGGGATTAGCAATCACTTGGTTGGTAGTTGCTTTCCTCACAGGGATTAACGCTTATAAATTGTTTAAGTAACTTCCTGTTTCGGCCTCTGGCTGGTAAGCTTTAATTTAAGTAGATAACTTGTTTCTGCTTGCTTTGAATACTTCACCCCAATTGTATTAAGTTTTGTCAGAAATTATTAATAGATTACTTGATTCTACTTAAGATATATGCAAAATTCTTAAGAAAATGTTACCAATAAATTTCAAGTAAGTTTGAACTAGCCTGCCAATGCATTTTCGTCTTCAACGAGCAGGATTTGTTAAGCATACTTTTATACACTTTCCGAGATTTCTAATTAGAAATCGAGAAAGACACAAATATCGATAATAAAGGCTGACAATCCTTTGCTTTAGGCGCTAAGGAGCATTCTTACCACCGTAACGATAACAGAGAGCGCCTAGATGAGTCAGTAACACCAGACAGGGACTCTCGCATGAATAATCAATCTGAATCAATTGTAGAGTTGACACAACTATCATCTCCTTACTTTATCTTCAAAGAAGACTTAGGTGATAAAAGTAGTGGTGAGCAGTTTCTACTGAGTATGTACGATTCTGTGCAGGCATCGATTTTTGTGGTCGATGTTCTAGAAGACGGAGATTTTCGGTATGTAGCGCTCAATCCAACTCATGAAAGATGGGTAGGAATCTGCTCAGAGGATCTTAAAGGTAAAAGGCCAGAAGATATCCTTTCACCAATCGATGCTGCCAAGGTGCGTCAGCACTATAGCGACTGTGTGCGCTTTGGTAAAACGATTTCCTATGAACAATGTTTGCAATTTCAAGGAATTCCTACTTGGTGGATTACGACTTTAACGCCACTACGAGATGCTAAATCTAGAATATATCGGTTAATTGGCACTAGCAACAATATTACTGCTGCTAAACAAGCAGAACGAGGAAGAAAACTGCAAGCAGAACGTGAGCAACTGTTAGCAGCGATCGCTCAACAAATTCGCAAATCACAAGATTTAGATCCAATTCTGCATCAGATAGTCAAAGAAATTCGGCCTTTGCTAGAGTGCGATCGCGTAATGGTTTACCGCTTTCAGCCTGATAGTAGTGGGGTAATCATTGCCGAATCAACTGTGATTAGCAGCCCACTGTTAGGAAAAAATATTCAAGATCCCTGCTTCAGCACTAAACATCGAGAACGCTACAGACGCGGCGGGATTCAAGTTATTGAAGATATTTATGCAGCTGGGTTGCATCCTTGTCAAAGAGATTTTCTCGCTTCATTGCAGGTGAGAGCTAATTTAATTGTGCCGATTGTTTTACAGCAGAATTTATGGGGGTTATTAATTGCCCAACATTGCTTGAAACCGCATCAATGGCAAGATACAGAAATTGACTTGCTCAAGCATCTAGCAACCCAAATCGAAATTGCAGCCCAGCAAGCAGAACTTCAGCAGCAGGTACAAAACCTCAAAGCCAAGCTGGATTTGCAAATGCAGCAGTACACAGCCGAGTTACAAAAAATTCAAGACTTTCAAGCTTTGGCGCGACGCATCACTGAGCAAATCCGCGATCGCCTTGATGAAACTTCAATTTTGCAAACAGTAACTCAAGAATTAGCACAATTACTCAAAGCTGATCGTTGCCAAATCGAACTTTATAGCAGTGACTATAAACTGACAACGATCGCCTATGAATACACTAATAGCGAACCCTCGTGTCAAGGATTGATTAAACACCTTGCAGACTTCCCCGAAGTTTATCAACGACTGTTGCAAAAACAACCTCTGCATTCTATGGAAATTATTCCGGGATGGCAGCCGAAATTGCGAGTGATCGCTCAGATAGCTTATCCCATTTTTGATGGACAGGGAATTATCGGTAATATCTGGCTGATCCGTCCAACACAACAGCAATTTGATGAATTTGAAATTGAGCTAGTGCAGCAAATAGCAAATGAATGTGCGATCGCTATTCGTGGTTCTAGACTTTATGAAACTACCCAAACGCAGGTTAGAGAACTAGGAACAGTTGCAGGACTCAAAAGCGAATTTCTCCGCACCCTCGCTCATGAACTGCGTACACCCATAACTAGTATTAGCCTTGCAGCCCAAACCCTCGAAAGTTTTCTCATACTAGAGGAGCTACTGGATAAAGATATAGTTCCACAACTGTTGCAGATTCTACATAACGAGTGTGAACGAAGCAGTAAGTTAATTAACGACTTGCTCACATTTACACATCCACAAGCCGCACCCGATACTCAAACTTTAATTGCCATTGACTTACAAACGTGGCTTCCCCCAATTGTCGAGTCTTTTCAAGAAGTCGCCGCCTGTCAACGACAGCAGTTAAACTTGAATATTCAACCTGAACTGCCGCTTTTAGAAACAGATATCACAGATTTAGAGCGGATTGTCACAGAACTATTAAACCATGTCTGCAAATACACACCTGGGGGTCAGGCAATTACAGTATCAGCTGGGTTGGTAGCAGATATGGTGCAGATTAGTTTCCACAACTCTGGATTAGAAATTCCTGCCGAGCAACTTTCAAGAGTTTTCGAGCCGTTCTATCACCTTACTAAAAACGATTCCTGGAAACATAGTGGCACAGGATTGGAACTGGCATTAGTGCAGAAAATGGTCAAACATCTAGGCGGCTCAATTCACGTAGAAAGTGCAGCCGGACAAACAACCTTCATCGTCAAATTCCCCAAACCAGAACTATTTTGTGAGCTACTGTACTAGCAAACCCGCCAGCAATTTGTTATAATCATTTTTCGTGTGGGTGACTAGCTCAACGGTAGAGCATCGGACTCTTAATCCGCTGGTTCTGAGTTCGAATCTCAGGTCACCCACTGCCACTAACACTTCATAAGTGGCGTTAGTCCAAAGTTTTAGCTAAATCTTTTTGAAATAACCAGCTTAACCGATTGTTGCATAACGGCGTTTCCAAGTTTTACATGGAAAGGTATTGCCTGTTTGTATAATCTCGTCAATCTCCTTTTCCCGAAGTACATCAATAACGATCGCACTCTAGCAGAGAATTCTGTTATTAGAGATGAGCAGATGCGATCGCAGCCTCAACAAACTCAGGATTTTTTTTACACTCCCATCAAATATTGAATACAGGTTGTCTCTGAATTGTAGCTGACCACAATAGAGCTATGAAGAATTGCGTACAGCATAAAAAAACTCTTTAATTAGAGAAAAGGTTAAAGGGAAAGGAACAAAGAAGCCGCGGATGAGATGCAGAGGCTCTTCCACGAGTATCAAAGACTCATTCATCCACCTCAAAGACTCATTCACGAGTATCAAAGACTCGTTCATCCACCTCAAAGACTCATTCACGAGTATCAAAGACTCGTTCATCCACCTCAAAGACTCATTCACGAGTATCAAAGACTCGTTCATCCACCTCAAAGACTCATTCACGAGGCTCAAAGACTCGTTCATCCACCTCAAAGACTCATTCACGAGTATCAAAGACTCGTTCATC